>NZ_CP150660.1:3038221-3362190 GCF_038023995.1 Polaribacter atrinae
GTTATAATTTTTAAAATCTTATAGTTAAGTATATACAAAACTTTAAGAATCTTAAAAATTTTAAAACTTTAAAAACTTTTTTATTTTACTTTTTTAGGAGCAATAAACATAATCATACGTTTACCTTCTAATTTTGGTAACTGTTCTACTTTACCGTATTCTTCTAATTCTTGGGCTAATTTTAATAATAAAATTTGACCTTGTTCTTTAAATATAATAGAACGTCCTTTAAAGAATACAAATGCTTTTAATTTAGCACCTTCTTGTAAGAATTTAAGAGCATGTTTCTTTTTAAATTCATAATCATGCTCATCAGTTTGAGGTCCAAAACGTATTTCCTTAATCGTCACTTTTGTAGCTTTCGATTTTAAAACTTTTTCACGTTTTTTCTGCTCATACAAGAACTTCTTGTAATCAATAATTTTACAAACAGGAGGCTTAGCTTTTGGTGATATTTCAACCAAATCTAATTCTTGCTCTTTGGCTAATTCTTTAGCTTTATCTAAAGGATATACACCAACTTCTATATTATCGCCCACAAGACGAACTTCGTCAACATATCTTATTTTCTCATTAATTCTATGTTGATCTTCTTTGATTACTCTTAACGGTCTTCTTGACCTGCTTCTACGAATTGCTATGACTTATATATTTTAAATTTAACTAATGGTTGTTTTCCAACCTTTTTATTTTCTAGACGAATTTCAAAATTAATTAAAAATTCTTCAATGTTTTACTTTCTTCTGTTTTAATTAAAGAAATAAATTCTTCAATTGTAAAGGTACCAATATCACCCTCTCCATGTCTTCTTACAGAAACTGTGCCATCTTGTTCTTCCTTTTCTCCTACAATTACCATAAATGGTACCTTGCTAACTTCGGCGTCTCTAATCTTACGACCAGTTTTCTCACTTCGGTTATCTACCAGGGCGCGAATTTCGGAATTTTCTAACGATTTTAAAACTTTTTCTGAATATTTCTGATATTTATCACTGATTGGCAATAAGATAACCTGCTCTGGAGTTAACCAAAGAGGGAAGTTACCTCCCGTATGCTCTAGCAATACGGCAATAAAGCGCTCCATAGAACCAAAAGGTGCTCTATGAATCATCACAGGTCTGTGTAGTTGATTATCTGCCCCTTTATAAGTTAAATCAAAACGTTTTGGTAAATTATAGTCAACTTGTATCGTTCCAAGTTGCCAACTTCTGCCTAAAGCGTCCTTTACCATAAAGTCTAATTTAGGGCCATAAAAGGCTGCTTCACCTTCTTCAATCACAAAATCTAAACCTTTATCTGTTGCTGCACTTATAATTGCATTTTCTGCAATTTCCCAAGTTTCAGTATCACCAATATATTTATCTGGGTTACTTTTATCTCTAATAGAAACCTGTGCTGTAAAATCTTCAAAACCTAAAGAACCAAAAACATATAAAACTAAATCTATAACGTCTTTAAATTCCTGATCTAATTGTTCTGGTGTACAGAAAATATGTGCATCATCTTGCGTAAAACCTCTAACACGAGTTAAACCATGTAACTCACCACTTTGTTCATATCTGTATACTGTACCAAACTCTGCAAATCGTTTTGGTAAATCTTTATAAGAATAAGGTTTAAAGTTATAAACTTCACAGTGATGTGGGCAGTTCATAGGCTTCAATAAAAATTCCTCATCCATTTTAGGCGTTTTTATTGCCTGAAAACTGTCTGCTCCATATTTTTCATAATGCCCAGAAGTAACATATAATTCTTTCTGCCCAATATGTGGCGTCATTACCATTTCGTAACCCGCTTTTTTCTGTGCCTTTTTTAAGAAATCTTCTAAACGACCTCTTAAAGCAGCACCTTTAGGCAACCATAAAGGTAAACCAGCACCAACTTTCTGAGAAAAAGTAAATAACTCTAACTCTTTACCAAGTTTTCTATGGTCACGTTTTTTAGCCTCTTCTAATAATTCTAAATACTCAGTTAGTAACTTTTGCTTTGGGAAACTAATTCCGTAAACACGTGTTAACTGATTGTTTTTTTCGTCACCTCGCCAATAAGCTCCAGCAACACTCATTATTTTGATAGCCTTTATAATACCTGTATTCGGTATGTGCCCTCCTCTACATAAATCTGTAAAGTCACTATGATCACAAAATGTAATTTCTCCGTCCGTTAAGTTTTCAATTAACTCAACCTTATATTCATTGTTTTCTGCTTTATATAAAGACAAAGCATCTGCTTTAGAAACAGAACGCAAAGAGAACTCATGTTTTCCACGAGCAATTTCTAAAAACTTCTTTTCTATACTAGAAAAATCCTTGTCAGAAATAACATCATCTCCTAAATCAATATCATAGTAAAAACCATTTTCAATAGCAGGTCCAATTGTTAACTTCGCTTTCGGATAAAAACTTAAGATAGCTTCTGCTAAAACGTGTGCAGATGAATGCCAAAAAGCTTTCTTCCCGCCATCATCATTAAACGTGTATAAGATTAAAGACCCATCCGTGGTTAATGGAGTAGTGGTTTCAACAGTTACGTCGTTAAAATTTGCAGATATTACGTTTCTAGCAAACCCTTCACTAATGCTTTTTGCAACATCCATCGGAGTACTGTTTACAGCAAACTCCTTAATCGTTCCGTCAGGTAATGTAATTTTAATCATTTAATGTCTAATATTTGAGAATGCAAAGATATTAGAAAACAATATTTCATACAATATATATATGTACTTATTATGAATAACAATTTCAGTACAGATTATTTCGTTTGTTTAAAGATCTGTTTTTCTTTTGGGTGTTCCCTTTTTTAAGTCAATTCTAAGATAGTTCAGATTATATATAAAGACATTCATTCAATTTAAAAGCAGTTTTTAGATAAAAAGGTCGGGCTTTCCACTATATCTTTTGCTTCATGCTTCACAAAAGGATGCCGTTTCTATCCCTAACACGAATAATTACCCAAATAAAATTTCCGATAAAGTAATTTAATAGACATACTATACGTGCTAATTTTTAAAAATTAAAAGAAAAACCAACCAACAAAACTTACTGTATTTAATACTTTCTATAGCAAAATACCAAGAAATACTCCAGTCCATCAACAAACGGATAAACCCTCTAAAAAACATTTAAAAAAATATAGCTTATAAATCATTCAAAACAAGCTCATTAAAAGCATGTGTAAAATTAAATTAAAATAAAGGTAAAAAAATAGTTGTTAGGTTAAAAATGAGTTGTAAGTTTGCACCCGCTAACAGCAATATAGGGATGTTAGTTTAGTTCATTGAGGAGTTGTAAATCGAGTGAAAGTTAAGGAGTTAAATCGATAAGTTTGTGAAAACGAATAAAAAAAAACTTTAATTTTTATGAGGTTGGTTTGTGAAAAACGTTGTATGTTTGCAATCCGAAATTTTCGGCAAAACGTTCATGCTTTTTACTAGCAAATTAAAATAAAAAAAAGTTTATTTTTTTATTGTCAGATTAGAAATAGTTTGTATGTTTGCAGCCGCTAAGAAATACAGCGAAAAACAATCATAGAAAATTTGGAATGACTATTAGAAAAAGTCAGTTAGTTCGATTCTAACGTTTCTACAAATTGAATTTTAAATACCTGTTTAAATACAGGGAGTGCAAGATTTAAGAAGTTCATTGAAAATATTGAAATTGACAGCGTAATTAAAGAGTAGAATAACCATGTTTAGATTTATTTAAACAAATTCTTTTGAAACTTATTCATTATAATATTTACAATATACAATGAAGAGTTTGATCCTGGCTCAGGATGAACGCTAGCGGCAGGCTTAACACATGCAAGTCGAGGGGTAACATTGTGCTTGCACAGATGACGACCGGCGCACGGGTGCGTAACGCGTATAGAACCTACCTTTTACTGAGGGATAGCCTTTAGAAATGAAGATTAATACCTCATAGTATTGAGACTTGGCATCGAGTTTTAATTAAAGATTTATTGGTAAAAGATGGCTATGCGTCCTATTAGTTAGATGGTAAGGTAACGGCTTACCATGACTTTGATAGGTAGGGGTCCTGAGAGGGAGATCCCCCACACTGGTACTGAGACACGGACCAGACTCCTACGGGAGGCAGCAGTGAGGAATATTGGGCAATGGAGGCAACTCTGACCCAGCCATGCCGCGTGCAGGAAGACTGCCCTATGGGTTGTAAACTGCTTTTATACAGGAAGAAACACTGGTATGTATACCAGCTTGACGGTACTGTAAGAATAAGGACCGGCTAACTCCGTGCCAGCAGCCGCGGTAATACGGAGGGTCCGAGCGTTATCCGGAATCATTGGGTTTAAAGGGTCCGCAGGCGGTCAATTAAGTCAGAGGTGAAATCCCATAGCTCAACTATGGAACTGCCTTTGATACTGGTTGACTTGAGTCATATGGAAGTAGATAGAATGTGTAGTGTAGCGGTGAAATGCATAGATATTACACAGAATACCGATTGCGAAGGCAGTCTACTACGTATGTACTGACGCTGAGGGACGAAAGCGTGGGGAGCGAACAGGATTAGATACCCTGGTAGTCCACGCCGTAAACGATGGATACTAGTTGTTGGGCATTAGCTCAGTGACTAAGCGAAAGTGATAAGTATCCCACCTGGGGAGTACGGTCGCAAGACTGAAACTCAAAGGAATTGACGGGGGCCCGCACAAGCGGTGGAGCATGTGGTTTAATTCGATGATACGCGAGGAACCTTACCAGGGCTTAAATGTAGTATGACAGGACTAGAGATAGTTTTTTCTTCGGACATATTACAAGGTGCTGCATGGTTGTCGTCAGCTCGTGCCGTGAGGTGTCAGGTTAAGTCCTATAACGAGCGCAACCCCTGTCGTTAGTTGCCAGCATGTTATGATGGGGACTCTAACGAGACTGCCTACGCAAGTAGTGAGGAAGGTGGGGATGACGTCAAATCATCACGGCCCTTACGTCCTGGGCCACACACGTGCTACAATGGTATGGACAATGAGCAGCCATCTGGCAACAGAGAGCGAATCTATAAACCATATCACAGTTCGGATCGGAGTCTGCAACTCGACTCCGTGAAGCTGGAATCGCTAGTAATCGGATATCAGCCATGATCCGGTGAATACGTTCCCGGGCCTTGTACACACCGCCCGTCAAGCCATGGAAGCTGGGAGTGCCTGAAGTCGGTCACCGCAAGGAGCCGCCTAGGGTAAAACTGGTAACTAGGGCTAAGTCGTAACAAGGTAGCCGTACCGGAAGGTGCGGCTGGAACACCTCCTTTCTAGAGAAAGATGGTGAGTTACAAAAAAAGGTCATTTTTACTCTTTGCTGTTAATTTTATAATATAAGTATTTTAAGCTATTATAGTCTCGTAGCTCAGCTGGTTAGAGCGCTACACTGATAATGTAGAGGTCGGCAGTTCGAGTCTGCCCGGGACTACAAAAAGCAAAATACTAAGGAAATTCTGGAAGTAAGAGGATTCTACATTCATAATTTAGGATTTATTCTGAATTTCATAATGGGGGATTAGCTCAGCTGGCTAGAGCGCTTGCCTTGCACGCAAGAGGTCATCGGTTCGACTCCGATATTCTCCACCAGGCAATGCCTGGAGATGATGTATATTATCTCTAGATTATTGCAGGAGAGCACTAATGATGATTTAAATTGTCAGTGGTGACTCACCACAAGTTCATTGACATATTGGTAAAATGATATCGTAAGAATCAAATAGATAGAGAACGATTAGATTTATCTAATCAAAAATTTTTTTATAAAAATATAAAAGAGTTCATTATAGTGTGGCAACACACTGTAGCAAAAAGTACAATAAGTTAAGTAAGGGCGTATGGCGGATGCCTAGGCTCTCAGAGACGACGAAGGACGTGATAAGCTGCGAAAAGCTACGGGGAGGGGCACATACCTTTTGATCCGTAGATCTCCGAATGGGGCAACCCGTCATGTTGAAGACATGTCACCTAGCAATAGGGGTAAACCCGGTGAACTGAAACATCTAAGTAACCGGAGGAAGAGAAAACAATAGTGATTCCGTTAGTAGTGGCGAGCGAACGCGGATTAGCCCAAACCTATTTTGTTACGGCAAAATAGGGGTTGTAGGGCCACGATATTCGAAGATAAGTGAATTAGAACAGTTTGGAAAGACTGACCATAGAGGGTGATAGTCCCGTAAAAGTAAGCGAATTATAGATAGTGGTACCCTGAGTAGTGCGGGACACGAGTAATCCTGTATGAATCCACCGGGACCATCCGGTAAGGCTAAATACTCCTGAGAGACCGATAGTGAACTAGTACCGTGAGGGAAAGGTGAAAAGAACCCTAAGTAAGGGAGTGAAATAGAACCTGAAACCGTACGCCTACAAGCGGTCGGAGCAGCATTTATGTTGTGACGGCGTGCCTTTTGCATAATGAGCCTACGAGTTACTGTTTCTAGCAAGGTTAATTGATTAAGTCAAGGAGCCGTAGCGAAAGCGAGTCTGAATAGGGCGCTTTAGTTAGTAGTAGTAGACGCGAAACCGAGTGATCTACCCATGGGCAGGTTGAAGCTGTGGTAACACACAGTGGAGGACCGAACCAGTTGACGTTGAAAAGTCTTTGGATGACCTGTGGGTAGGGGTGAAAGGCCAATCAAACTCGGAAATAGCTCGTACTCCCCGAAATGCATTTAGGTGCAGCGTTGAGTAAAAGTTTTATAGAGGTAGAGCTACTGATTGGATGCGGGGGCTTCACCGCCTACCAATTCCTGACAAACTCCGAATGCTATAAAATGTTTCTCAGCAGTGAGGGCATGGGTGCTAAGGTCCATGTCCGAGAGGGAAAGAACCCAGACCATCAGCTAAGGTCCCCAAATATATGTTAAGTTGAAAAAACGAGGTGAAATTGCTTAGACAGCTAGGATGTTGGCTTGGAAGCAGCCATTCATTTAAAGAGTGCGTAACAGCTCACTAGTCGAGCGATTTTGCATGGATAATAATCGGGCATAAACATATTACCGAAGCTATGGATTAACTTTGAAATATAAGTTAGTGGTAGGGGAGCATTGTAATCAGCGTAGAAGGTGTACTGTGAGGTATGCTGGAGTGTTTACAAAAGAAAATGTAGGCATAAGTAACGATAATGGGGGCGAGAAACCCCCACACCGAAAGACTAAGGTTTCCTCAGCGATGCTAATCAGCTGAGGGTTAGTCGGGTCCTAAGGCGAATCCGAAGGGAGTAGTCGATGGATAACAGGTTAATATTCCTGTACTTCTTATAATTGCGATGGGGTGACGGAGTAATGAAAGCAGCGCGAACTGACGGAATAGTTCGTTGAAACATGTAGCTATTAGAACTGTAGGTAAATCCGCAGATTTAGGTGAAATGTGATAGTACCAAGCGTCTTCGGACAATTGGATAGTGTGCCTAAGGGCTTCCAAGAAAAACCTCTAAGCTTCAGATTATAAGAACCCGTACCGTAAACCGACACAGGTAGTTGGGATGAGAATTCTAAGGTGCTCGAGAGATTCATGGCTAAGGAACTAGGCAAAATAGACCCGTAACTTCGGGAGAAGGGTCGCCCATCTTCGGATGGGCCGCAGTGAAAAGGTCCAGGCGACTGTTTATCAAAAACACAGGGCTTTGCTAAATTGAAAGATGATGTATAAGGCCTGACACCTGCCCGGTGCTGGAAGGTTAAGTGGAGGGTTTAGCTTCGGCGAAGATCTGAAATGAAGCCCCAGTAAACGGCGGCCGTAACTATAACGGTCCTAAGGTAGCGAAATTCCTTGTCGGGTAAGTTCCGACCTGCACGAATGGTGCAACGATCTGGACACTGTCTCAGCCATGAGCTCGGTGAAATTGTAGTATCGGTGAAGATGCCGATTACCCGCAGCGGGACGAAAAGACCCCGTGAACCTTTACTATAGCTTAGTATTGGCTTTGGATAAGTAATGTGTAGGATAGGTGGGAGACATCGAAGCAGCGTCGCTAGGCGTTGTGGAGTCGTCCTTGAAATACCACCCTTTGCTTATCTAGAGTCTAACTCAGAGATGAGGACAGTGCTTGGTGGGTAGTTTGACTGGGGTGGTCGCCTCCAAAAGAGTAACGGAGGCTTCTAAAGGTACCCTCAGTACGCTTGGTAACCGTACGTAGAGTGCAATGGCATAAGGGTGCTTGACTGAGAGACATACAGGTCGATCAGGTTGGAAACAAGAGCATAGTGATCCGGTGGTTCCGCATGGAAGGGCCATCGCTCAAAGGATAAAAGGTACTCCGGGGATAACAGGCTGATCTCCCCCAAGAGCTCATATCGACGGGGGGGTTTGGCACCTCGATGTCGGCTCGTCACATCCTGGGGCTGGAGAAGGTCCCAAGGGTTGGGCTGTTCGCCCATTAAAGTGGCACGCGAGCTGGGTTCAGAACGTCGTGAGACAGTTCGGTCTCTATCTGCTGTGGGCGTTAGAAATTTGCGTGGATCTGACTCTAGTACGAGAGGACCGAGTTGGACTGACCTCTAGTGTACCTGTTGTTTCGCCAGAAGCATAGCAGGGTAGCTACGTCGGGAAGGGATAAGCGCTGAAAGCATATAAGCGCGAAACCCACCACAAGATGAGATTTCTTTAAAGGGTCGTTGGAGATTACAACGTTGATAGGTCATAGGTGTAAAGGCAGTAATGTCATAGCCAAGTGATACTAATAACCCATAGACTTATGTACGCTTCCCGCCGAAAGGCGGGAGCATAGACTCTTTATTTATTAGACGATTTAGATATTATTTTACCATATGTTAACTTATACAGTTAAATAAATTTAGCTGAAAATTTTAGGGTGGTTATAGCATTGGGGCTCACCTCTTCCCATCTCGAACAGAGAAGTTAAGCCCAATCGCGCCGATGGTACTGCATTTATGTGGGAGAGTAGGTCGCCGCCTTTCTTTAATCTTGAGAAATCAAGATCCTAAACCTCAATTCTTATGAATTGAGGTTTTTTTTTGCTCTAAATTTAAATGGTTTATTTGTATTAGACATACTGCAAAAAGGTATCATTAATTTCTGCTGTTTTTACCTTATAATCTTACTTGGACTGGGGTTATTGTTAGTTGTATTGGTATTATTTGGTTGTAATTACTTCCTTTTTGTCTTCGCAATACATCATCCATAGTATTGGATAGAAAAGAAGGAATTCTAGTATTTAATTTCAATTTTTGCATTAATATGCTTAAAAGTTTATTAGAGGTAATCATTCCAAAATATTTAAGGTTAAATATTTTGGAACTATTTAGCTATTTTAACATCCTTTAGAAAATGTTAAGGATTTATTATAAAAGTTGTAAACGTTTTTCATCTTATCTTTTTACTTATATTTATTTTTTTAATATCAACTTGCGTACTTTCTTTATGAAGAAGAGTTGTTTTGAAATAGAAGTAACTATTATATCTTTTTAATTCATTAATACCGCATATTTCATTTGATTGATAAAATTAAATTTCATTTGATTTTTTTAAATTTCTGATTCTCCTTTCCATTTTTTTTTATTTAATAAAAATACGTATATTTGGTTAGCTAAATTGGTTTACCAATTTTAAACAAGACATCAAAACTTGTTAAAAAAAAGTGGTTCCCTTTTTGATTATAACTATATTAATTATAATTTCTATTTATGAAAAAGTTAGTCTTATTCTTTATATTCATCTTATCATTCACTAATATTAATCTCCATGCTCAGGAAGTTTTAGTTTCTAATATTACTAGAATATAATACCACGATTAAATCGGCTAAACCAGGTGATATAATTGTTTTAAAAAATGGAGTTTGGGAAGATGTAGAATTGAATGCTTACGGAAAAGGAGAAGAAGGAAATCCAATTCTGATAAAAGCTGAAACTCCAGGAGAAGTAATAATTACAGGTAATTCTACTTTAAATATTTATGGGGAATTTATAATTGTAAGTGGTTTGTGGTTTAAAGATGGTAATACAACCTATAAATCTGTTGTTCAATTTAGAAAAGATTCTAAAATATTCGCTAATAACTGTCGCTTAACAAATTCTACAATTTCTTACTTTAATTCTAAAGAAAATTTAAAAGACCATTGGGTAGATATTTGGGGTAAAAATAACCGAGTAGATCATAATAATTTTACAGGTAAAATAAGTGAAGGAACTACGTTGGTTGTTTGGCTTAAAGGTGAAGAGCATGTAGAAAATAATCATAGAATTGATAATAATTTTTTTGGAACAAGACCTGATTTAGGTAAAAACGGAGGTGAAACAATTAGAATAGGTACGAGTACTAACTCTAAAAAATCTTCTAAGACATTGGTAGAAAGAAATGTCTTTGCCAATTGTGATGGTGAAATAGAGATTATTTCTAATAAATCTGGCGATAACATTTATAGAGATAATTTATTTATAGGTAGTCAAGGTGCATTAACCTTAAGACATGGTGATAATGCTTTAGTAGAACGAAATGTTTTTCAGGAAATGGAGTTTCTAAAACTGGTGGAGTTAGAGTTATTAATTCTAATCATATTATTAGAAATAATTTTTTTGTAGGTCTTTTGGGAGATGGATATAGAGGTCCAATTGTATTGATGAATGGAGTGCTTAATTCTCCTTTAAATCGATATGAACAAGTAAAGAATGTAGATATTCAGAATAATACAATTATTAACTCAGGGCCAATATCCTTTGGAGAAGGTAAAGATGAAGAAAAAACATTGGCACCTATAAACACTAATTTTTCAAATAATTTAATATTTAATGATAAGCCAGGTGAGAACATTTTATTTATAGATGATGTTTCTGGAATTACTTTTAACAATAACTATTTAGATGCGATTACACCCCAAGTTATAAATGGTTTTGATGTAACAAAAATCTCGTGGAAAGAAATAGGTTCTTTTCCTATACCAACGGCAAGTAATAAGGATTTATTAGTTGTAACTAAAAATAGTAACAGTTTTGAAAAAGATATTAATAATAGTATAAGAGAGGTTTTTAATGCTGGATCATTTAATCTAGATGCAAATAATTTACCTAGAGCTCTAAAACTAAGATCAGGTCCTGGGTGGACTCCTGCTATTGTAGCGCCTATTATAAAAGCAGAAGAAACTACAGTTGAACCTGGTTTAGAAACTTTAAGAAAAGCAATTGATAAAGCTTCTCCTGGATCTGTTTTAAATTTAAAAACAGGAGAATATCTACTTGAAAAATCAATTAAAGTATCAAAAAATATTACAATTCTTGGTGATAAAGGTGGTGCTACTATTATCACGGCATCAAAAAATTTAGAAAAACCAATTAGCTATTTATTTAGAGTTAATGAAGGTGTTTCTTTAAATATTAGTAATGCAGTTTTGGATGGTGAAAATTCTAATCTTAAATATGCTATTGTTTCTCCAGATATAAAAGAAGGTGGACTTTATAATTTATTTGTAGATAATATAATATTTCAAAACTTTACAAATAAAAATGGAGGTAGTGTTTTTAAAGCCTATAATGGTACAAAAGCAGATACCTTAAGTTTTGTAAATTCAAGATTTGAAAATAATTATAGAGGTTTAAATTTATCTTACGATAAAGATATTATGGAGCAATACAATGCAAATAATATTATTATTGATAACACTGTTTTTAAAAATATAGAAGAATCAGCAATTAATTATTTTAGAAAAACATTATCTCCAGAAATTCCTGGAGGTAATTTAATTATTAATAACTCTATCTTTAGTAATGTTTATAATGATGAAAAAGGTAAAATGATTAGAGCAGAAGGAATTGGTCATGTACTTATTTCTAACTCTATTTTCGAAGATAGTTATAAAGTTATAACACCGGTTTCTTTAAAAGGTTCTAATAATAGGATTGTTAATTGCTTAATTCATAACAGTGGTTTTGTTAAAACAAGTGAAAACGCTAAAAAGGAAAATTTAATTTATAAAAATCCTAAATGGGAAGATAATGCACTTTTTATTCCAAGTGATAAATCTCCACTTTTAAAAGCAAATAATGATATTGATAACATTGGTTTAAAGCATTAAATTCATTTTATGATGTATAAAAAAAAATATTTTTCGATAATTATTTGTATTATTTTATTCTCACAATCAATATCTAGTCAGGTTGTATTGCGTGCAGACGGTCCTGGAAATACTTATGAGTTGATAAACGCTATTTTAGCCAATCCCAATAGGAGTGTTGTAGAGACACCTGATTGTAATCATACAGATTTTGGTAACCATATAGACGAAGTTTTTGATTCGGAATTAAACATAAATGTTTTTCGTTTTCACATTCATGTAACACCCGATAATGATCGTTGTAAGAAATTTGATAGACAACGTAATGAAATAAAAACATATGCTGATTCTCCTGATAATTTAAAAGCAACGAAAGGTGAAACTGTAGAATATAAGTGGAAATTTAGGTTAAGTGATACCTTTAAACCTTCCGCTAGTTTTACGCATATTCATCAAATAAAAGCTGTTGGTGGTGCTTATGCATCTATACCAATGATTTCTTTTACTTTAAGAAAGGGTAATCCGGATAAATTAGAATTAAGGTATACAGCTACCAATGAACAAAACACTTTAAAAACTGCAAACCTAGATTTGTTTAAAGGTAATTGGGTAGAAGTAAGAGAATATATTAAATTTGATGATATAGGTAGCTATTCTGTAGAAATTAGAAACCTTTCTAATAATGAGAAAATATTTAGTTATTCTAATAGTCCATTAGATACTTGGCAAGATGGAACCGAATTTGCAAGACCAAAATGGGGTATTTATAGAAGTTTAAATAATAAACAAGATTTGCAGGATGAGATAGTAAAATATGCAGATTTTAGCATAGAAGAAATCACAGGTTTACTTTCTGTAGATGACTTAAAAGCCAAAGCAGAAAGTATTTTGTTATTTCCAAATCCATCATCTAAAGAAATTGAATTCAAAAATGTAGATTCAGATGCTTATGATGAAGTAGCATTGTTTGACAATACTGGCAGAAAATTGGATATAGAAAAGAGATTAAATAATCATAAATTAGATGTTCGTGGTTTTTCTACAGGATTGTATTTTGTTGTCTTTACAAAAGATTCAATAATAGCGAAAGTATTAAAATGCTATATTAAATAAGTATTTGTCTCTTGCAATTCTCTTTTAAAATTATATTTTCAAGTTCTGTAAGTTTCTTAATTTCGTTTTAACATATAAAACGTCAATTAATGAGTTCTTTATGAAACTATTAATTCTTCTTAAATAGTTTTATCAATTGGAAATTAGTAACTATATTTGGTAAACCAAATTGGTTTACCAAGTAGTATTCTCTCAAATAGTTTGTATTAAATAATTTAACATCTTTCTATTAGAGCTCTATTTGTTTACAGAATATTTATAATACTATTTTTAAGCAGTATAGTTTTAGAGTTAGCAGGCTCTGATATTTTTGTAACATATTATCCAAATCATATTAACTAAATAAAATGAAAAAATCACTTCTAATTATCAGTTTACTATTGCTAATTGTTTCTTGTCAGCAAAAAGTAACAAAAAGTATTATTGTAATAAATGCATCCGAACTATTAGAGGCAGCAAAAAATGCGCAAGCAGGAGATGATATTGTTGTTAAAAATGGGACATATAAAGATGTTGAAATTGTATTTCAAGGAGAAGGAACAAAAGAAAATCCTATTACATTAAAAGCAGAAACTCCAGGTAAAGTTTTTATAGAAGGCGTTTCTAGTTTACAAATAGGGGGGTAGTTATTTAGAAGTAAATGGGTTGTTTTTTAGAAATGGTTACTCTCCTTTTAAAGACGTTATTGCTTTTAGAATTACAGACGATCATGTAGCAAACTATAGTAAAGTTACCAATTGTGTTATTTTAGATTATAACAATTTAGAACGCGACCAAGATAACTTATGGGTACAACTTTATGGAAGACATAACGAATTAAGTAATAGCTATATTGCTGGTAAAACAAATGGAGGTCCAACTGTTAGAGTAGATTTAAAAGGAAACCAAAGTATTAGAAATTACCATAAGATTATAAATAATCATTTTGGTCCAAGACCCAGAAAAGGTGGAGCAAGAGGAGAAACGATTCAATTAGGAAGTACTTTTACTTCAATGTCACCAAGTAATACAACTATTGCAAATAACTTATTTGAGGAGTGTAATGGAGAAGTTGAAATTATTTCAAGTAAAACGAATTTTAATATCATTAAAAATAATGTTTTTTATAAAAGTGAAGGTTCTGTGGTAACCCGTCATGGAAATTACGTTACTATTGATGGTAATTATTTTATTGGAGACGGAGTTAACAAACAATTTGGAGGGATTAGAATTGTAAATACAGGACATTGGATTATCAACAATTATTTCTACAATATTATCGGAGAAAATTTTAGAAGTCCATTAGCTGTAATGAATGGTATTCCTAAATCTCCTTTAAATAGGTACAATCAAGTTACAGATATCGTTGTTGCTTATAATACTTATGTAAATTGTAAATCTCCTTGGCAATTTGGTGTAGGAACAAATATTGCGCAAGCTGCTGTTTTACCTAAATCTGAAATTCGTTCTGCAAGAGCATTAAGATCTGTAGTAGCTAATAATGTTATTTATAATAAAGAAGGCGATAAAAATCCTATTATTGAACATGATAAAGCTGATGGTGTAAAATTTAAAAATAATATTATTAATAACCAAGGGGTAGATTTTGGAGATACAAATAGAATTAAAGCAAGTAACTTTGAGTTAGTGAAGTTAAGTGAAAGTATCTATATCCCTAAACTATCTGGTAATGAAGGTATTTATAAAGGTTTTGGTTTTGAAACGATAACTAATGATCTTTTTGGAAATGCAAGAGAAAATGCTAATTCTATAGGTGCTACTATTAATGGCGAATTAAAAGATCCAGCAATTTTAGATAAAACAAAATACGGAGCATCTTGGTATTCTAATGTAGTTGAAGCTACAACACCAAATGTTTTAGCTGTAACTAGTGCTAAAGGAGAATTAGAAGCAACTATAGCTTCTGCTAATTCTGGAGATATTATAGCTTTGAGTCCTGGTACGTATAATGTATCTGAATCTATTGTAATTAATAAAGCAATTACAATTCAATCTAAGGATAATGAAAAAGCTGAAATTGTTTTTGAAGGAGTAGAGAATACGCCTGTGTTTGAACTGAATCCTTATGGAATTTTAACTATTAAAAATATTGTACTTACTGGAAACGGTAAACAACAAGCTTTTGCAAATTTAAAGAAAAACATGTCTAATCATTTTGGGTTGACAGTTTCTGGTTGTGATATCAATAATTTCGATTATGTGTTAAAATCCTATAAACAAACATTTGCAGAAGAAATTACTTTTACAAATACTTCAATTGCTAATTGTGAAAATGGGATAGAATTGTCTGAAGAAACAAATGATAGAGGAGATTATAATACAGAATATTTAACGGTAGATAATTGTGAGTTTACAAACGTAAAACAAAATGTGATCGATTATTACAGAGGTGGTTATGATGAGTCTACAATTGGTGGAAACTTACTAGTTTCTAACAGTACTTTTACAGAGTGTGGAAGTAACGAAAAAAATGGCATGTTATTAAATCATAGAGGGATTGTAAATGTGAACATTACCAATAATGTATTTAAAAACAATAAGGTTGATTTTGTTTCTATTTTATGGGGAGCAAAAAATAATGTTGAATCTAATAATACTATAAGTAATTCAGGAGAGATTAAAACTCAAGAGAATTTAGTAATGAAGTTGATGTATTAATCAAACTTATTTTGATAAAAAAAATCCTACAAGGCTTCACGCTTTGTAGGATTTTTCATTTTAAATATAATCGATCTTAAAATGAAACTATTTTTAGTAAGACATAAATAGCTGGAAAGAATAATAATTATTAATTTATTTAATTAAAGTTACTGTTAACAAAAAAGCGATAACGTTTTACAGGAACTAAATGTATTAAATATAGTAGAATTACAATTCAATCTTTATTTATAAATAATTTATATGAAGTTAAGTGGGGGTTTAGGTCCTAAATTAATAAAGCTACTTGGTTTTGTTTTATAATAAATGTTTTTTTAACAATTTAAGTATTAAATACTTAAAATAGATTTCAAAAAACTTTGATAATTCAATTTTTATTGTATTTTTGGTAAACCAATTTGGTAAACCAATTTTTTATTCACTTTAAAAATTTATCTTATGAAAAAAACATTACTAATTAAAAACAAATCAAACACATTATTCGCTTTTTTGGTGTTTATTTTATGTGTGAATGTTGGATTGGGACAAACAAATCTTGTTCTAAATGGTACCGCTGATGACTTTAGTGTAGAAGAAATTAAAATAGACAATGTAAAAGAGGTTATTGGTAATACAGGAGATAATGCAGACGCTTGGGATATGACACCAAATAGTTCTGTAATCACTAATGCATCGGCAAATACAGCAGCAGCAGGAAGAGTATCGGGAGAAGTAGGAGTTTCAGGAGAAACGTCTGCTAGTCCTTATAAATTTGATGAAGATGACAACCCATCTGGATGGAATAATACAGAGTTAGCAGATTGGCTAGAAACAAATTGTGGTGATGGAGATGAGCAACCAGGTTCATCAGGAGATGGTAATAAATTTGCAAACCTTGGAGATAGAGGAGTGAAATTATATGAAAAATGTCGCCGCTTATATCAAAAGGTAACTGTTGAAATAGGAGCAGAATATACTTTTAAAATTGATTCACGTTCTGAAGCTGAAGGGATTAATAGCGAGATATTTATTTTAAATAATGAAATTGTTAATGAAGATGTTCTTATTGAAGGAGCTGCACGTGATGCAAATGCTGATGCTTATTTTTTAATTGAAAATGATTTTAATGCTTCAAAATCTTCAAGTGCCAACGATACATTTACAACAAATACTTTTGACTTTATAGCAACTACAACTACGGCAGTAATTTACGTAAGATCAACAGATGCTATAGATGGTAGTAATGAAGTGTTTTTTGATAATATTAGTCTTGTTAAAAAAGCTACTGCTGGTGTTGATGATGTTTTCTCTTCAAAAATTAGTATTTATCCTAACCCAGCAAATGATTTTTTACAAATATCATCAGAAGAAACAATTACAGGTATAGAGGTTTATAACTTAATAGGTAAGAAAGTTATCTCTAAATCAAAATTAATAAACAATAAAATAGATGTTTCTCATTTATCTAAGGGAGTATATGTCTTAAAAGTTATGAGTAATGATCTGGTAGGATCTAGAAAGATAATTATTGAGTAGTTTTTTGAATTATTACTTTAAAAGCCCATTTATTTAATAAATGGGCTTTTTTTTTGTCTTTCCAATACCTAATAAGAACTTAGAATAATGTGAATCGTACAAAAAGAGGCGTTTTAGGAGGTGAGTTATGTTAAATTCACTATTTTATATACTATTATTTTGTTAAAAAATTAAATAGCTATATATTTGGTACACCAATCTGGTTAACCAATTTTAATTCGATTTCTAAATATGAAAGAATTTAGCATAAAATTAGCAGCTCTTTTTTTTATGAGTTTCATTTATTTTTCCTGTAACAATACGGCATAAAGTGTGAGTGATAACTTAAAAAACGAGGGTTCACATCCTAAATTAATTTTAACAAAACAAGGTGTAGACAATATAAGAAAGCACCTAGGTACGGTACCTATTTTCGATAAAACTTTGGCAGATACAAAAGCAGAAGTAGATGCAGAAATAGAGCTAGGTATACAAGTTCCTATCCCTAAAGATTTATCTGGAGGTTATACGCATGAGCGTCACAAGAAAAACTTTATAATAATTCAAAAGGCAGGAGTTTTATTTCAAATTTTAAATGATGAAAAATATGTAAACTATGTTAAAGATATGTTGTTTGCTTATGCTAAATTATATCCAACATTACCTGTGCACCCACAAACAAGGTCGTATGCAAGAGGTAAATTGTTTTGGCAATGTTTAAATGACTCTAATTGGTTGGTGTATTCTGCACAGGCTTATGATTGTGTGTACGATTGGTTGTCTAAAGAAGAGAGAGACATCTTAGAAAAAGATTTATTTATTCCGTTTGCTAAATTTATATCCGAAGGAAATCCACAGTTTTTTAATAGAGTTCATAACCACAGTACTTGGGGTAATGTAGCTGTTGGAATGATTGCTTTGGTTATGGATAACGATGAATTGTTAGACAATGCCTTAAACGGATTAAAAACGGATAATTTAAATACAGGAATGAGAGACAATGATGGTGGTTTTATTAAGGTTGAAGGATTAAGATTAGGTTTCTTTGGTAATTTAGATGAACCTTTTTCTCCTGATGGTTATTATAATGAGGGACCTTATTACCAACGTTATGCCATGTATCCATTTTTAATTTTTGCAGAAGCATTACACAATGTTAAGCCAGAATTAAAAATATTTCAATATAAAGATGGAGTATTGTTAAAAGCTGTAGATGCTTTGTTAAACTTGTCTGATGCAGATGGAGATTTTTTTCCATTAAATGATGGTCAAAAAGGAATGTCTTATTATACAGCAGCGTTGGTTTCTGCCGTAGATATAGCTTATAAATTTGGAGGTGAAAATCCAGAGTTATTAAGCATTGCAAAAAAACAAGATAGAGTTGTTTTAGATGATACTGGTTTAGCTATTGCGTTGGGAGTGAAAGAAGGGTTAGAAAAACCTTTTACAAAAAAATCTGTTAATTTATCTGATGGTAAAAAAGGAGATGAAGGTGGAGTTGGTGTTTTAAGAAGCGACAATTTAGAATTGGTATATAAATATGCATCACATGGCTCTAGTCATGGTCATTATGATAAATTATCTTTTTCTTTATATGAAAACGGAAATGAAGTATTACAAGATTATGGGTTAGCTCGTTTTGTAAATATCGAACAAAAAGGTGGTGGTAATTATTTAAAAGAAAACCAAACATGGGCAAAACAAACGATTGCACATAATACGCTTACCGTAAATGAAGAAAGTCATTTTGAAGGTAAATTCGAGATTGGAACAAATCACCATTCAGATTTATATTTTTATGATGATAAGAATCCTAATGTACAGATATTAAGTGCTACAGAAGTAAATGCATATCCTGGTACAGAAATGCTTAGAACTTTTGCTTTAATTAAAGATGAAGACTTTCAAAGACCATTTACAATAGATCTTTTTAAAATAAAATCAGATAGTAAAAATCAGTATGATTTACCTTATTATTATTTGGGGCATATCATGAAAACTAATTTTGAATATGAAACTTATAATGAACTAAATCCTTTAGGTAAAAAGAATGGATATCAACATTTATGGAAAGAGGCTTCGGGGAAAGCTGCAGCGGACAATACGGTCTTTTCATGGAAAAATAATGAGTTATTCTATACATTAACAACTGCTTCTAATGCAAATGATGAGTTAATCTTAGCAAGAATAGGAGCAAACGACCCAGAGTATAATTTACGTAAAGAACCTTCTTTTATTGTAAGAAGAAAAAATACACAAAACATCACTTTTGCTTCTGTAATAGAATCTCACGGTAGTTATAGTTATGTTTCTGAGTTGGCTTTAAATGCATATAGTAGTATTAAAAAATTAAAAATTGTTTTAGATACAGAAGCATATACAGCTGTAGAAATTACTACAACAAAGAATACAAGCAAGATTTTTATAATTTCTAACAAAGATAATTCTAAGGATAAAAATCATAAAATTAAAATAGAAAGTAAAGAGTATAGTTGGAAAGGTGCTTATTATTACAAGTAAAAAAATAAATAAAATGAAAAAAATGAACAGATTTAGTGAAAAGTATGTCATCTCAAAAGATATGGAATGGGAAGTTCTTGGTGGAGGAGTATCAAGAAAGTTTTTAGGGTACGACAATCAAATTATGATGGTTAGTATAAAGTTTGAAGAAGGAGCGTTAGGTGCGCCACATTAACATTTTCATACGCAAGCTACTTATGTCGTTTCTGGTAAATTTGAGTTTGAAATTGACGGTGTAAAACAAATTGTAGAAGCAGGAGATGGGGTTTATATTGAACCTAATTTATTACATAGTGCAGTTTGTTTAGAAGAAGGACAACTAATTGATACATTTAGTCCTGTAAGAGAAGATTTCTTAACTGGTGATGGACCTTCTTATTTTTCAGACAAGAAATAATAAGGGAATCTCTTCGAGAAGATTTATTGAGGTAATAGACGTTATTATTACATCAAAATATAGCAGTTTTAATCTTAAAAATAGATGTAAGAT
Source organism: Polaribacter atrinae (assembly GCF_038023995.1). Lineage (NCBI taxonomy): Bacteria > Pseudomonadati > Bacteroidota > Flavobacteriia > Flavobacteriales > Flavobacteriaceae > Polaribacter > Polaribacter atrinae. The sequence continues at coordinate 3,058,492 of NZ_CP150660.1, forward strand.
TAAATGTTTTTAAAAGAAAATAACTCAAAACAATTAACTTAAAAATTAAGTTAGTATTTATTGCAATGCTTCTTTTTAGTGCAATAGGATTTGCACAAGAAATTGTTACAGTAACGGGAAATGTTATGTCTAAAACGGATGGTGAGCCTATATTGGGAGCAAACATTATCCTTGTTGGAACAACAAAAGGAACAAGCACAGATTTTGATGGTAATTATAAAATTACAGTTAAATCTGGAGATATCATTCAGTTTTCATACCTCGGTTTTAAAACCAAAACTGTAGCGTATACAAATCAAAAAACAATAGACGTAGCTCTAGACGAAGATTCTAATATTTTAGATGAAATTGTAGTTGTAGGTTATGGAAATCAAAAACAAAAAAACGTAACAAGTGCTTTAACTAAAGTTTCTGGAGAAGATCTTCAAAACCAAGCATTAGCCCGTGTAGAGGATGCTCTTAAAGGTAGAGTTGCCGGTTTAAGAATTCAAGTAACTTCTTCTGAAGCAGGTGGAGACCCAAAGATTACATTAAGAGGACCTGGTTCTGTTACTGGTTCTTCTTCTCCTTTAATTGTGGTAGATGGAGTAATTTTAGGAACAGATACAGATATTTTAGGATCTATTGATAATAATAATATTAAATCTATTAGTGTTTTAAAAGATGCATCTTCTGTTGCTATTTACGGTTCTCGTGGTGCAAATGGTGTAATTTTAGTTACTTTAAAAGAAGGTATTTCTGGTCAAACAAGATTCTCTTATAATACATTTACAGGTTATAAATATTCTGATAACAATAACAACTTTAATAAAACAATAGCACAAGAAAGAGCTAGGTTAGATGGTTTACAAGGTCAAGTTAGTGCAATATCAATAAACAGCCCAAATTATGGTAGAATTGTTGGTGATAATGCAAATGCAGATAATGGATCATATAATAGTGCTTATGCAGAATTAGAAGCAATGGAGTTTATTGCATCATTAGGTGGTGGAGAAACAAATTGGCAAGATGAAATTTTTGATGGTGGTTTTATACAAAGTCATTCTTTTGCAGCTAGAGGTGGTTCTGAGTTAACAAGTTATTCAGCATCTTTAGGTTATTTAGAAGATGATGGAATTGTTTTAAATGATGATTTTAAAAAGTACAATGCTAGAGTTAAGATTGATAGTAGATCTAAAAACAAAAAAATAAAATACGGAGCAAGCATCCGTGTAAATTATAATGATCAAAATAGAGTACCAGCAAGGTTTACAGATCCATTAAGACAAATGGGGCATGTACCATTGTATTTAAATGAAGAACATTTAAAATATGTAACAAATTTCTCTACAGATGTTGGTGTTGCTACAGATGCTGGTAAATTATTTGAAAACTTAGGTGTAGGAAGCTACGGATTTTCAAGAGCTTTTGACCATGTTTTTACTACAGACCCTAACAATCCTAGAAGTATTCTTAGAGACCCAGCTACAGGACTTCCTGTTGTTAGTGGTTTAACTTCTGGTGGATTAACTTTATCTACCACTAAAAACGTACACCCTTTAGTACATTATTTAGAAAGATCTAGAACAAAGAAAAAGTTAAGTTTAAACGCATCATCTTATATAGATTTTAAATTAGCAAAAGGTCTTAGTTTTAGACAAACTGTTTCTGGAGATTTTAGACACAGTAAAAGTAATGAAGCAGATTATTTATATGGTCAAGAAAATAGAGATCAAGAATCTTATAGATTAGAAAGAAGAGATGAGTTAAATCAATATACATTCGAATCATTACTTAAATATGATAAGAGTTATAAAAAACATAACTTTAATACCGTATTAGGATTTGAGTATATGCAAAGTGATAACTATAGACAAGAATCTGAAGCAGTTGGTTTTTCTAATGACTTTAATAATAATATTGCTATTGCAGACGGAGGAACAACATATACTGATAATGCAAGTGAAAAATTAGTTTCATTTTTTGGTAGATTAGACTATAATTATGATGAAAAATACTTGTTTCAATTATCTGTACGTAATGATGCTAGTACAAGATTTGGACCAGATTCTAAAAACGGATTTTTTCCTGCAGCTTCTTTTGGTTGGGTTATGTCTAATGAAAAATTCCTATCAGACAGTAACTTAATATCATTCTTAAAAGTAAGAGCAAGTTATGGTCTTTCTGGTTCTAACCAAATATCTAATAACATATTCGAATCTCTTTATAGATTTGAGGAGGCTTATAGTACTATTAGCTATAATGGAACAACTGGTGTAAAAGCAACAACTCTAGCAAATCAAATTTTAGGTTGGGAAAAATTAAGAGAATTTAACCCAGGTATAGATGTTACATTTGGTAGAGGTCTTTTTAGCTTAACTGTAGATTACTATATTAGAACTAGTGAAGATTTATTACTTTTTGCTCCATCAGCAGCTGCGTATGGTACAGACAATTGGTTACAAAACCTTGGAGAAGTTAAAAATGAAGGAGTAGAGTTAGAACTAAGTTCTAGACTTATTTCTAAAGAAGATTTCCGTTGGAGTGTTTCTGGTCAGTTTTCTTTAAACAGAAATGAAGTAACAAGTTTAGGTAATAACGAACAAATTATCTCTAGAATAGATCAAGATACTAGACCAACAGAATTTATTGCAAAAGTAGGACAGCCAATTACCTCTTTTTATGGATGGGTATATGATAAAGAAATTCCTTTAGAATGGGTAGACAATCCTTTTAATAGATTTAATAATGATTACGCAGATGTTTATGTAAAAGATTTAAATGGAGACGGAATTATTGATGATGATGATAGAACTGAATTAGGGAGTCCTTATCCAGATTTTGAATGGGGTTTTAATTCTGATTTCACTTTATATGATTTCGATTTTTCTTTCCAATTACAAGGATCTCATGGAGCAGAAGTTAGAGTTGCAGATTTAGATCAATTGTATTATGCAAGTGAGTCTGCTGTAAATGAAGTATCTAATTTTCCAGATAGAGATTTAACAGTTCATAGAAGATTTACTGATGACCATATACAAGATGCATCTTTTGTAGCTTTAAGAAATGTAACCTTAGGGTATACATTACCAAAATCTTTTACATCAAAATATAATGTTGATAAATTAAGATTTTATGTAGCAGGAGAAAATTTATTATTCTTTACCGCTAAAGGTTATGAAGGGTTTAACCCAGAAGCAGCTGGTCAAACATCAGATAATGCGAATACGCCTTTAACAGCAGGTTATCAAAGAGGAGATGGACCTGTGGTTAAAACAATTTCAGCAGGAATTAACTTTCAATTTTAAATAATTATGAAAAATATATATAAAAATATAATAGTTGGTTTTTCTTTCATGGCTTTATTGACAAGTTGTGAAACTGAACTAGACTTAAGTAATCCTACAGCACTATCGCTAGAAGAGTTACTACAGACAGACGATGGATTTATTGCATTATCTAATGGGATTTTAGATTCTTATCAAAAAATTCCTGCAAACGAATTCTTATTAACAGAATTAAGATCAGATAATGTTAGAGCAAATTCAGAAAACGGAAACTTTCCTGCAATTAATGCATATAATGTAGATGCAAATAATGGAGATGTTGCAACTTATTACTCTAATAACATGCATACTATTAAGCATGCAAATACTATTATTGATAATAAATTTTTAGCACCAGAAAGTCAACAATATACTGTTGGTGAAGCTTATTTTATGAGAGCTTTATGTCACTTTAACTTGGTAAGAGCATACCAAAATGTTCCCTTTATAGACAAAGTATTAGATGTTACAGAAAAGGAAGCTTTAGATTATCCTCAATTACCAGAAGCAGTAGTTTATGAGAAAATTATTGATGATTTTAAAACTTCAATAGCTTATTTAAATGATGCTAAACAAGATAGATATCGTCCTTCTAAAGGAGCTGCTATTTCTTTAGCTGCAAAAGCATATTTAAGCCAACCAAACCCTAACTATGTAGAAGCAGAACTTTTATTAGCTTCAGTAGTAGAAAATAGTGAGGCATATAATTACGATTTAATGTTTACAGAAAGAGCTGCTGGTTTATCAGACCGTGATTATTATGCAACTTTAGCTATAGACTATGGTCATGTATTCGGTAATCAGTTTTCTGGTAATTTTTCAGAATCAGAATTAGAATCAGATCCAGTACTTGATGGCGATTGGTCAAATAATGGAGGTTTAGAGATTAATGACGAAGTTATTTTTTCAATTGCTTACGATTTAGTTAGTAGTGATAATTACGCAACCAGCGATAGTGGTTTGGGAGATCAAGTAGAAACAGATTCAGAATCTCACAGTTTTGCAATGACATTACAAGGTCCTTCTAATGGTGTAAATATTGCAACTTTAGAATTCTTAGAAGTAATGAATCCAACACTACAACCAGTAAGATTTCCGGGTTCTATTTTATCTTTAGGTTACAATGCTTTTTTAGCGAATAATACAGTTGATGTTTTTAATGCAAAATATCCTACGGATGGAGAGATTGGAGATAATGATTGGATTGTTTTAAGATACGCAGACGTGTTGTTGTTATATGCAGAAGCTATTCTTGGTAATGCATATAGTACTACAGACCAAAGAGCTATAGATGCTTTTAATAAAGTAAGACTAAGAGCAGGATTAGAAGAGGTGGTTAATTTAACAAAACAGGACTTATTAGATGAGAGAAGAGTTGAGTTTGTATATGAAAACCAACGTATGTATGATTTAATAAGGTTTGGAGAAGCAGATAATGTTTTATCTAAATTTTCTACAGACAATAGTTTAAATTATACTAGTGGAAAGAAATACCTTCCATTTCCACAAAGAGAAAGAGATAATTTGCCTAATTTTTATAAACAAAATGATGGATACTAAAAAACACTCAATTATGAAAAAATATTTGTTTAACTTAAAGTATATTGTGTTAGGGACAGTGATTTCTCTAACCTCTTGTGTAAGTAATGATTTACCAGAAGTTGGTGATTTAGAAGACTTCACAAGTCCTACACCTTTCTACAACTCAACAGATATTACAACATCTGAGTTTGATTGTAATGATGTAGAATTATGGGCTAAATATGAAATTAATTTTCAAGCTGGTTCTAATTTAGCTGTAAACGGTACTCAGTACGATTGGACAGTAACACCGTCTGATGGAGTAACTTTTATTAATAAAGATTTACCAATTCTTAATCAGTCTATAGATGGAGAATTAGCAGCCGTAGTAGCATTAGAAAAAGAAATTGCTAAAATTGAATTTAAACTACCATGCGAAGAAAATCAAGATAAAAAGGATGTCTTAGAAGCTAGTATTGCAGATTTAAAAGTTCAATTACAAGCAGCTAAAGATGAAGTTTCTGATGAGGTTGCACAAAATGTTGCTGATTTAAATACACAAATTTCAGAATTACCAGCTGCTACATTACAAGATCAAGAATTAATATTTTCTTTTCCTGGTCCTGGTACTTATACTGTTGGTTTAACAGTAACAGATAATTTAGGTAAATCTGCTTATACAGAAAAGTTAATAACAGTAAGTCAAGCAGTTCCTACTATTGCTGTGCCAGAAATAGGAGAGCCAGGTTTTGATGATGGTACTTTATTTGATGGAACTGGAGATGGTAGAGATTCTTGGAGAGCGCCTAGTAGTAGTGCTTGGGGAAGTGTATTTCAGATTAATTCAAAATCTGAGTTAGGTGTATTGCCTTCTGGCTTGCAAGCAGCTAAATTTCCTGCAGATGGAACTAGAGTAGGTTATCAAGAAATAGAAGTTACTCCTGGAGCAACTTATGTGTTAACATATTTTAGTGAATTAGATCCTAATAATGTTGGAGACGTAACTGTTTCCTTAATCAGTCCAAATGCAACATCACTTGCAGAATCAAAATTAGAAGCTAACATTATTGCTTCTAGAACAGATAGCAGTGTTGGGCGTGTAGCTGATGTATTTAAAAAACATGCTATTACGTTTGAAGCAGGTCTTAATGAATCAGTAATTATTTTGCTGACTAATTCTAATACAGAATGTAGATTAGATGCTTTTGATATAATAGTTAAACAATAAAATAGATTCTAAAATTAATATTATGAATTATAAATTAATTAAAAAAATCAATAAAGGCATTTTCATTATTCCTTTAATCCTTTTGGGACTTGTATCTTGCTACGATAGCGGATATGAGGAGTTTGTGCCACCAACAGGAAATGTAAATAATATACAACCTAGCACACTTTTTACAACAAGCACAAATGGAGATCATACGATGTCTATTGTATTTAGAAGTTACTCTACAGATGCGGCTTCTTACCATTGGGATTTTGGAGACGGAACAACCTCTTCAGAAGCGAATCCAGATTATACATACACAAAAGGAGGTGAGTACAATGTAAAATTAACTACTACAAGTTCAGATGGTTTAATAGCTGTAGATTCTGTAACTGTAGCACCTATTTTTGTTGATTTTAATTCTTCAAATATAGATTCAAAAGTTACTTTCGAGAATTTAACTTCTGGAGCAAAATCATTAGTTTGGAATTTTGGAGATGGATCTACTTTAACATGGAACGCAGAGGATACAGAGCAAGACCCAAGTTTTAGTCCTTCTCACATATATCAAACTGCAGATACTTTTGAAGCTACTTTAACTGCAACCAACTTTTTAGATGTTGAAGTTTCTGTTTCAAAAAATATTGAAGGATTGGTTTTATCAACAGTACCAGATTTTACTTTTGATGTAAATGGTCTTACTGTTCAATTTACAGACGCTTCACTTTTAGCAGTAACGAATACTTGGGATTTTGGAGACGGAACTACATCAACAGAAGTGAGTCCATTACATACTTTTCCAGCAGAAGCAACTTATGATGTAACTTTAACAACAACCAATGAAGCAGGTGTTTCTAAAAGTGAAACAAAGGCGGTTCCTGTAGGGGCGGTAAAACCTACTTTTAAAGCAATTGTTCAAAATGGTACAGCAGATGATTTTACAAAAAACACAGGTGATAATGCTGATGCATGGGATATGACTCCTAACAGTAGTGTAGAGGATAATTCTGGTAATACCGTAGATAGTCCATTTAGAGCATTATGGAACAATACCGCTCTAAATGCCTATATAGATGTAGCTTTTGGTACAAATGAGCAACCAGGTTCATCAAGTGATGGTTCTTATGTTAACGGTTCAAAAACTAGAGCTGTTAAATTATCTAATACCTCTAGACGTCTATATCAACTTGTACAAGTAGAGGCAGGTGTTGTTTATTCTTTTACAATTGATACTCGTTCTGAAGCAGAAGGTATCAATACAGAAGTATTCATTTTAAATAATGAAATTACAACAGAAGAAGATATCAATACAGATCCTGCAAATAATGCAAATGTAGATGCGTATTATAATATTACTAATGACTATAATTCTAGTAAAGGATCTGCAAGTGAAAATACGTTTACAACTAGCACATTTACTTTTAAAGCTACATCTAATATAGTTGTAATTTATGCTAGAGCATTAAACGCTGTAGATAGCAGCAATGAAGTGTTTATAGACAATATAGATATTATTACTCCTGGATTTTAATTCAGAAGTCAATATTCTTCTTTGAAATAGCTGTTATTTTATTTCAACTGATGAATAAATATAGACAAACTTATAGGTCTATAATAAAATGGATTACACACATTATAATTTCTAAATAATGTGTGTAATTTTTTTTTGCACTAATTTTTAGGGATTAATTCACTTTATTAATTACTAAATATAAATTTTTTAGCCAATTAATATTTCTATTAAATTCAAATTTATATACGATATTCAGGTACTGAATTGCAGTAATTTTAGAGACTATTTTAGTCTTAAAAATCAAAATATTTAGGTTAATTTCTACGAATTATAATTTGATATGATACACAGATTATAAAATTTTAATTCTTTTTCTATAATTTCGAAAAAGTATAAAGTTTTTTTCTATAATTTTTTTTGCTTTTTTCTCATTACAATTTTATTTTAATATTTACTTGACCTAATCAATTAGGATGAAGTTTTGATGATAAATAGCACTTAATTTACCTTCTAAATAGATGTAAAAGGACTCATTAAAAATCAATTATTTACATTATTTTTAATCTCATATTTATAAATTTCACTTCTTTCTTTTGATGATTTACAAGTTTAAAAAAGGCATTTAATTAATAATTAAATAGGTTATAAATTCAAGTGAATAGAGCGTTTTTTTTCTAAGTAAATTTTATTTTGAATACAATTTGACAACTCTTTTTTTTATTGTAATTAGGGTGCTCTGTGTGGTTTGTTAAGTGAAATGAGTTTAGTTTAAGGGATTGTCATTCAGCTTATTATGTTTTTAATGTGTTGATTTTTAAGCCTAAGCATATTTGTCCAATTAGTTTTATTGTTTTTTTGTATTAAATAATTTATGAGTTTAATGGAGTTTTGAAAAATTAATTAATTGTGGTGATAATTTACTTCAAAATTGTGTTCCTTTTTATTTTATTATAAGACTAAGAAGATAAGTTGAACAGGAACTAGTAACTCATTTCTAAGTAATAATTTTTTTTAATTGAAATATAATATTTCTGATTTTAACTAGAATAATCTTCAATAAAACTGCATTTAACAATTTAATTAAATTAAAATAGTTTAGTGAAATAATTAGCAAAGTTTTTTATAGGTAAAAAAAAATAGTATATCTTTGAAAAATTGAAAATGGTAAACCAATTTGGTAAACCAATTTGGTAAACCAAAAATAAATGGTTTTAGATATTCTTTATAAACCAATTTATTTTAACTATAAAATTAGCAGTATTTAAAGTTTAAAAGGTTTATTAAAATTTCTAGAATTAAAATAAATAATTCAAAACAATTAACAATAAGTTTAAAGGTTAATTTAATTTTTTTTATAACAATGTTTTTCTTATAATTAGTGTTACTATGTCATAAAACTATAAAATTTGAATAAATGAAATTAGAAGTGCTTACAAAAAATGAAAATCAAAAAATCCAAGATTCAATAATTAAAGGAATTAAAGAACTTATTAATTATAAAAATTTAGAACCTGGAGATAAACTACCTTCTGAAAGAATGCTTTCAGAAAAATTTGTAGTAAGTAGAAGTAACGTAAGAGAAGCAATTCAGAAATTAGAATTTTATGGTCTTTTAAAATCTATCCCACAAAGTGGAACATTTGTAGCCAATATAGGTGTTATTGCTATGAATGGTATGATAGACGATATTTTAAGGTTAGAGAAGTCAGGTTTTAAATCTCTCGTAGAAACTAGAATACTATTAGAATTAAAAACCGTAAGATTAGCTGCATTAAGGAGAACGGATGATGATTTACTAAAAATAGAAGAAGCGTTAGAAGCATACAAAGAAAAGGTGCTTAATGGAGAAGACGCTGTACAAGAAGACTTGTTATTTCATTTAGCAATAGCAAAGGCTTGTCGTAACAGCACTATGAATACATTTATGTTGATTGTTACTCCAGAAATTATTACAAACTTTAAGGAGCACCATGTTTGTGATGCAGACTTAGCGCATAGAGGAATAGCTGATCACCAGGCTATTTTTGAAGCTATTAAAGCTAAAGACCCTCAAATGGCAAAACTAAAAATGAAAGAGCATTTTAGAGAGCTCTATACATATTGTTATAATGTTTAATTAAATAAGTATATAAAATAAAAGGATTACGTTGGTGGGTCGTCGCATTGATTGCTATAGCTACTATTATTAATTATATTGATCGGACTTCATTAAGTGTCCTTTGGCCTGAAATAGCCAAGGATTTATATCCTGGGCATACAGCTGATGAAACAAAAGCAATTTATGCTCTTATTTCAATTATTTTCGTATTTCCTATGCTTTCGGACAAGCAATATTTGGGAAAATATTTGATTGGGTAGGTACACGATTCGGGTTTGTTTTGTCTATTGGTGTGTGGTCTGTTGCTACAGCATACACGCATTTGCTCAAGGAGTTTTAAGTTTTGGTATATTCCGTGCGATTTTAGGAGTTTCTGAAGCAGGAAACTGGCCAGGTGCTACAAAGGGAAATGCAGAATGGTTTCCTACTAAAGAACGTGCACTTGCACAAGGTATCTTTAACTCAGGTGCTGCGATAGGTGGAATTATTTCCATTCCGTTAATTGCTTTTTTAACAGTATATTTTAGTTGGAAAGGTATATTTATTTTAATTGGTTTAGCAGGTTTACTATGGTTGGTGCCTTGGTTAATTTTAGTAAAAGCACCACCAATAAATCACCCATGGATTACAGATGAAGAGCGTGATTATATTTTAACAGGTCAAAAGAATGAAGATTTTGATGTAGATGGAGTAAATGATCAAGAATACAATCCAGATACAAAAGAGTTATTAGGTCATAAAGAAAGTTGGGGTGTAATATTAGCGTCAGCATTTATTGATCCTATCTGGTGGTTGTTTGTTTTTTGGATACCAATCTATTTAAATGAAGTGTATGGTATGGATGTAAAATCTATCGGGCTTTATGGTTGGGTACCTTATGCAGGAGCTATGTTAGGAGCTTGGTTTGGTGGTCTTTTGGCACAAAACAGACTTAAAAAAGGATGGACTATTAACAAGACCAGAAAAATGATAATTACATTAGGTTGTCTAATAATGTTACCAGCTTTATTGGCAATGGCTAGTCCTGGAGGACCAACAACTGCAGTAATTATTATGGCTGTTATTTTATTCGGATTTCAAACAGCGATTGGAAATGTTCAAACTTTAACAAGTGATCTTTTTAGTGGAAAAACTTGGATTCAATGTTGTAATGCAACAAAGCGTTTATGTTTTTTGATGTTACTAAGCTACAAATTTAAGCTCAAGATCTATCATTTCTTGAGGAGTTTTATAACCAATAATTTTTCGAGGTCTGTTGTTCAATTTTTCTTGAATAATCTGTAGTTGATTTAGGTCAATTTCATTGAAGTTTGTTCCTTTAGGAAGATACCTTCTAATGAGCCCATTAGTGTTTTCGTTTGTACCTCTTTCCCAGGAAGAATATGGATGAGCAAAGTATATTTTCATACCTGTATTTTTGGTGATTATTTCGTGTCTTGCCATTTCAATTCCGTTATCATATGTCATTGATTTTTTGTAAATAGGATTTAATTTATTTAATATTTTAGAAAATTTGTTTGCTACTTCACCTGCTTTTTTAGACTCTAATTTCACTATTAAAGTAAATCTAGTTTTGCGTTCTACTATAGTTCCAATAGCACTTTTATGATTTTTTCCAATGACTAAATCCCCTTCCCAATGTCCAACTTCATTTCTGAGATCAATATGCTTAGGTCTATTGTCAATGCTGATTTGATTGATTATTTCTTTAATTTGATCAAAAGAACCATTAAGAAAAACCCATTTTACGCTATCTTTTATATTTGTGTTTAAAATAGTAAGATACTTTTCTTTTAATGCAGAACAAACTATAATACAACCCTTATCCTTTAATTGCACTATTGCTAATTTGTTTAATGTTTGTAACCAATCGAATCTATCATCATCATTTAAGGCTTCTCCATTAGACATTTTTAAAATGTTTTTTTCAGTATGAAAGTCATCTCCATCAAAAAAAGGAACATTTAATTCTTTAGATAATAAATGTCCAATAGTGCTTTTTCCAACACCAGAAACTCCCATAATAAAGGTAATGTTTGTTTTTAAATCGCTCATATATTTTTGGTTAACCAGTTTGGATACCCAAATATATGTATTTTAAATTAAAAGCCATTACATACACCTGTTTTTTTTAAATTCAGATAATTGCCTGATAATTAGTTTTAAAGATGTTTTGAGTTAGACCAGAGTTCTAGTATGTCTAATTTCTTAGAATATGATTTTTGTAAAATGTAATTTTAGAAGTAAGAATGTTTTTGATGAAAACTAAAATTCTATAGGTTGATTTTTGATCAATAGAAGTGAGTTGAAAACATTTCTTTTTATGAAGATAATTTAAATATGAGTAAATGATATGCAATAAAAAAGCCTTTAGAAAATGAATTCTAAAGGCTTTTTTTATTTTAATATTGAAGTTTTTATAACTTAAAAGCTTCTTTTATCGTATCAACATAATCTAATTTTTCCCAAGTAAAAGTTTCTACTTCTTCAGAAGTTGTTTCTCCCATTGGATTTGTAAACGTAACCGTTTTTACTTCTGGAGTTCTACCCATGTGACCATAAGCAGCAGTTTCAGAATAAATAGGAGATCTTAATTTTAAACGTTTTTCAATAAAGTAAGGACGCATATCAAAAATAGATTCTACTATTTTACTAATTGCTCCGTCAGATAAATCTACGGTTGCAGTACCATACGTTTCAACATTAATACTTGTTGGTTTAGCAACACCAATTGCATAAGAAACTTGTACTAAAACTTCTTTACAAAGTCCGGCAGCAACTAAGTTTTTAGCAATATGTCTTGTTGCATAGGCTCCAGATCTATCTACTTTAGAAGGGTCTTTTCCAGAAAAAGCTCCACCACCATGTGCACCTTTTCCTCCGTAAGTATCAACAATAATTTTTCTACCAGTTAGACCAGTATCACCGTGAGGTCCACCAATTACAAAAACACCTGTTGGGTTGATGTGATAAGTAATGTTATCTGTAAATAATTTCTGAATATGAGCAGGTAATTTTGCTACAACTCTAGGAATTAAAATTTCAACAATATCTTTTTTAATTTTAGCTAACATCACATCATCAGACTTGTCAAAATCATCATGTTGTGTAGAAATTACGATAGCATCAATTCTTTGCGGCACGTTATCATCAGAATATTCTATAGTAACCTGACTTTTAGCATCTGGTCTTAAATAAGGAATATCTTTGTTTTCTCTTCTTAATGCTGCTAACTCAATTAACAATCTATGAGATAATTCTAAAGCCAAAGGCATGTAGTTTTCTGTCTCATCGGTTGCGTAACCAAACATCATTCCTTGGTCTCCTGCACCTTGTTCTTCTGGGTTTGCTCTATCAACACCTTGGTTAATGTCTGGAGATTGCTCATGTATAGCAGATAAAACTCCACAAGAGTTTCCGTCAAACATATAAGCTCCTTTTGTGTAACCAATTTTGTTAATTACATCTCTAGCAATTTTCTGAACATCTAAATATGTTTTAGATTTTACTTCTCCTGCTAAAAATACTTGACCCGTTGTAACCATGGTCTCACAAGCAACTTTACTTGTTTTGTCGAATGCTAAAAAGTTATCAATTAAAGCATCAGAAATTTGATCTGCAATCTTGTCTGGGTGTCCTTCAGAAACACTTTCTGAGGTAAATAAATATGACATAATAAATCTTCTTTTATAATTAATGAAAAATGAAAAGAGATTGCGTTGGTCGCTAAAAGTAGTAGAATATTACTGCTTTAGCATTTTTTGTTTCAGCAGATATAAATATCAGCGTCAGAGGTTGCAATCAGTTCAAATTTTTCCTCTAAAATTCTCTGCAAAGGTACATTATAAATTTACATATCATAATTTTTAGTAATAATATTTTATTATGGTATCATCAATAAAACAAAGTTCATTGCTAGTAAATTATTTGATAAATATTAAAAGAGGGGTTTTAATATGATATTTATATTTCTAAAAAATAAATTGGATTTTTCTTGTATATTAAAATTTTCTAAACATATATTTGCATTCAGAAAGTTCAATAACTTATCGAAATGTTATCAAGAAAGGTGGAGGGAAAGACCCGTTGAAACCTTAGCAACCCTTTTCGTGAGGAAAAGAAGGTGCTAAATTCTACTTAATTTCAGATTCATTTATCAGAAATTGGATAGATAACCCAAAAACAATTACACTTCCGTGTATTTGCATAATTCTTAATAACATTTTTCTAGTAAGTACATCAAATTTTTGATGCATTCGACTTTTGGTTTAATCATTTATTAACTCAAAAAAAATAGAAAAATGAGCACGTACAAATTAGCAACAAACGCATTACATGCAGGGCATGATGTAACTAAGAATGGAGGAACAAGAGCAGTTCCAATCTATCAAACATCATCATATGTTTTTAACAACTCAGAACATGCTGCAAATCTTTTTTCATTAAAAGAATTAGGATTTATTTATACACGTTTAACCAACCCAACAAACCAAATTTTACAAGATCGTTTAGCAGCTGTAGAAGGCGGAATTGGAGCTGTAGTTTTTGCATCTGGTACAGGAGCAATTGCAACAGGTTTATTAACACTTTTAAAAGCAGGAGATCATATTGTGGCTTCTAGCAGTTTATATGGTGGAACGTACAATTTATTAAGTGTTACGTTACCAAGATTAGGTATTACAACTACGTTTGTAGATGCATCTAACCCAGAAGAATTTAAAAAAGCTGTACAAGATAATACAAGAGCATTTTTTGTTGAGTCTTTAGGAAATCCTAAATTAGATGTTTTAGATTTAGAAGCAATTTCTGTAGAAGCAAAAGCAGCAGAGGTTCCTTTTATTGTTGATAATACTGTGGCAACACCAGCATTATTAAACCCAATTAAACACGGAGCAAATCTTGTAATTCATTCTTTAACAAAATATATTGGCGGACAAGGAACGTCTTTAGGAGGTGCTATTATTGATGCAGGAACTTTTAACTGGGCAAACGGTAAGTTTCCAGAATTTACAGAGCCTTCTGCAGGTTACCATGGTTTAAAATATCATGAAGCTTTAGGTGCAGCAGCGTTTACTTTTAAATTAATTTTAGAAGGTTTACGTGATTTTGGTGCAGCTTTAAGCCCTACAAACGCATTTAATATCATTCAAGGTTTAGAGACTTTACCAGTTAGAATTAAACAACACTCTGCAAATGCATTGGCATTAGCAACTTGGTTAGAAGCGCAAGAAGAAGTAACTTGGGTAAATTACCCTGGTTTAGCAAGCAGTAAATACAAAATGTTAGCAGATAAATATTTACCAAAAGGACAAAGTGGTTTGGTAACTTTTGGTGTAAAAGGAGGATTTGAAGCAGCAAAAGTAATTGCAGATACTACAAAAGTGTTTTCTTTATTAGCTAATATTGGTGATACAAAATCATTAATTATTCACCCAGCAAGTACAACGCATCAACAATTAGATGAAGCGGCACAAGCAAGTGCAGGTGTAAGTCAAGATTTAATTAGATTATCTGTTGGTCTTGAAGATTTAGAAGATTTAAAAGCAGATTTAACTGCTGCTTTTTCAAAAATATAATAAATAGGTCTCTTTTGAGTGTAGTCGAAAGGTTGTTGTATTAGAATCAATGAGTTTTGGACTACGCTCTAACAGATAAATAATTTAAAAATTTAGCCAATAATTGGAACATCAACTAGAACATATCAAAATAAAAGATTTCACTACAGAAGCTGGTGTCTTAATCTCTGAAATGAATTTGAGTTATCAGGTTTTTGGTCAAGAATTAGGTGATGCTCCTATTATTTTAATTAACCATGCATTAACGGGTAATAGTGATGTTGCGGGTAAAAATGGATGGTGGGTTGATATTGTTGGAAAAGAAAAGGCCATAAATACTGATGTTTATACTATTTTATCTTTCAATATTCCAGGAAATGGTTTTGACGGTTTTTTAATTGAAAACTATAAAGACTTTATAGCTAGAGATGTTGCTGAAATATTTTTACAAGGATTATCAGCATTAAAAATTGATACACTTTTTGCTTTAATCGGAGGATCTTTAGGAGGAGGAATTGCCTGGGAAATGATGGTTTTAAATACCAAATTAACCAAACACTTTTTGCCAATTGCAACCGATTGGAAATCTACAGATTGGTTAATTGCAAATTGCCAAATTCAAGAACAGTTTTTAGTAAATTCTAGTAATCCTGTTCATGATGCTCGTATGCACGCAATGTTGTGTTATAGAACACCAGAATCTTTTAAAGAACGTTTTCATCGATCAAAAAAAGACGATTCAGATATTTTTGATGTAGAAAGTTGGTTGTTGCATCATGGTAAATCATTACAAGAACGGTATCAATTATCTTCTTATAAATTGATGAATCAATTATTAAAAACAATTGATGTTACTGTTGGAGGAAAAAAAGATATTGAAATTCTAGATCAAGTGAGTGCAAATATTCACATTATTGGGGTCGATTCAGATTTGTTTTTTACTGCGGAAGAAAACAGAGAAACGCATAAAAAGTTAGCATTAACAAAAGATAATGTTACGTATAATGAAATAAATTCTGTGCATGGTCATGATGCTTTTTTGATGGAGTATGACCAATTACAGAAAATTATTGAGCCTATTTTTAATAAAGATTATAGAGAAAAGAAGATGAAAGTTTTAAAATTTGGAGGAAAATCTTTAGCCAATGGCAAAGGATTAGAAAACGCAATTGAAATTATTGCAAGTAAATATAAAGCCGGAGTAAAAATTACAATTGTTGCTTCTGCAAGAGGAAACTCTACCAATGATTTAGAAGCTATTTTAGAGTTAGCAGCATCAAAAAAAGAATATAAAAGTAATTTTGAAGAGTTTAAAGAATATCAACTAGCGCCAAATAGTGCTGTTGATTTTTCTGAAGAATTTTCGAAATTAGAAACCATTTTTGAAGGTGTTTCTTTATTGGGAGATTATAGTCAGAAAATTAAAGATGAAGTTTTAGCACAAGGCGAATTATTATCTGTAAAATTAGTGGCTAGTTTGTTAGAAAAGGAACAGGTTTCTGCAAATGCAGTAGATTCTAGATCTTTAATTATTACAGATGAAAACTTTGGAAATGCCCAACCAATTACGGCGGTTTCTAAAGAAAATGTAATTAGTTATTTTAAGGAAAATAACCAGAAAATTAATAT
Organism: Polaribacter atrinae; assembly: GCF_038023995.1. Lineage (NCBI taxonomy): Bacteria > Pseudomonadati > Bacteroidota > Flavobacteriia > Flavobacteriales > Flavobacteriaceae > Polaribacter > Polaribacter atrinae. The sequence continues at coordinate 3,075,323 of NZ_CP150660.1, forward strand.
TGTTTCTGGTTTTATTGCATCAAACAAAAAAGGAGAAACCACTACTTTAGGTAGAAATGGAAGTAATTATACAGCAGCACTATTAGCAAATTACTTAGATGCTGATGAGTTACAGAATTACACACACGTTAGCGGTATTTTTACGGCAAACCCAGATTTAGTGGCAGATGCTAAAAAAATTGAACAATTATCATTCTCGGAAGCGAATGAATTGGCCAATTTTGGAGCGACTATTTTACATGCAAAAACCATTATTCCTTTATTAGAAAAGAACATTAATCTTAGAATTTTAAATACATTTAATAAAGAAGATAAAGGAACTTTAATTACTGCGGAATCATCAACAAAAGGAATAAAATCTATTTCTACGATTGAAAACGTTGCCTTATTAAATTTTGAAGGTAGAGGTTTGTTAGGTAAAGTTGGTGTTGATGCACGTATTTTTAAGACTTTAAGTGATAGAAATATTAGTATCAGTATTATTGCACAAGGTTCTTCGGAAAGAGGAATTGGGTTAATTATTGATGCAGATAAAGCGCAAGAAGCGGTTGCAGCTTTAGAAAGAGAATTCGAAAATGATTTTTATTCGCAAGATGTTAATCATATTTCTATTGTAAATAATGTGGCGGTAATTTCTATTATTGGTCAAGATTTAAGTGAGTTTCATCATCCTTATAATGCATTAATTAAAAACCAAATTGTACCTGTTTTATTTAATAATACGGTAACAGGTAAAAATGTGAGTTTGGTGGTTAGAAAAGATCAATTAAACAAGGCTGTAAATGTAATTCATGGTCAGGTTTTTGGAGTTACTAAAAAAATAAACATTGCCGTTTTTGGTAAAGGTTTAGTTGGCGGAACTTTAATTGATCAAATTATAGAAAACACACAATCTGTTTTAGAGAGAAGAAAAATTCAACTGAATGTCTTTGCCGTAGCAAACTCTAAAAAAGTGTTGTTAAATAAAAATGGAGTTTCTAAGGATTGGAAACAAAATTTATTAGAAAACGGAGAAGAAAATGTAACTGTTACTGATATTATCGCATTTGCAAATGCAAACCATTTTGAGAATTTAATAGCAGTAGATAATACCGCAAGTGTAAATTTTGTAAGTAATTATATTCCTTTTATAGAAGCTGGTTTCGATTTGGTTTCTTGTAATAAGATTGCCAATACCTTGTCTTTTGATTTTTACAAAGAAGTTAGAGCGAAGTTAAAAGAATACAAAAAGCAATACTTGTACGAAACAAATGTTGGTGCAGGTTTGCCTTTAATTGATACGATACGGTTATTGCATGAATCAGGAGAAAATATCACGAAAATTAGAGGTGTTTTTTCTGGAAGTTTAAGTTATTTATTTAATAATTTTTCAAATAAAAATGCTCCTTTTTCAGAAATATTAAAAGAAGCAATTGATAAAGGTTTTACAGAACCAGATCCTAGAGAAGATTTAGGAGGAAATGATGTTGCTAGAAAATTATTAATTTTAGCAAGAGAGTTAGAGTTAGAAAATGAATTTGATGAAGTTAAAATTAAAAATTTAATTCCAGAGAATTTAAGAGGAGGTTCTGTTGCCGATTTTTTAGGTAATTTAGAATTGTTAAATGAAGAGTATCAAACTTTAAAAGACAATCAAAAACCAAATCACGTTTTACGTTATATTGGTGAATTAAGTGGAGATTTATCACAAAATAAAGGTACTTTAGAGGTAAAGTTAGTATCCACAGAAGAAAGTACACCTTTAGGTTCGTTAAAAGGTTCTGATGCAATTTTTGAAATTTATACAGAATCTTACGGAGAACAACCAATTGTAATACAAGGAGCAGGAGCGGGAGCAAGTGTAACGGCAAGAGGTGTTTTTGGAGATATTTTAAGATTAGCAAAACATAATAATTAATATAGAAAAGAGAAAAAAATCAAGAGTACTAATATTTACTCTTTGTTCTTGATTCTTAAAGTGAAACGGTCTTTTTTCTAAAAACATAATAAATGAGCAAACATTTCGAAACAGAAGCAATTAGAAAACAAACAGAAAGAAGTCAGTTTTCTGAACATTCTACACCCTTATATTTAACATCAAGTTTTGTTTTTGACGATGCAGAAGACATGCGTGCATCCTTCGCAGAAGAAAAAGAACGTAATTTATACAGTCGTTTTACAAACCCAAATACAACAGAATTTGTAGATAAAATTGTAGCGATGGAAGGAGCAGAGGCAGGTTATGCTTTTGCAACAGGAATGTCTGCTATATTCTCATCATTTGCGGCTTTATTAAATGCAGGAGATCATGTAGTTTCTTGTAGATCTGTTTTTGGATCTACACATAGTATGTTTACCAAGTTTTTACCAAAATGGAATATAGAAACTTCTTATTTTAAGGTAGAAGAGGTTGATTTAATAGAAAGTTTAATTAAAGAAAATACAAAGATTCTTTATATAGAAACACCAACAAACCCTGCTGTAGATATTTTAGATTTAGATTTAATTGGTAAAATTGCTAAAAAGCACAACCTTATATTTATTGTTGATAATTGCTTTGCAACACCCTATATTCAACAACCGATAAAATTCGGAGCAGATTTAGTAATTCATTCTGCAACGAAATTAATTGACGGACAAGGAAGAGTTTTGGGTGGCGTAACGGTTGGTAATAAAGAATTGATGCGAGAAATTTATCTTTTTGCAAGAAATACTGGTCCTGCAATGTCTCCTTTCAATGCTTGGGTTTTATCAAAAAGTTTAGAAACCTTATCTATTAGAGTAGAAAAGCATTGTGAAAATGCTTTAAAAGTTGCTGAATTTTTAGAAAGTAATGAAAATGTAGAATTTGTAAAATATCCATTTTTAAAATCGCATCCTCAATATGAAGTAGCTAAAAACCAAATGAAATTAGGAGGAAACATTGTTGCTTTCGAAATTAAAGGTGGAATTGAAGCTGGAAGAAAGTTTTTAGATGCGATAAAAATGTGTTCATTATCTGCAAATTTAGGAGATACAAGAACAATTGTAACGCATCCATCTTCTACAACTCACGGACGTTTGTCTCTAGAAGATCGTTTAGAAGTTGGTATTACAGATGGTTTGGTGCGTGTTTCTGTAGGTTTAGAACATGCAGACGATATTATTGCTGATATTAAACAAGCTTTAGCATTGTAATAAATAATAGATATTTTGGTTGTTTAAAGAGTTGATTTTAATCTCTTTATTTAATTAAGTAATAATTTTATTTAAAATTACAGTAAATTGGTTAACCAATTTTGTATTTTTAAAAATTCAATTATTAATGTCATTATTTTTATGAAAATTTCTTTCAGATTATTGTTTATTGGTTCATTATTTTTATCTTTTTTTTCTTGTAGCTCTGCAGATTCAGAAGAAGAAATAGTCGATATTTTGTCTTTATCTACGATTGCCGAATTTTCTGCAAGCCAAGAAACACAAACCGTTGAGGTAACTGCAAATGTATATTGGTACACGAGTAATACTAATAATTGGATTGCGGTTACACCAACAAACGGAACCAATAATAGAACCATAGATATTTCGGTTACAGCAAATTCTGAGTTTAATAAACGTACAGGAGTAATTACGATTATTGCTGGTAGTGTTTCTAAAAGCTTAACAATTACGCAAGCTGCAAGGTTAGAAATTACTGGTGACTTAGATGCAAGTAAAGTACCATCAGCAAATTTTGATTTATCTACGTGGAATCTAAGTGTTCCTGTTGATAAAGGAAATGGTACCGCAAAAACAATTACGGTAAGTGAGCTTATTAGTGAATATGAAAATAGTAATTATTTTTATACAGCAGAAGATGGTGGAATGGTTTTTAAATGTCCGGTAGCGGGGTTTAAAACATCAGAAGACACGAGTTATACTAGAGTTGAGCTTCGCGAAATGTTAAGAGGAACAGATACGGATATTGATACCCAGGGAGTCAATAAAAATAATTGGGTTTTTGGTACTGCTCCGCAAGCGGATAAAAATGCAGCTGCTGCATTTGATGGAGAAATGTCTGCGACACTTTCTGTAAACCATGTAACCAATACTGGAGATTCTGGTCAACAAGGACTTGTTATTGTTGGTCAAATTCATGCAAATGATGATGAACCTATTCGTTTTTATTATCGAAAATTAAAAAACAATACATTAGGATCTATTTATTTTGCACATGAACCTACTGAAGGAAATGGTAGTGAACAATGGCATGAAATGATTGGTTCTAGAAGTAGTTCAGCTTCAAATCCAACTGATGGAATTGCATTAGATGAAAAGTTTAGTTACAGAATAAAAGTTGTTGGAGACGATTTAACAGTTACTTTATCTAGAGAAGGTAAACCTGATGTTGTTAAAGAGGTAAACATGATAAATAGTGGTTTTAATGTAAGCGGACAATATATGTATTTTAAAGCTGGTGTTTATAATCAGAACAATACTGGGGATGCAGATGATTATGTACAGGCTACTTTTTATGCCTTAGAAAAAGGACATACAACTAATTAAGACTCTTTTTTAATAAGAATCGTTTTATTGTATTTAGTATCCTATGTTATTTATAAATAAAAAAGTATATCCTACTGTTTTAGTATAGTAATTAAATTGCGTAATTTTGTAGTATGCTATCAAAGAAAACAAAATACGGAATTAAAGCACTTACCTATCTTGCAAGACTAGAAGGTAAAACACCTGTTTCTATCGCTACGATTTCTAAAAGTGAAAATATTTCTTTAAAATTTTTAGAAACCATTCTTTTAACGCTTCGTAAAAACGGATTGTTAGCCTCTAAAAAAGGAAAAGGTGGTGGCTACTATCTACTAAAAGAGCCTAAGGATATTCAAATGACTACGATCATGAGAATCTTAGAAGGGCCAATTGCTATGATTCCTTGTGTTAGTTTAAACTTCTATGAAAAATGTGATGACTGTCCTGATGAAAACCTTTGTGCTGTAAATAAGTTAATGGTTCAGGTAAGAGATAGTTCTTTGCAGATTTTTAAAAATACTACTTTGGCAGATTTATGTAATTGCTAAAAAAACTTCTTAATAAATTTACATACAAGTGAATAAAGTTGCAAGCAATTAGTATTTGTTACTGTAATTGTATTCAATATAAAAACCTATTGATCTGTATTCTTTTCATTAGGTGCATACTAACTTGGTCAAAAAAATAATAGACATAGTTCCGTTTTAGAATTAGGTCTAGATTTCCTTTATATAATTTTAATTACTAAATCCTTGTAGTAGTTAGATATTCGTAATTTATTGCTTCTTTTTTTATTAATCTACTAAATCTATAGGGTTTAGGTAATTTTTAAGATTTAATCTCGACTTTTTGTATAATAAAAATGTAAGTTTGCATACCCTATTAAAGTAGTAGGGTAATTATTTGAATTAATTTTTTTTATGATTTTAGACCAAATCATTTTTAACAAAAAAGCACAGACTAAAGGTTTTAAAGAAGATAAAACTTCTGAAAAACCTTTACGAAGTGTGCTTAAGGCATTAAGTTGGAGGGTTATAGGGACAATAGATACTTTAATAGTATCTTATCTCTTAACAGGAGAGTTATCCGTAGCAACTTCAATTGCATCAATAGATTTTTTAACAAAATTAGTTTTGTACTTTTTTCACGAGAGAGTATGGAATAAAATAAAATGGGGGAAATAATGAGCTTAAACTTAACACAAGTTAACGCAGAATTAAAAGATAAAAGTCCAGCAGAAATAATAGCTTGGGCTATTTCTTTAGCTAAAAATCCGGTAATCACAACAAACTTTAGACCTTATGAAGTTGCAATTTTAAAAGCGGTTACGGATGTGCAAAAAGACATTAAAGTAATTTGGTGTGATACAGGTTACAATACGATGCAGACTTATAAACATGCAGAAGATATTATTGAAAAACTGAATTTAAATATTCATTTATATACACCAAAACAAACAGCAGCTCACAGAAATGTTGTTTTAGGAGTTCCTTCGGTAGAAGATCCAAAACATGTGTTGTTTACAGAACAAGTTAAGTTAGAGCCATTTTCTAGAGCCATGAAAGAGCATCAACCAGATGTTTGGTTTACAAACTTAAGAAAAGGTCAGACTGCATTTAGAAACAGTATCGATATTGTTTCTCAAAGTAAAGACGGTGTAGTAAAAGTAAGTCCATTTTATAATTGGACAGATGAACAGTTAGATACTTATTTAGTAGAACAAAATTTACCAAATGAGTTTACATATTTCGATCCAACAAAAGTAGAAAGTAACCGCGAATGTGGTTTACATATCTAAAAGACATATAATTATGAGTCAAGAAACAATACAAGTAGATGCTTTAGAAAGTGAAGCAATTTATATTTTTAGAGAAGTAGTAGCGCAGTTTGAAAAACCTGTTTTATTATTTTCAGGAGGAAAAGACAGTATAACTTTAGTGCGTTTGGCACAAAAAGCATTTTATCCTGCAAAAATTCCTTTTCCTTTAATGCATATTGATACAGGTCATAACTTTCCTGAAACAATAGAGTTTAGAGATCGTTTGGCAAAAGAATTAGGCGTTGAGTTAATTGTAAGAAATGTACAAGACAATATAGATTCTGGTAGAGTAAAAGAAGAAACTGGTAGATATGCAAGTAGAAATATGTTGCAAACAGAAACGTTGTTAGATGCAATTGAAGAGTTTGGTTTTGATGCTTGTATTGGTGGAGCAAGAAGAGATGAAGAAAAAGCAAGAGCTAAAGAAAGAATCTTTTCTGTAAGAGATGATTTTGGTCAGTGGGATGAAAAAAACCAACGTCCAGAAGTATTTGATATGTTAAACGGACGTATAGATTTAGGGCAGAATGTTCGTGTTTTTCCAATTTCTAATTGGACAGAATTAGACGTTTGGTCTTATATAGAACAAGAAGATATCGAAATTCCATCAATCTATTTTGCACATAAAAGAAATATTTTTGTGAGAGACGGAATGATTTGGTCTGCAGATGATGCCGTTGTTTTTAGAGATGAAGAAGAAGTTGTAGAAGAAAGAATGGTTCGTTTTAGAACTGTTGGAGATATGAGTTGTACAGCAGCAGTTTTATCCGACGCAGTCGATATTGCAAAAGTTGTAGAAGAAATTAGAGATTCTTCAATTTCAGAAAGAGGCGCAAGAATAGATGATAAACGTTCTGAAGCTGCAATGGAGAAAAGAAAACAACAAGGGTATTTTTAAAAATTTGTTTTACAAATTTTTCACATTTCGCTTTTGGCAATTAGTCATCAGTATAAATAAAAGAATATAAAATTAGGCGAATAGCTATTTAGCGAAAAGCCAACAGCTCAAAAAAAAAATGAAAGTACTAAAAATAGCAACAGCAGGTAGTGTAGATGATGGTAAGAGTACCTTAATTGGTCGTATTTTATACGATACAAAATCATTGACTGACGATAAATTAGAAGCAATAGAAGAAAAAAGTAGACAACGCGGTTTTGACTATTTAGATTTTTCTTTAGCAACGGATGGTTTAGTAGCAGAACGTGAACAAGGAATTACTATTGATGTTGCACATATCTATTTTTCTACACCTTCAAAAAGTTTCATTATTGCAGATACTCCTGGTCATATTGAGTATACAAGAAACATGGTTACAGGTGCATCAACAGCACAAGCTTCTATTGTTTTAATTGATGCAAGAAACGGAGTTATAGAACAAACATACAGACACTTTTTTATCAATAATTTATTGAGAATTAAAGACGTTGTAATTGCCATAAATAAAATGGATTTAGTTGATTTTTCTGAAGAGAAATACAACACCATCAAAAGTGAAATAGAATATTTAGCAAGTAAGAGTGAGTATAAGGGGCAGAATTTAACCTTCATACCAATGTCTGCTTTACAAGGAGATAATGTGGTTCATAAATCTGAAAATACCCCTTGGTATAAAGGAGAAACTTTAATGCATCATTTAGAGAGATTGGATGTAGAAGATATTAATGATGCTTCTCAAACTCGTTTTCCTGTACAAACAGTAATCAGACCAAAGACAGAAGAATATCATGATTTTAGAGGATATGCTGGTAAAATTTATGGTGGAGATTTATCTGTTGGAGATGAAATTGCTGTTTTACCTTCTCAAACAAAATCGAAAATTAAGACGATTAATTTCTTCGATAAAGAATTTAAAACTGCAAAAAGAGGAAGCTCTGTTACTATTACTTTAGAAGATAATGTAAATGTAAGTAGAGGAGATATGTTGGTAAAAGTAAATGAAGAGCCAACTATTGCAAAACAATTAAACGCAACGATTTGTTGGATGGATAAAGAGCCTTTACAAGCTTCTCAAAAATACTATATAAAACATGGTGTAAATGATGCGCAGGCAAAAATCACTCAATTGTCTAGTATTATAAAAACTGATTTTTCAGGTATTGAAGAAAATCCATCAGAATTAGTTTTAAACCAAATAGGAGACATACAATTAAAATTAAGCAAACCATTATTGGTAGACTCTTATAAAGATAATAAGTCTAATGGATCTTTTATTTTGATTGACTCAAAAACGAACAATACAGTTGGTGTAGGTTTTATTAAGTAAAAAGATTTAAGAATAAAGTAGATAGTACAAAGTAAAATATATTGTAGAAAAGTTGAGGTATTAAATTTCTTAATACTTTATTCTAACTACTTAATACTAAGAAAGAATGCAAAGTTTTAGAACCGAAATAGAGAATCCAGTTGTAGAAAGAGATATTATTGAATTAGCAGATAAAATTGCAGCATTTAATAATTTACAAATAGACGAAGAAAAATTTAGAAGTTTACGTTTAGCAAGAGGTGTTTACGGTCAGCGTCAAGAAGGCGTACAAATGATTCGTATTAAATTGCCTTATGGTAAAGTAATGAGTAATCAATTACGTAGAATTTCTGAAGTTTCTGATGAGTATTCTAGAGGAAGATTGCATATTACAACACGTCAAGATATTCAAATTCACTATGTAGATTTACAAAGAACTCCAGAATTATGGGCGGAATTAGAAAGAGATGATGTTACGTTGCGTGAAGCCTGTGGTAATGTGGTAAGAAATGTTACTGCATCAGAAACTGCTGGAATTGATGTTAATGAGCCTTTTGATGTTTCTCCGTATGCGGATGCATTATATAAATTCTTTTTACGTAACCCTATTTGTCAAGAAATGGGACGTAAATTCAAGGTTTCTTTTTCTTCTACGGATGAAGATACAGGTTTGTCTTATTTACACGATTTAGGATTTATTGCTAAAATAGAAAACGGAGTAAGAGGTTTTAAAGTGATGGTTGCAGGAGGATTAGGTTCTCAGCCAAGACATGCAGAAACTTTATATGAGTTTTTACCTTCAGATAAAATAATTCCAGTAATGGAAGGTGTTTTAAGAGTTTTTGATCGTTATGGTGAACGTAAAAGTAGAGCCAAAGCAAGAATGAAATTCTTACTAAAAGATATCGGTTTAGAAGCTTTTAAAGAATTGGTAGCGCAAGAACAAAATGCAATTGCATTAAAAACGGTTGCAATTGATGCAGAAGGTTATGTTGCGTCAACTCCAGTTTCTGTTGATGCTCCAAAAGTAGAGATAAAAAATCAAGAAGCATTTGAGTTATGGAAATCTACCAACTTAATTCCGCAAAAACAAGCAGGTTATGTAGCTATCGGAATTAAAGTTTTATTAGGAGATTTTTATACGGATAAAGCACGTTTATTAGCAGATTTAGTAGATACATATGCTGCTGGAGAAATTCGTTTAACCTTGCGTCAGAATATTGTAATCCCTTTTGTAAAGGAAGATTTAGTTCCTTATTTCTATCAAGAATTAGAAAAATTAGGTTTTGTAGAAGCGGGTTATAATAAAGCGGTAGATATTACAGCGTGCCCAGGAACTGATACGTGTAATTTAGGTATTGCAAGTAGTACAGGTATTGCAGCAGAATTAGAAAAAGTAATTGCAGCAGAGTATCCTCAGTATTTAAAAAACGAAGATCTTGTTATTAAGATTAGTGGTTGTATGAATGCTTGTGGACAACACAATATGGCAAACATCGGCTTTCAAGGAATGACGGTTAGAACACCAGATAAATTAGTGGCGCCAGCGTTACAAGTTTTATTAGGTGGTGGAAACTTAGGAAACGGAAATGCATTATTTGCAGATAAAGTAGTAAAAGTACCAAGTAAAAGAGGACCAGAAGCATTGCGTAGAATTTTTAACGATTTTGAAGCAAATGCAGATGGAAAATCATTTGTAGAGTATTATAAAGTTACAGGAGAACGTTATTTTTATGATTTATTAAACGATTTACAAGATGTTACTAATTTAACTCAAGAAGATTTTATCGATTGGGGAGAGGCAGATAAATATGTAAAAGAAATCGGAATTGGAGAATGTGCAGGTGTTGTAATCGATTTAATTGCTACCTTGTTTTTAGAAAGTGATGAAAAAATTGAGAATGCTAATGAAGCTTTTGAAAACAAAGTCTATTCTGGAGCTATTTATTATGCATATCAATCTATTGTAAATTCTGCAAAAGCATCTTTATTGGCGGCAGATAAGAAAACAAATACACATGCAAGTATTGTTTCTCAGTTCGATGAATTCTTTATTTCATCAGAAAAGATAGATTTAGGAGGTTCTTTTTCAGATTTGATTTATCAAATTAATAAGTTTGCACCAACAGAAGAATTTGCAAAGAAGTATATTAGCGATGCAAATACGTTTTTACAGAAAGTAAGAGCTTTTAGAAACGCAGAAACTGCAATTGCAGAGTAGGTGATAAAAGAAAAAAATGAGTTTTAAAATACCAAAGTTAACAGTTGTAGGTGCTGGCCCTGGAGATATCGATTTAATTACAGTAAAAGCCATTAAGGTTTTAAAAACAGCCGATGTAGTTTTATATGATGCTTTGGTAAATGAAGAATTATTAGCATATATAAATCCCGATGCGGAACAAATTTTTGTAGGAAAACGTAGAGGGTGTTATAAATATCAGCAAGAACAAATTAACGAATTGATTGTTGCGCGCGCAAAAGCAAGCGGACATGTAGTTCGTTTAAAAGGTGGTGATCCGTTTATATTTGGACGAGGAGCAGAAGAAATGGAATATGCAGCTAGTTTTGGGCTAGAAACAGCGGTTGTTCCAGGAATTTCATCATCAATAGCAGTTGCGGCTTATCAAAATATACCTCTTACAAAACGTGGTAGTGCAGAAAGTTTTTGGGTAATTACAGGAACAACAAAAGATCATAAAATTTCTAATGATATTGAGTTGGCTGCAAAGTCTAACGCAACGATTGTGGTGTTAATGGGCATGAGTAAGTTGCCGCAAATTGTTAAATTATTTCAAGCAGAAGGTAAAAATAATTTGCCTGTTGCAATTATTCAAAGAGGTACTACTTCTAGAGAAAAAATGGGAATAGGAACTGTGGATACCATTGAGAAAATTGTTGCTGATAATGAATTGAAAAACCCAGCAATTATTGTTTTAGGGGAAGTAGTAAAACATCGTCAGGCAATTTTAGATATTCAAGAACAATATGCAAGTACTTTAAAAGAATAGATTTATGGAAAGAAATAATTTATATCCTATTTTTTTAAAAGCAAAAAACCTTCATGTTTTAATAATTGGAGGTGGTTTTGTAGCAGAAGAAAAATTAACGTTCTTATTAAAATCGAGTCCAGATGCAAATGTAACAATGGTTTCTCCTATGTTTAGAGAAGGAACAAAAACATTAGCTAAGAAAGGAAACGTAAAATTGATCAAAGAAAAATATCATAAACGTTACTTAAAAGGAAAACATATTGTTGTAGCAACAACAGAGTTTCCAGAAGTAAACGAAAAGGTTTATAAACATTGTAGAAAGCGAAGTATATTGGTAAATGTTGCTGATAATCCTCCTTTTTGTGATTTTTATATGGGCGGAATTGTAACCAAAGGAAATGTAAAAGTAGCCATTTCTACAAACGGAAAATCGCCAACAACAGCTAAGAGGTTACGTCAATTTTTTGAGGATGTAATTCCTGAAAACGTAGATGATTTAGTAAAGAACCTAAACGAATTTAGAAAAACAATAAAAGGAGATTTCGAAGAAAAAGTGGAAACGCTAAACGAATTCACCAAAGGATTAATAGAGAAAAAAGAATCTTAAGATGATTACAACAGACATACTTATTATTGGAGCAGGACCAACGGGGTTATTTACAGTTTTTGAAGCTGGTTTATTAAAATTAAAATGTCATTTAATTGATGCGTTACCGCAACCTGGAGGGCAATGTTCTGAGATTTATCCGAAGAAACCTATTTATGATATTCCTGCATATCCAGAAATTTTAGCAGGAGATTTAACACATAAATTAATAGAACAAACAAAGCAATTTGAGCCTGGTTTTACATTAGGAGAAAGAGCAGAAACTATTGATAAACAAGACGACGGAACTTTTATTGTTACAACCAATAAAGGCACAAAACATCATGCTAAAATTGTTGCAATTGCAGGTGGTTTAGGTTCTTTTGAACCAAGAAAACCATTAATACCTAATATTGCAGATTTTGAAGATAAAGGTGTTGAGTATATTATTAAAGAGCCAGAATTTTATAGAAATAAAAAAGTTGTAATTTCTGGTGGTGGAGATTCTGCTTTAGATTGGGCTGTTTTCTTGTCTGATGTAGCTTCAGAGGTAACTTTAATTCACAGAAGAAATGAGTTTAGAGGTGCTTTAGATTCTGTAGAAAAAGTACAAGAATTAAAGAATTTAGGAAAAATAAGAATGATAACTCCTGCTGAGGTAAAAGGAATTATTGGTACAGATAAAGTTACAGGTGTTGCGGTAGAGAAAAAAGGCGAAGATGCTTTTATTGTTGATACAGATCATTTTATTCCTTTATTTGGATTGTCTCCAAAATTAGGTCCAATTGGTAATTGGGGGTTAGAAATTGAGAAAAATGCAATTAAAGTGAATAATGCTTTAGATTATCAAACAAATATTCCTGGTATCTATGCTATTGGAGATGTAAATACATATCCTGGTAAATTAAAATTGATTCTTTGTGGTTTTCACGAAGCGACTTTAATGTGTCAGAGTGCATATCAAAGAATTTTTCCGGATAAGAAATACGTTATGAAATATACTACTGTGGGTGGTGTAGAAGGATTTGATGGAACAAGAAAAGATGCACCAAAAGCTGTTGTAAAAGCTATTCAATAATAAAACAGAATATCCTGCAAGGTTTTTTAAATCTTGTAGGTATAAAATGTGTTTATTCTAATTTTTAAATACCTTTTAGTTATAACCAATTTTTGTTAGGTTTGTGTAACTTTGCAGACAATATCAATAAAAGAAACAAATAGATGCAAGACATCAATATAAAAATAACTGATAGAAACGGTGTAATGCACGAAGTTGTAGCACCAACAGACATGGCAATGAACCTGATGGAAGTTGTTCGTTCTTACGAATTAGCAGAAGAAGGTACCATAGGTATTTGTGGCGGAATGGCCATGTGTGCTTCTTGCCAGTGTTATGTAAATTCAGATCATGAATTACCAGAAATGACAGATGATGAAGATGCTATGTTAGCAGAAGCATTTAATGTAGAAGATAATAGTAGACTGGGATGTCAGATACAAATGACACCAGAAATGGATGGTTTAGAAGTAGCATTAGCGCCAGAAATGTAAATGGTTAAAATGAAAGAAACAGAGCAGATAATTACATTTAAAAACTATAGCATGTGTTTAAGAGATGCTGTAGAGATTTTTACGAAACAGTTAATCAATAATTTGTTTGATGAACGTCATTTGTCTGAAAGTGGTGCAGAAACCAGATTAAAGTTTTTAAAAATTTTAGAAAGACTATCCGTAGAAAATGGAGAAAATTTGTGGAATGATTTTGAAAGTTCTTTTGTTTCTATTCGTTATAAATTAGATTTAGATGCTGCTGCTGCAGAAAAAAATGATCCTGCTGCTAAAAGTTTAGAAGAAATTTATTTAGCATATCCAGGTTTTTATGCCATTGCAGTTTATCGTTTAAGTCACCAATTGTTACAATTAGGAATTCCTGTTTTTCCTAGAATAATGAGTGAGTTTGCACACAGTAAAACAGGTACAGATATTCATCCAGGAGCAGAAATAGGAGATTCGTTTTTTATAGATCATGCAACAGGTATTGTTATTGGAGAAACTACGGTTATCAAAGATAATGTGCAGATTTTTCAGGGAGTTACCTTAGGAGGAATTCAAGTAAAGAAAAGTTTAGCATCAACAAAAAGACATCCAACCATAGAAAGTGGTGTTGTTATTTATGCAAATGCAACTATTTTAGGTGGCGATGTTGTGATTGGAGAAAAATCGGTAATTGGAGCCAATGTTTGTATTATGGAATCAGTTCCAGGAAACTCGGTGGTTACAGTACAATCAGAAAATAATATTTTTCAAAAAAGAAATTAAGATGAAAACCAAAAGTATCATAGATTTTGTTGGAAATACACCACTTGTAGAGGTGCAAAATATCTTAAAAAAAGATGGAGTTACTTTATTATTAAAACTAGAAGGGAATAATCCTGGTGGAAGTGTAAAAGATAGAGCAGCTTATTATATGATTTCTGAAGCTATTAAAAGAAAAAATATAAAGAAAGGGGATACTTTAGTAGAAGCAACAAGCGGAAACACAGGAATCGCATTGGCATTAATGGCAAAGGTTTTAGGTGTAAATATGGTATTAACAATGCCAGAAAACTCTACAATAGAACGTGTTAAAACAATGAGAGCTTACGGGGCAAAAGTTATTTTAACTCCTGCAGATAAAGGTATTGAAGGTGCAATTGATTATGCTTTAAAATTGAAATATAAAAAAGGATATTTTCGCTTAAATCAATTTGATAATTTTGATAACCCAAAGGCACACTTTAATACAACAGGTCCAGAAATTTGGAGGGATACAGAAGGAGAAGTTACTCACTTTGTATCTGCCATGGGAACTACTGGAACTATTACTGGAGTTTCTGATTATTTAAAATTACAGAATAAAAATATAACGATTATTGGAGCACAGCCAACCGAAGGAGCTAAAATACCTGGAATTAGAAAGTGGTCTGAAGAATATATGCCTGCTATTTTTAAAGCTAAAAAAATAGATCAAGTATTAGAAGTAAGTGAAGAAGAAGCAAAAGAGATGACTGTTCGTTTAGCAAAAGAAGAAGGTATTTTTGCAGGTATGAGTAGTGGAGGTGCAGTTGCTACCGCTTTAAAAGTTGCTAATTCTATAGATAAGGGTGTAATTGTAGCTATTATTTGTGATAGAGGAGACCGTTACTTGTCTTCAGATATCTATGAATAAATTATAAAAACAAAAAAAAAGTTCGTTACTTTGTAACGCAAATTAGTTCATTTATTTAATATTGTTATCAAGAAAGGTTGAGGGATTAGACCCGAGGAAGCCTTAGCAACCCTTTATCTTTAAAGAAGGTGCTAATTTCTACTGATTCTTTCTGAACTAGGTTCAGATCTTCAGAGAGATAACGGAAAAAGTTTCAATTCTTCTTTTCCTGATAACACAAAAATTAATTTTCAGGAATGTCAAATATATACAAAGCTTTACAAGAAAGAATTTTGGTTTTAGATGGTGCAATGGGTACTATGCTACAAGCCTATAAATTCACGGAAGATGATTTTAGAGGAGAACGCTTTAAGGATTATCCAACACCATTACAAGGTAATAACGACTTGTTATCTATTACCCAACCAGAGGCAATTAAAACCATTCATGCTAAATATTTTGAGGCAGGTGCAGATATTATAGAAACCAATACTTTTTCTGGAACCACTATTGCAATGGCAGATTATCAAATGGAAGATTTAGTGTATGAACTAAATTATCAATCTGCAAAAATAGCCAAAGAAGTAGCTAATGAGTTTACAGCAAAAGAGCCACACAAGCCACGTTTTGTAGCAGGTTCAATTGGTCCAACAAACAGAACTGCAAGTATGTCTCCAGATGTAAATGACCCTGGTTACAGAGCTGTTACTTTTGATGAATTAAGAATTGCTTACAAGCAACAAACAGAAGCTTTGTTAGATGGTGGAGCAGATTTGTTGTTGATAGAAACAGTGTTTGACACTTTAAATGCAAAAGCAGCTTTATTTGCCGTAGAAGAGGTAAAGGATGAAAGAAATATCGAGATTCCAATTATGTTGAGTGGTACCATTACAGATGCTTCAGGTAGAACCTTATCTGGACAAACTGCAGAAGCATTTTTAATTTCTGTATCTCACATACCGTTATTATCTATAGGATTTAATTGTGCTTTAGGAGCCAATTTATTGCAGCCGCATTTACAAGCGATAGCTAATAAAACAGATTTTGCTATTTCTGCACATCCAAATGCAGGATTGCCAAATGCGTTTGGTGAGTATGATGAAACTGCGGAAGAAATGGGTGAGCAAATAGAAGAATATTTAAAGAAAGATTTAATCAATATTATTGGTGGATGTTGTGGTACAAGTCCAGATCATATTAGAGAAATTGCAACGATTGCAGCAAAGTACAAGCCAAGAGAATTTGTTGTAAATAAATAAAAGATAAGTGATTTTAGATACAGCCTTTTTAGTATTAAGAAGGCTTCTTTAAACACATTAAAATTAGCTTTTAAAAGGCGAAAATATTATTTCTTTAGAGGAAGAATATGTTTCTCATGAGTTGAAAAATTGTGAGAAATATATTGTGCGAGTAAATAGAGAAATAGTTGAAGATTATAAAGTAAGGTTAAGGGAATTTTTATGAATGTGAACAATAAAAAGAATTATTGCATCATTTTTAGAAACCATTTTTAACTGTAGAACATTATATATAATGAAAGTGAAACAAACAAAATACATGCGTTTATCAGGATTAGAACCTCTAGTCTTGAATGAAAATAGCAACTTTATCAATGTAGGTGAACGTACAAATGTAGCAGGGTCCCGTAAGTTTTTAAGATTGATAAAAAACGAGCAATTTGATGAAGCTTTAGATATTGCAAGACATCAAGTAGATGGAGGTGCGCAAATTATAGATATTAATTTTGATGACGGTTTAATTGATGGGAAACAAGCTATGGTTCGTTTTCTAAATTTAATTGCAGCAGAGCCAGATATTTGTAGAGTACCAATTATGATTGATAGTTCTAAATGGGAAATTATAGAAGCTGGATTGCAAGTTGTGCAAGGTAAATGTGTTGTGAATTCTATTTCACTTAAAGAAGGAAAAGAAAAATTTATTTGGGAAGCAAAACAAATAAAACGTTATGGTGCTGCCGTAATTGTAATGGCTTTTGATGCTGAAGGGCAAGCAGATAATTATGAGCGTAGAATAGAAATTGCTAAAACTTCGTATGATATTTTAGTAGACGAAGTTGGTTTTCCTAGTGAGGATATTATTTTTGATTTAAATATATTCCCCGTTGCTACAGGGATGGATGAGCACAGAAGAAATGCTATCGATTTTATTGAAGCAACACGTTGGGTAAGAGAAAATTTACCAAATGCAAGTGTTAGTGGAGGTGTAAGTAACGTATCGTTTTCTTTTAGAGGAAATGATGGGGTTAGAGAAGCTATGCATTCTGTTTTCTTATATTATGCCATTCAAGCAGGTATGAATATAGGAATTGTAAACCCTGCACTTTTAGAAGTGTATGATAACATTCCGAAAGATTTATTAGAACGTGTAGAAGATGTAATTTTAGATAGAAGAGAAGATGCAACTGAACGTTTATTAGATTTTGCAGATACTGTAAAAGGTTCTAAAGTAGAAAAAACGGTTGATTTATCTTGGAGAGAAAATCCTTTACAAGATAGAATTACACATGCTTTAGTAAAAGGGATAGATGCTTTCATTATTGAAGATATAGAACAAGCAAGACAAGAAGCAACCTCACCAATTGAAGTGATTGAAGGTCATTTAATGATTGGTATGAATGTGGTTGGTGATTTATTTGGAGCCGGAAAAATGTTTTTACCACAAGTAGTAAAATCTGCTCGTGTAATGAAAAAAGCAGTTGGTTATTTAAATCCGTTTATTGAAGCAGAAAAAGGAGATAAGCAAGAGCCTGTTGGTAAGATATTAATGGCTACTGTAAAAGGTGATGTACATGATATTGGTAAAAATATTGTAAGTGTTGTTTTGGCTTGTAATAACTACGAAATTGTAGATTTAGGGGTAATGGTTCCGCCAGAAAAGATTATTGAAATGGCCATTAGTGAACGTGTAGATGCTATTGGATTATCTGGTTTAATTACACCATCGTTAGATGAAATGGTGTATCTAGCCAAAGAAATGCAACGTCAGAATTTTGTATTGCCTTTATTAATTGGTGGTGCAACAACCTCTAAAGCACATACAGCTGTAAAAATTGATACACAATATACCAATGCCGTTGTACATGTAAACGATGCTTCTAGAGCAGTAACTGTTGTGGGTGATTTGTTGAATAAAAAAACATCTCATGCGTATGTTGCTAAAATGAAAAAAGATTATGATGAATTTAGAACCAAATTTTTAAAACGAGGTAAAGAAAAGTCATACATCTCCATAAAAGAGGCACGTAATAGAAAATATAAAATTGATTGGAAAACGTCTGAAATTGTAAAACCTAATGAATTAGGTGTTCAAACTTTAGAGCAATTAAGCTTAAAAGAATTATTACCATTTATAGATTGGAGTCCGTTTTTTAGAAGTTGGGATTTACACGGTAAATTTCCAGCTATTTTAACAGATGAGGTTGTTGGTGAGCAAGCTTCAATAATGTATGAAGAAGCACAAGCAATGATTAAAGAAATTATTGCAAAACAATTGCTAAAACCAAAAGCTGTTTTTGGTTTGTTTGAGGCAAATACTATAAATGACGATGATATTTCTGTACAGAAAAAAGGTGAAGAAATTACCATTTTTAGAACGCTTCGTCAACAATTAAAAAAGAGAGAAGGCATACCAAACCATGCTTTGGCAGATTTTATTGCACCAAAAGAAACTGGGAGAACAGATTATATAGGCGTATTTTGTGTCGGTATTTTTGGCGCACAAGAATTGGCAGAAAGTTATAAGGCTAAAGAAGACGATTACAATGCAATTATGGCGCAAGCAATTGCAGATCGTTTTGCAGAAGCAATGGCAGAATACTTACACAAGCAAGTAAGAACGAAGCATTGGGGTTCTGATTCGGATGAAGGTTTAACCAATGATGATTTAATAAAAGAAAGTTATAAGGGAATACGTCCTGCACCAGGATATCCTGCGTGTCCGGATCATTTAGAAAAAGAAACTATTTGGGATTTACTTAAAGTGGAAGAAAATATTGGTGTTACATTAACAGAAAGTATGGCAATGTGGCCAGCGGCAGCAGTATCTGGATATTATTTTGCAAACAAAGAATCTAAGTATTTTGGTTTGGGTAAAATTACAGATGATCAAGTAACCGATTATTCAACAAGAAAAGGTATTACTAAGGAGAAAGCTAGAAAATGGTTGCATCCAATACTTGCAGAAGAATAAAAATACCTCCTAATATTCCGAAGGTGAATAGTAAATTATACTATTGAGATCCTTCTAGTTTTTACAACTTGAAGAGGAATAAAATAAGAGTTTTATAATAGGGCAAAAAATGGTTGCGTTCTATTTAGTTTAAGAATAATAATTAACCCTGAAAGGGTTTTAAATCCTTTCAGGGCTATTCTGACAAAGAGAGTATATATGGATTTTATAGAATTACATTTAGGAGGTTATGTTATTTCTCATGGTTATGATAAAAATAACAAGGAGATAATGACACATATTCCTGCAGAGAAATTTGGAAAGAAGTTAATTGCAGTTTCTAGAATTAAATCTTTAAGTGAAAAATATATTTTAACAGATTATGTAGATGGGAGATGGATATATTGGGAATATCAAGAAGATTTTGAAGATGTAAAAAAGCTACTAAATAGCTAGCGTTAGCGATTGAAAAGGCATCCTTTTTTTGTTTAAAAAAAGATATAGTGTAAAGCGCGACCCTTGTGGTAACGCCCAAGAAACGAATAAAACATTAAATTAACAATTTGTTACATTTAAATCAATAAATAATACAATAGGAAAGTACATTTTTGCGGAAAATTTAAGAGATGAAAAGATATAGAATAGAATTAAAATTCCTTCTACAGTTTTTATTGTTATCGTTTTCGGCATTAGTTGTTGCTTATTTCTATTAAATACTGAAATAAATTCAGCAGAAATGAAAGTTACAGATCACATTAAAAAAGCAAACGGAAAAACGTTATTTTCTTTTGAAGTAATTCCGCCACAAAAAGGAAAAAATATTCAAGATTTATATAATAATATAGATCCTTTAATGGAATTTAACCCGCCTTTTATAGACGTAACAACTTCTAGAGAAGAGTATGTTTATGTAGATAAAGGAAACGGACTTTTAGACAAGAGAATTACTAGAATGCGCCCTGGAACTGTTGGTATTTGTGCGTCTATTATGCATAAATATCAGGTAGATGCCATTCCGCATTTATTGTGTGGAGGTTTTACCAAAGAAGAAACAGAATATGTTTTGGTTGATTGCCATTATTTAGGGTTGGATAACGTGGTTGCGTTAAGAGGAGATGCTAGAAAAGATGAGTCTTATTTTAAAGCAACTCAAGGAGGTAATGCCTTTGCGAGCGATTTGGTGCAACAAATATCTGACTTAAATAAAGGAAAGTATTTGCATGATGACATTATAGTAGAGCATAATTATGATTTTTGCGTGGGGGTTGCTGGATATCCGGAAAAGCATATGGAATCTCCATCTTTAAATACAGATTTAAAACGCTTAAAACAAAAGGTAGATGCAGGTGCAGATTACGTGGTGACGCAAATGTTTTTTGATAATAATAAGTATTTCGAGTTTGTTAAAAAAGCAAGAGAAATAGGGATAACGGTGCCAATTATACCAGGTATTAAGCCATTGGCAGTAAAAAGACATTTACAGGTTTTACCACAAGTTTTTAAAATTGATTTACCAGAAGATTTAATTGATGCTGTAGAAGGTTGTAAAGACAATAAAGCGGTAAGACAGGTTGGTATAGAGTTTGCTATTCAGCAATCTAAAGAATTAAAAGAAGCTGGCGTACCATTTTTACACTATTACTCTATGGGTAAAAGCGATAATATACAGGCAATTGCATCGAAGTTATTTTAGAGAATATCGTTTTTTATAGATTTTTTTAGGTTGTAAGCATAACTACTATTTATAGACAAATAAGAAAAAGTAATTTTTTAGAAAAGAACAAAGTAAATAAAATGATTACTTTTGTAGTTCGAAATAGAAATAACAATTTTAAAAATATAAAGATGGCATTAGAAATAACAGACGCAAACTTTGACGAATTAGTATTAAAATCTGACAAACCAGTATTAGTAGATTTTTGGGCAGCTTGGTGTGGACCATGTAGAATGGTAGGACCAATAGTTGATGAAATTCATACTGAGTACGAAGGAAAAGCTATTGTAGGTAAAGTAGACGTTGATGCTAACCAAGAATTTGCAGCAAAATACGGAGTACGTAACATACCAACTGTTTTAATCTTTAAGAACGGAGAAGTTGTAGATAAGCAAGTTGGGGTTGCACCTAAAAATGTATATACAGGTAAAATTGATGCTGCTATATAATAAGTAGTATTCATTTTTTTATAAGATAAAGGTTTGGCTAACGTCAAACCTTTTTTTATTTTAGGTGTTTCGTTATTGAGAAATAGATTCTCATAACAAATTTTATCGCTCCTCTAAAATTTACTCTTACTGACAGTTGTAGAATCTAACATTGGGTAATTTTGATTTTTTATCGGGATGTATTGAGGTATTTTAAACTCCAAAATAAAATGAAAACGTATTTATATTTTTTGTGCTTTTTAATTGTAATTTCTTGCACCAAACAAGAGAGTGAATTAAAACTAGAAAAAGGCATCTCTTTTGAATTGGCTCAATACAGAAAGCAGCAAATTGCTGATGTTGTTTATAGTTTAGATTTTAAAATTCCGAAGGAAAGAGATAAAGTGATTGCTTCTAAATTGAGCCTTAATTTTACGATTAATGATCTAATAAATGATGTTTTTTTAGATTTTAATGAAGCTGCTTCAAAGTTGAAGTCTTTAAAAGTAAATGGAGTTACATCTGCAATAAATCATCAAAAAGAACATCTTATCATTGATAAAAAGTTATTGCGTTTGGCTAAAAACTCAATAGAAATACTTTTTGATGCAGGAGAAAACTCATTGAACAGAAACGAAGAGTTCTTGTACACCTTATTAGTTCCGGATAGAGCAAGTACTTTGTTCCCTTGTTTTGATCAGCCAGATATAAAAGCAATCTATAATCTAAAAATTACTGCACCAAAGGATTGGAAAGTTTTAGCGGCTGGTTTTGAGGAAAGCAATTTAGAAGTAGATGGTTTTATAGAACATACTTTTACATCTTCAGATTTAATGACTACCTATTTATTCTCTTTTGTAGCAGGTAAATTTACAGAGGAAACTAAAAACCCTGGTGCTTTTGATATGCGCTTTCTATATCGAGAAAATAATAAAGAAAAAATAAGTGAAAGTGTAGATGAGGTGTTTAACATTCATCAGCAATCAATCAATTTTCTTGAAGAATATACACAAGTCAAATTTCCATTTCAAAAAATGGATTTTGCAGCAATTCCGCCTTTTCAGTATGGTGGAATGGAACATGTTGGGGCTATACAATACAGACAATCGTCTTTGTTTTTAGATAAAAATGCCACGCTAAATTCGAAATTAAGGAGAGCGAAATTAATAGCCCATGAAACATCGCACATGTGGTTTGGAGATTTGGTAACCATGAAGTGGTTTAACGATGTTTGGATGAAAGAAGTGTTTGCTAATTTTATGGCAGATAAAATTATGAATCCTGTTTTTACAGATGTAAATCATGAGCTTAACTTTATGATGTCTCATTACCCAAGCGCGTATTCTGAAGATAGAACAAAAGGAACAAATGCGATTCGCCAGTATTTAGGAAATTTAAAAAATGCAGGTTCTTTATACGGAAGAATAATTTATAACAAAGCGCCAATTATGATGCGCCAGTTAGAATATTTGTTGGGAGAAGAAGCTTTTAAAGAAGGAATTCAAGAATATATAAAAACCTATGCAAACTCTAATGCAGATTGGAATGAGTTGGTTGCTATTTTAGACGAGAAGTCTGAAGGAGATATTAAAAAATGGTCTGATGTTTGGGTAAATTCATCCGGAAGAGCTATTTTTTATGAAGAAGTGGAGTTGAACGAAAAAGGAAACGTAACTAAATTTATCATTCATCAAAAAGCAGAAGACGGTTCTGATAAAGTATGGACACAATCTTTTAAAATTAAATTGATTGATAAAAGAGGATATGAGAAGATCATCAACATCAAAAATATGGGGAAATCTTTTGACATAACACCCGCAGTAAAAGATTTTAAACCAGGTCTGGTTCTATACAATACAAACGGATTTGGTTATGGTGTATTTCCTATTTATAAAAAAGAGATTGGTACTTATAAAGTGGTTAAAGATGCTGTTTCTAGAGGATCTCAATTTATTAATTTATATGAAAATATGCTCATTGGTGAAGTTACTCCATTAGAAATGTATCAAATTTATTTGGATGCCATTCAAGTTGAGAAAAATGAACTAATCATAAGTTATTTGTCAGGTAGAATTCAGACTATTTTCTGGAGCTTCTTAACAGAAGAGCAACAACAAGATGTTCAGAATAAAACAGAACATCAGATATATAAGCTATTAGAAAAAGAATTGCCAAAGAATATTAAGAAAACATTGTTTAAGTTGTATCAAGAAATTGCTATTTCAGAAGAAGGAAAAGAAAATTTATATGAAATTTGGCAAGAAAATAAACGTATCAAAAACGTACTCTTAAATGAGGATGATTTTACTTCCTTAGCTATAAAATTAGCCATTTTTAAGCATCCTAAATCATCTGATATTTTAGATCAGCAACAAGCCAAAATAACCAATAATGATAGATTAGAACGGTTTAATTGGTTAATGCCTTCTCTTTCTGATAATGAAAATGTAAGAGATGATTTTATGAGATCACTTTTACAAAAAGAGAACAGGGAAAAGGAATCTTGGGTAGAAGCTGCATTGAGAAATATACATCATCCATTGAGGCAAAAAGCAGGAACAAAATATTTAAACTCCATTTTAAATGCATTAGAAGAAGTGCAGTTAACTGGAGATATTTTCTTTCCAAAAGGATGGTTATCGAACTCAATTGGTCAATATTCTTCACGGGAAGCAAATGATATTTTAAACCAATTTTTAGTAGAAAACCCTGATTATAATCCTATTTTATTGAAAAAGTTATTACAAACTACAGATAATTTAACAAGAGCTCAAAATATTAAAAAATAAGATGAATTTATCTGAAGTTACATCAGAAATAAAAAACTTAGACCTACTTGCTAAACAAGTGGTAGAAGGTTTTATTACCGGAATTCATAAGAGTCCGTTTCACGGGTTTTCTGTAGAATTTTCTGAACATAAATTATATAACAAAGGAGAAAGTACACGGCATATAGATTGGAAATTGTTTGCAAAAACAGAAAAGTTGTATACTAAAAAGTATGAGGAAGAAACCAACCTAAGATGCCATATTATTATAGATAATTCTGCTTCTATGCATTATCCTATTGTTGGGAAGCAAACGGTAGGGAATTTAAATAAAGTGGGGTTTTCTGCTGTAGCTGCGGCATCTTTAATGGAAATTTTAAAAAGACAGCGAGATGCAGTGGGGTTAAGTATTTATGCCGATTCGTATGAATATTATGCACCTGAAAAGGGGAGTGAGCGTCATAGAAAGATGTTGTTACATCAATTAGAAGAATTAATGGTTTCTAATTCTAAATCGACTACAGAAACCTATAAATACTTACATGAAATTGCCGAGAAAATACATAGACGCTCTTTAATTTTTGTTTTTACAGATATGTTTCAAGCAAATAAAAACAATGAGGCACTTTTTGAAGCTTTAAAACATCTTAAATTTAATAAACATGAAGTTGTTTTGTTTCATACTTATGATGGTGAAACAGAATTTAACTTCAATTTTGACAATGTTCCAAAAAAGTTTGTAGATGTAGAAACTGGTGAGGAAATTAATTTATATGCAGAAAATGTTCGAGAAAAATATAAAGAATTGATTGAAGGTTATTTTAATGAGTTGAAAAGTAAATGCTTACAATATAAGATTGATTATGTACCGGTTGATATTCATAAAGCATACAATACCATTTTGACTTCTTATTTAACTAGTCGAAAAAAAAATAAATAATTTTTCTTATTTTTTGTTGTGTATGTAAAAATAGATTGTATATTTGCAACCGCTTAAAGCAACGGTCTGGTAGTTCAGCTGGTTAGAATACCTGCCTGTCACGCAGGGGGTCGCGGGTTCGAGTCCCGTCCAGACCGCGAAAAGCACTTCATTTATGAGGTGCTTTTTTTGTGCTTAAAATTTAGGTAGTACATATTTTGGTTGTTCTAAAAAAAAATAAATAATTTTTCTTATTTTTTGTTGTGTATGTAAAAATAGATTGTATATTTGCAACCGCTTAAAGCAACGGTCTGGTAGTTCAGCTGGTTAGAATACCTGCCTGTCACGCAGGGGGTCGCGGGTTCGAGTCCCGTCCAGACCGCGAAAAGCACTTCATTTATGAGGTGCTTTTTTTGTGCTTATAAGTTTCATTAGAATCTTAATAGTTTGCCATGGTATTGCGCTTTAGGTTTTGAGAGAGTTTTGAGGTTATTAATTCCTTTTCGCTGTAGAAAAGTATTCTATAATATTTTTGATTCAATCAGCTTGCTGTAAAAACGTAAAAAGGCGCATTGTTAAATGCACCTTTTTTATATATGAAAATGAAATGCTCTTGCTTTAAAAACCTTGAGCAATTTTATCTAATTCAGCACTATTCAATATTGAAATATCCTTTCCTTTAAACTCAATAATTTTTTTCTTTTTTAATTCAGATAACAAGCGAATTGCAGACTCTGTGGCTGTTCCTATAATGTTAGCAATATCTTCTCTAGAAAGGTGAATATCTATAGTGTTTTCTGTATTTGTACCAAATTTTTTATGCAGATTTAAAAGTGTTTCCGCTAAACGTTGTTTTACCGTTTTTTGCGCCATATCTACAATAACGTTATCAGCCTGTTTTAAAGTTTGTGCCATATCTTTAAGCACATCCATTGTAAAGTTTGGGTTTTTAGATAAATCTTTTAAAATTTCTTCTTTAGGAATAAAACAGATTTCCATATCATTTAAAGCAACTGCTTTAAGGTTAGATGCTTCGTCAGAAATTAAACTTCTCTCTCCTAATAAATCTCCTTTAGTAACCAAACCAATAATTTGATTTCTACCATTTTCACTCATTTTAGAAATCTTGCAAACACCATCTTTTATGCAGAAAATACCTTTTAATCGCTCTCCTTCCTCAAAAATAGCTTCTCCTTTTTTTATAATTTTAGATGTTTTACAGTTAGAGATCTTAACCAATTCTTCTTTAGTTAAGTGTTTTAAGGAATTAAATTGACGAATAATACATTGCTCACATTTACTCATAATGACTAACGGTATTTGGATGTCAAATATATTAAAAATGTGATATATATCATGTTCTAAAACATGATTCTTATTGTAAATTTGCAAAAGGCAAAAGAGTAAATATGAAATCTACACAATGTTATCACTGTGGTGATTCTTGTGATGATAATTTAATAAAGTTTGATGAAAAAAGTTTTTGTTGCAATGGTTGTAAAACTGTTTATGAAATTTTTTCTGAAAATGATTTAACTTGTTATTACAATTTTCAAGACAATCCCGGAGCAATCCCAATAGAAATTCAAGGAAAATATGATTTTCTAGATACTGCAGAAATAGCGGAGAAATTATTGGATTTTAATGATGGGAATACTCAAATTGCAACGCTGTATATACCACATATTCATTGTAGTTCTTGCATTTGGATATTAGAAAACTTACACAAACTAAATGATAAAATATCTTCGTCTCAAGTAGATTTTCCAAAGAAACAAGTAAGGGTTACTTTTAATTCTGATAAAATCACTTTAAAAGAAATTGTTCTTTTAATAAGTTCTATTGGGTACGAACCTTATATAAGTTTAGATGATTATGAAGGTGGTAAAAAAGCAGTAGACAGAAGTTTAATTTATAAATTAGGAATTGCTGGTTTTGCTTTCGGAAACGTTATGTTTCTTTCTTTTCCTGAGTATTTTGAAGTAGATGGTTTTTGGATTGAGAAATATAAAACGCTCTTTAGGTGGTTAATGTTTGCCTTTTCTTTACCGGTTGTTTTTTATGCGGGACAAGGTTATTTTGTTTCTGCTTACAAAGGGTTGCGATCAAAAATATTAAATATTGATGTTCCTATTGCACTAGGTATTTTTGTGTTATTTGTAAGGAGTACTGTAGAAATTATTTTCGATCTAGGAACTGGTTTTTTCGACAGTTTAACCGGATTGGTTTTCTTCCTTTTACTAGGGAAGTTTTTTCAGCAGAAAACATATAATTTCTTGTCTTTTGAGCGTGATTATAAATCTTATTTTCCTATTGCAGTTACGCGTATAACCTCTAAAGGAAAAGAAGAGAACGTTGCTATTTATGATATAGAAAAAGGAGATAGGTTGCTTATTAGAAATCAAGAATTAATTCCTACAGACGGTATTCTTATTAACGGAACTGCAGACATCGATTATAGTTTTGTTACAGGAGAAGCAGAGCCCGTTTCTAAGAAATCTGGAGACAAATTATTTGCCGGTGGTAAACAGCTTTCAGGAATCATAGAAATGGAAGTTTTGGCTTCTGTTTCTCAGAGTTACTTAACGCAATTATGGAGTAATGATGTATTTAATAAAGATAGTATATCACCTTTTAAAACCATTACAGATACGATTAGTAAGAATTTTACAATATTAGTTTTACTGGTTGCTTTTCTATCAACCTTCTTTTGGTTGTTTTTTGATGCAAGTAAAGCGTTAAATGTATTTACTGCAGTTTTAATTATAGCTTGTCCTTGTGCAATTGCTTTAGCTGCTCCATTTACTTTAGGGAATATGCTACGTATTTTTGGTAAAGAAAAATTTTACTTAAAGAATGCAACGGTTGTAGAGCAGTTGGCGGCTATAGATTCTATTATTTTTGATAAAACAGGTACATTAACAACACATAAAGAAAATACTATTTCTTACGATGGGATTCTGTTAAATGACCTAGAAAAAAGTATTTTAAAAAGTTCATTAAGGGCTTCTAATCATCCGTTAAGTAGAACATTGTATAACAGTTTAGGAGAAGTAGAAGTGCTCGCTATTTCCGATTTTAAAGAAATTGTAGGAAAAGGTATTGAAGTAAGTTGTAAAGATGTAAAATTAAAATTAGGCTCTTCTTCTTATGTGAAAAATACAGATGATTCCTCTGCTTTAGATACCTCTGTATATGTTAGTTTTAATGAGGTTTACAAAGGGAAATTTACTTTTAAAAACTCTTATAGAGAAGGGGTGAAGCCGTTATTCGAATCTTTAAAAAAGGGATATGACTTAGCTGTTGTTTCTGGAGATAATGAAGGTGAGAGAGTTTATTTAGAAGAAAACTTGCCAAAAGATACCAAGTTGTTATTCAATCAAAAACCAGAAGATAAATTAGATGTCGTTGCAGGTCTTCAGCAAAAAGATCAAAAAGTGATGATGATTGGAGATGGTTTAAATGATGCTGGTGCTTTAGCAAAAAGTGATGTTGGTATTGCTTTATCAGAAAATATTAATGTGTTTTCTCCTGCTTGTGATGGGATTTTAGATGCATCAAAATTCAATAAAATTGGTACGTACATTAAAGCATCAAAAAAAGCGATTAAAGTAATCAAGTACAGTTTTATGCTCTCTTTATGTTATAACGTAATAGGCTTGTATTTTGCAGTAACAGGGCAATTAATACCTGTAATGGCAGCAATTCTAATGCCTTTGAGTTCTATAAGTATTGTGGTCTTTACAACAATCTCTACCAATTTAATTGGGAATAAAATAAAATAAAGAAAGTAACCTCTTTTTTAGAAGGTGTAAATTGGAGTTTTTAACTCATTTAAAATAAATAATTATGAGTGTTCATATCGAAGCAAAAAAAGGAGAAATAGCAGAAACAGTTTTGTTGCCTGGAGATCCTATGAGAGCCAAATGGATTGCAGATACTTTTTTAAAAGATATTAAGCAATATAATGATGTGAGAGGTATGTTAGGTTTTACGGGCACTTATAACGGTAAAGAAATATCTGTGCAAGGCACGGGAATGGGAATTCCGTCTACCTTAATTTATTGTACAGAATTAATTACAGAATATGGAGTTAAAAATCTGGTTAGAGTAGGTTCTGCAGGTTCTTATCAAAAAGATATAAAAATTAGAGACATTGTTTTAGCAATGGCAGCTTCTACCAATTCAGGATTAAATACCATCCGTTTTAACGGAGCAGATTATGCACCAACTGCAAGTTTTAAATTGTTTCAGAAAGCAATAGAAATTGCAAAAGAAAAAAAGATAACTGTAAAAGCAGGAGGAATTTTAAGTTCAGATGAATTTTACGCAGATGAATTTGATAGTTATAAAAAATGGGCAGAATATGGCGTTTTGTGTGTAGAAATGGAAACTGCCGGTTTGTATACCGTTGCAGCAAAACACAATGTAAACGCATTGTCTATTTTAACAATATCAGATAGTTTGGTAACCAAAGAAAGAACCACTGCAGAAGAAAGAGAACAAACGTTTAAAGAAATGATAGAAATTGCTTTAGAATTGGCGTAAGATAGTAAATGTCTCCTCGAGCGCAGTCAAGAGGTTAATTAGGTCTCGACTGCGCTCGACCTGACAAAAAGTTAAACAAAATGAAAAAATCATTAGTACAAAAATATAACATTCCAGGACCAAGATACACTAGTTACCCAACGGTACCTTATTGGAACAAAGAAGGAATTGATAAACAAGATTGGATACACTCTTTTCAAAGGTCTTTTAAAGAAAGTAATTCATCCGAAGGAATCAGTATTTATATTCATTTGCCTTTTTGTGAGAGTTTATGTACGTTTTGCGCATGCCATAAACACATTACAAAACGTCATGAAGTGGAAGATGAATATATAGATACCGTTTTAAAAGAATGGAAATTATATGTCGCCTTGGTAGATGAAGTTCCTGTTGTTAAAGAATTGCATTTAGGTGGCGGAACTCCAACTTTTTTCTCAAAAGAAAACCTAAAATATTTAATGGATGGTATTTTCGAAATTGCAAAAAGACATCCAGAAGCAGAGTTTAGTTTCGAAGGGCATCCTAATAATACCACTAAAGAACAATTGCAAACATTGTTTGATGAAGGCTATACAAGAGTAAGTTTTGGTGTGCAGGATTATAATGAAAAAGTACAAAAAGCAATTCATAGAGTGCAACCTTTTGAAGCTGTAGAACAAGTGACTAGATGGTCTAGAGAAATTGGGTACACTTCTGTAAGTCACGATTTAATTTTTGGGCTTCCACATCAAACTAAAGAAAACGTCATTTACAGTATCAACAAAACAAAAGAATTACAACCAGACAGAATCTCATTTTATAGTTACGCGCACGTGCCTTGGGTAAAAGGTGTTGGGCAAAGAGGTTTTAATGAAGATGATTTGCCGAAAGATGATGAAAAAAGAGCCTTGTATGAAATAGGAAAAGAACTTTTTGCAGAATTAGGCTATGTAGAGATTGGTATGGATCATTTTGCGTTAAAGACCGATAGTTTGTATAAAGCAACCATCAGCAAAACATTGCATAGAAATTTTATGGGCTATACAGCCAATAAAACAAAGTTAATGATTGGTTTAGGAATGTCTGCAATTTCAGATTCTTGGTATGCATTTGCACAAAATGTAAAGACGGTAAAAGAATATCAGAAAATTGTAAATGAAGGAGAGATTCCTATTTTTAAAGGGCATTTATTATCCGAAGAAGATATCGTTATTAGAAAACATATTTTAAATATTATGTGTCATTTTTCCACTTCGTGGGATGAAAAAACGATGAAAATCAATAAAATAGAAGAACATCTAGCATTATTAGAAGAAATGGAGCAAGATGGATTGGTTAAAATTGATGTAAAATCAAAGTCATTATCTATTCCCGAAGAGGCAAGACCTTATGTTCGAAACATTTGTATGGCGTTTGATATACATTTGTTAAAAAATAAACCAAAAACACAGTTGTTTTCTATGACTATTTAACAAAAAATTAAGATATTTGAAAAACATGATATTTGTCATGTTTTAAGAAACTGACCAATACTATTTTTGACAAATCAATTATCAGGCAAGATATGAGCGTAATATACCTACTACTAACTATTAGTATTCTAGTAGCAATCTTATTTTTTATCGCATTTATTTATTCAGTAAAAACTGGACAATTTGACGATTCTTATACGCCATCTGTTCGTATGCTGTTTGATGATGAATTAGTAAAAGATAAAAAAGAAAAATCAACTAAAGACTAAACATTAAATTATGGAAATGCAACAATTTTATTACGATAATAAAATCGTAAAGAAATTTATCTATGCTACCCTGTTGTGGGGGATAGTAGGGTTTACAGTGGGATTACTACTCGCTTTTATGTTTTTATTCCCTGGGCTTACAGAAGGAATTTCATGGTTAAGTTTTGGCCGTTTAAGACCATTACATACAAATGCCGTAATTTTTGCCTTTGTTGGTAACGCTATTTATGCAGGTGTTTATTATTCGCTACAGCGTTTATTAAAAGCAAGAATGGCTAGTAATTTTTTAAGTAATTTTAACTTCTGGGGTTGGCAAGCAATTATTGTTGCAGCAGCCATAACATTGCCTTTAGGTTATACTTCATCTAAAGAATATGCAGAGTTAGAATGGCCAATAGATATTGCTATTGCATTGGTTTGGGTTGCATTTGGTGTAAATATGATTTGGACTATTTTACAAAGAAGACAACGTCATTTATACGTAGCTATTTGGTTTTATTTAGCAACATTTGTAACAGTTGCAGTATTGCATATTTTTAATAGTTTAGCATTGCCTGTTACCTTTTTAAAATCTTATTCTGTATATGCAGGGGTACAAGATGCTTTAGTACAATGGTGGTACGGACATAATGCCGTAGCATTTTTCTTAACAACACCTTTTTTAGGCTTGATGTACTATTTTGTGCCAAAAGCAGCAAACAGACCTGTGTATTCTTATAGATTATCTATTGTACACTTTTGGTCTTTAATATTTATTTATATCTGGGCAGGACCACACCACTTATTATATACTTCATTACCAGAATGGGCTCAGAATTTAGGAGTTGCATTTTCTATAATGTTATTAGCTCCTTCTTGGGGTGGTATGATAAACGGTTTGTTAACATTAAGAGGTGCTTGGGATAAAGTTAGAACAGATCCTGTTTTAAAATTTATGGTAGTTGCAATTACTGGTTATGGTATGGCAACTTTTGAAGGGCCAATGTTATCTTTAAAAAATGTAAATGCTATTGCACATTATAGTGATTGGATTATTGCTCACGTGCACGTTGGGGCATTAGCTTGGAACGGTTTCTTTACTTTTGGTATGTTATATTGGATGGTACCAAGAATGTTTAAAACAAAATTATACTCGTCTGCCTTAGCAAACGTACACTTCTGGATTGGTACTTTAGGAATCATATTGTACACGTTGCCATTGTATGTAGCAGGTTTTGTACAAGCTTCTATGTGGAAACAATTTAATCCAGATGGATCTTTAACATACGGTAACTTCTTAGAAACTGTTAGTGAAATTATACCAATGTACTGGATGCGTGCAATTGGAGGAAGTATGTATATTATAGGCGCATTTGTAATGTTATACAACATTATCTTAACAGTAAGATCTGGTAGTAAAGTAGAAGATGAATTAGCAGAAGCAGCTGCATTAACAGTAGTACCTAAACATAGAACTAAAGGAGAAGGATGGCATACTTGGATAGAAAGAAAACCTATCAAATTAACAATTTATGCAACGATCGCTATTTTAATTGGAGGAGCAGTTCAAATTATTCCAACATTATTAGTAAAATCTAATATTCCTACAATTAGTAGTGTAAAGCCTTATACGCCATTAGAGTTAGAAGGACGAGACCTTTATATTAGAGAAGGGTGTGTTGGTTGTCACTCTCAAATGATAAGACCTTTTAGAAGTGAGGTAGAACGTTATGGTGAATATTCTAAAGGAGGCGAGTTTGTTTATGATCATCCTTTCTTATGGGGATCTAAACGTACAGGACCTGACTTACATAGAATTGGAGCCAAATATTCAGATAGCTGGCACTTAAACCATATGTACGATCCACAGAGTACATCACCAGGTTCTATTATGCCATCATACAAATGGTTAATTACAGATGAACTAGATAAATCTGAGACGGAATCTAAAATGGAAGTGATGGTTACTTTAGGAGTTCCTTACTCTGAAGAAGAAATAGCAAATGCACAACAGCATATGTTAGCACAAGGAACAGAGATTGAGCAAAACTTATATGCAGATCCAGATTTTGCTAAAAATTACGAAGCAGATAAACAATACGCAGAAGAAAATGGTGAAGCTTTTATTGAAATGAAAAACAGAGAAATTGTTGCTTTAATAGCGTACATACAACGTTTGGGGACTGATATAAAAGTAAAAGACGAACAAAAAATAACTAAAAAATAAGACGATGTTAAAATTTGTAAAAGGTCACATGGAGAGTATTTTAGGGATAGAAATTTATCCTTTAATATCATTAATCATATTCTTTACTTTTTTTGTCGCATTGTTCTTGTGGGTATTTACAGCAAAAAAAGAATATATAAATAAGGTAAGTAATATACCGTTAGAGAACTAAAAAGGAAAAAAAATGAAAAAATATTTTCAATCTACAATCTATATAATCTTTGTAATTGTTACGTTTTTAGCGCTTGCAAAGTCGTTTATGGTGTACGCGAACCCATTTGATATTTATGAGAATCCATTAGTTTGGATAGCTCTAATTGGTTTTGTTTTAGTTGTTGTACTAAAAGAAATGGTAAATGTTATTGCAATTAATAAAGCAACAGAATTAAGAAATGAAAAATTAGGTATTGTTCCAGAAGAAAGTAATGCATGGATTAAAAAGCTATTAAAATCTTGGACAAGATCTAAAGATATTGATAGTGAGCAAGAAATAATTTTAGAGCATAACTACGATGGAATTCAGGAATTAGACAATACATTACCTCCTTGGTGGGTGTATATGTTTTATGCCTCTATTGTTTTTGCAATTGTGTATTTAGTAAGATTTGAAGTTTTAGACGGAGACAACCAAATTGTAGAATATAATAAAGCCGTTGCAGAAGCAAAAGCAGCTTTAAAAGAATACAAATCTAATGCACCAGCAACAGACTTTATTACTGCAGAGAATGTTACGTTGTTAACAGATGCTAAAGATTTAGGTAGAGGTAAAGCTATATTTAAATTAAACTGTGCATCTTGTCATATTGCAGATGGTGGTGGAGCTATTGGACCTAACTTAACAGATGAATTCTGGATTTTAGGAGGAGGTATTAAAAACGTTTTTAGCACTATTTCTAATGGTGGTAGAGATGGTAAAGGAATGATTGCTTGGAATAAAACTTTAAAGGCTGATGATATGGCTAAAGTAGCAAGTTACGTGCTTTCTTTACAAGGTACTACCCCAGCAAACCCAAAAGCAGCCGAAGGAGATAAATGGGTTGCAGAAGGGACAGAAGTTAAAGAAGTTCCTTTAGAAACAGAAATAGAATAACTGGTAGTAAAAGTTAATTAGTAAATTTATGGAAACGCCCAAAAACGAGCAATTTAGAGATAGTATTGGTACGATTGATAAATCTGGTAATCGTTCTTGGGTTTTTCCAAAAAAGCCTAGCGGAAAATTTTATAAGTACAGATCTTATGTAAGTTACTTTCTGTTAATTATCCTTTTAACAGCTCCTTTTATAAAGATAAATGGAAATCAGTTTTTGCTGTTTAATGTTCTAGAACGTAAATTTAATATTTTCGGATTTCCTTTTTGGCCACAGGATTTTTATTTATTAGTAATTTCAATGATTGTTGGAATTGTTTTTATTATTCTGTTTACCGTTATTTTCGGACGTATTTTCTGTGGATGGATTTGTCCGCAAACCATTTTCTTAGAGATGGTTTTTAGAAAAGTAGAATATTGGATAGATGGAGATAGAGGAAAACAAATTCGTTTAGATAAACAACCCTGGAATGCCGAAAAAATAAGGAAAAGACTTTTAAAATGGTTTATTTTCTTTGTTATATCCTTTGTTATTGCCAATGTATTTTTAGCGTATCTAATTGGTGGAGATACATTAATAAGCTACATAACTGGTAGTCCCTTTGATAATATTAGTACACTAATTTCACTAACAATATTTACGTGTGTTTTCTATTTTATTTTTGCTTGGTTTAGAGAGCAGGTATGTATTATAGCTTGTCCGTATGGTAGATTACAAGGTGTTTTATTAGATAACAAAACCATTAATGTAGCTTACGATCATAAAAGAGGAGAGAGAGAGAAGGGAAGATCAAAGTTTAAAAAAAATGAGGATAGAGAAGAGTCAGGGAAAGGAGATTGTATCGATTGTAAACAATGTGTTGTTGTGTGCCCTACTGGTATAGATATTAGAAATGGTACACAATTAGAGTGTGTAAATTGTACCGCTTGTATTGATGAATGTGACCACATGATGGAAAGTGTTGGCTTACCAAAAGGGTTGATAAGATACGAAAGTGAAGAAAATATTGAGAAAAAGAGACCTTTTAAATTAAATGCAAGAATTAAAGGGTATTCTGCTGTCTTATTTATTTTAGTAGGAATTTTAATAGGAATGTTGTTTTTAAGAAATGATGTAGAAGCAACTATTTTAAGATTGCCAGGACAATTATATCAACATAAAGAAAATAACATTATTAGTAATGTATATACATTTAAGGTTATTAATAAAACAACCAAAGATATAAATGATGTAAGTTATAAAATACTGTCTCATAAAGGAACTATAAAATTAGTAACGAATCAAGATTTTAGTATTCCAAAGCAAGGTTTAGCAGAAGGAACCTTATTTATAGAGATAAATTCAGCAGCATTAAAAAAAGATAAAATAAAGTTAGAAATTGGTGTTTATAGTGGAGATAAATTAATAGAAACTACAATAACCAACTTTTTAGGACCTAGAAGTTACAAATAAACAATATTATGAAGATTAATTGGGGAACAGGGATTGTTATTGCAATAGTAGCTTTTATGAGTTTTATTTTATACATGGTGATTACTATGAGTACAGATAATACTTATAGCTTTGATTTGGTTACTGAAAATTATTACCAAAAAGAGGTACACTTTCAAGGAGAAATTAATGCAGAACAAAATGCATTAGAATATAAAGATAAAGTAACTATTCAGAGAACAGTAGATGGTTTAAAAATAGAATTTCCTAAAGAGTTTTCTCCAAAAGAAATTAAAGGAAAAGTGTTCCTATATAGACCGTCTAATAAACAATTAGATTTTGAAATACCTATTTCAATCTCTAATACATATTTGCTCGTGCCTGAGAAACGTTTATTAGATGGTCGTTGGAACATTAATTTGGCTTTCAAATATAAGGATAAAGAATACTTAATTAAAAGAGAAATACAGTATTAATGTTTTTATCGGCAATATTATTTGGGTTATTAGGTAGTTTTCACTGTGTTGGTATGTGCGGTCCTATAGCTTTTATGTTGCCAATTGATAGAAAAAATACAACAAAAGGTTTTTTTCAAATTTTAAGTTATCATTTAGGAAGACTTATTAGTTATAGCCTTATTGGATTGTTGTTTGGGTTTTTAGGTAAAGGGTTTTATTTTTTCGGATTTCAGCAACAACTATCTATAATAGTTGGTGTTAGTATGATCTTGATGGTTCTTTTCCCTAAGTTCTTTTCAAAAGTAAATTTTTCTAAGGGCATTAATAAAGTTATTTTTAAAGTAAAAAATGCATTAGGTAAAGAATTGAAGAAGAAAAGAACTGATACTTTTTTTACTATCGGTTTTTTAAATGGATTTTTACCCTGTGGTTTGGTTTATATGGCTGTCTTTGGTGCTTTAGCAACTACAAATGCTTTTTCTGGTAGTTTATATATGTTTTTATTTGGTTTGGGTACTATTCCTTTAATGACTTCTGTTGTTTATTTAGGTAATTTTACCAAAGGTACTTTTAGAAAAAAAATTCAAAAAGCAATACCGGTTGTCGTTGTTTTTATTGGAGTCTTATTTGTGTTAAGAGGTCTTGGCTTAGGAATTCCTTACGTATCTCCAGCCCCTGTTTTAGATATTATAGATGCTAATGATGTTTGTCACTAGTAATTTTGCCTTTTTAATTTTCGTTGTATTATTCTTAAAAGTAGTAGCTTAAGTAAGATATATATAACTAATTGAGTAAAAATTTTAAGTTGAAAAGTGTTTTCTATAAGAAAAAGAATATATTTGATATCTTATAATACTTTTCCTTTAATGAAATTAAATTATGTAAAATATTGTTTACTGTGTTTTTTGTTTTTTTCTTTAAAAAACTATACACAAGAAACATTACCAATTTATCAAGATTACTTATCTGATAATGTGTATTTGGTACATCCATCTGCAGCAGGTATTGGTAATTCTAGTAAATTACGTTTTACGGCAAGGCAGCAGTGGTCTGGTATACAAGATGCACCTGCTTTACAAACTATAAGTTTCCACTCTAGATTTGGTGATGAAATGAATGCAGCGTATGGTTTTGTATTGTTTAATGATAAAAATGGGTATCATTCACAAAAAGGAGTACAAGGTACGTATGCGTATCACATACCTTTAAATGATAATGGTAATTATTTTGAACAACTATCTTTTGGGTTGTCATTTACTTTTGTTCAAAATCAATCAGATCAAAGATCATTTGGTAATGATGATGTTGCTGCAATTATTCAAAGTTCTAGTTATTACAACTCAGATTTTAGTGCTGCTTACCATAGAGGAGGATTCTCTTCTTACTTTACTATTAAGAACTTATTACTAACGGCTAAAAATAATTTAAATGTTTTAGAACCTTTAGATTTAAGAAATTATGTTTTTTCTGCTGGATATTATTATGATAAAAATTATTACTTTCAATTAGAGCCTTCGTTTATGTTACAGGTAAAAGAAAGTACAGGTCAAAAAATTGCAGATTTTAATATTAAGGCATATAAAACACTTAATAATTATCAGTTGTGGTTAGCTTTATCTTACAGAAGAAGTTTTGATGCTAATTCTATTAATAATTCTCAATTTGTATCTCCAATACTTGGATTGAATTATAAAAACGTAATGTTTTCATATACCTATACAAACCAAATAGATAGTGTTGTTTTAACAAATTCTGGCTTTCATCAATTAACTTTAGGTATTAATTTATGGACTAAAGATAAAACTTGGCGTAGTATGCCAAATATTAATAATTCATTTATTGGTTTCTAAAAATCTTTTTCAGTTACCGTTATTGAATTCCCTTTACTAGAAACTAAAGTTTCTAAAACGGCTTTTTCTTTATTTATAAAAAATTGATGTACACTTTTTTCTTTGCTACTATTAATTAGTAAAAATTTTTCTAAGATATTTTTGGTTTGTCTTGCAACTGCTTGACCAGAATCTATAATTTGAATTTTATTACCCACCATTTCCCTAATTTGTGGAATTAAATAGGGGTAATGTGTACAACCTAAAACTAAGCAGTCTACGTTATCTTTTATTAAAGGATTTACATAAGAAAATAACAATGTATTCATCTCATTAGAATGCAGTTTACCGCTTTCTATAAGCTCTACTAAACCAGTGCCTATTATTTCTTTGCGTATAATTTTTTGATTGATAGTATGCGATGTTTTCTCAAACAATTCACTATTTAAAGTGCCTTTGGTGGCAAGTATGCCAATGATATTGGTTTTGGTTTGTAATGCTGCCGTTTTAATAGCTGGTTCTATGCCTATAAATGGAACATCATATTTTTCTCTTAATACTTTTATTGCATTGGTTGTTGCAGTATTACAGGCTACAATTATTAGTTTACAATTTTGCTTTAGTAAAAATTCAGTGTTTTTAATGGATAAATCAATAATCTCCTGTTTGCTTTTTTCGCCATAAGGAGCATTTTTACTATCTGATAAGTAAATAGTATTCTCTTCAGGTAAAAGTGCGTTAATTTCTTTCCAAATAGAAGTACCACCCACACCAGAGTCGAATATGCCAATAGAAAATTTATTAGGTTTTACCATGTTCTGTAAAAATAAAAAAACCTACTGAATTTCAGTAGGTTTTAATTTGTAATATTAAGTAGTTTTATTAAAAACCTAATTTAGCTTTTACAGCATCAAATAAGTCTTCACCTTTTTTAACTAATAAACCTTTACCTACAGAAGCGTCTAAAACATAAACTACATTTTTAGAGGCAGCTACAGCATCGATTGCAGTTTGAGCTTTTTCTATAATTGGTTGTAACCCTTCATTTTGTTTTTTCTGCATATCTTGGTAAGCAAATCTTCTTGCTTGTTCTATTTTTGCAGCTTCTTGTTGTAATTCTTGAGCTCTTTGATCATTAGTCTCGTTTGTTTGACCTTTAGACTCAGCAACATATTTTTGTCTTGTTGCTTCAATTTTCTTTTCCATTCCTGTAATCTCATCTTGGTAAGTTTTACCAAGCTTCTCCATGTCTAATTTTAGGGTCTTAGTTTGAGGCATTTCTGCAACTAATTTTTCAAAGTCTATATGACCTATTTTTTGTGCATTTGTAACACCTGCTAGTCCTAAAGTAAATACAGCGATTAATAGTAACGATTTTAAATTTTTCATTCTTGTTTTAATTTAATTATTATTCTTGTTCTTCTTTTTGTTCTTCTTTTTTCTTTTTTAGAGCTTCTTTCTTGGCTCTTAACAACGCTCTTTTAGCTTCTCGTTCTTGTAAAAGTTTTTCTCTTTTTTCAGCTATTAATTTCTTTTTTGCTTCTACATCTGCAATTCTCTTTGCTTGTGCTTCTTCTTTTTTTGTAATAGCTTCTTTTTGTCTATCTGTTAACTCGTTTTGAGGAGCCAGATTTCTCTCTTCTCTCTGTTTGTCTTTTTCTGCGATTAATCTACTTCTATCTATCGTTGCCAAAACAAGGTCGCTAATATCGTATTTTTTATTTGAATATAGCATTACCAAGTCACTAGATTTATCAAAAACAAAGTCATAATTTTTTCTTAAAGAAATACTTTGTATTGCATTGTAAACTTGATCTTGAATTGGTTTTACCAATTGTTTTCTAACAGAAAACATATCTCCATTTGGTCCAAAGTATAAAGACTCTAGTCTTCTTAATTCTACTTGCTTTAAACTAATTTCTTCTTCTTTTTCTTCAATTAAATCTTTTGTTAGAATTGCTTTTTCGTTTGCTAAATCTGTTTTTAAGATTTCTATATGTCTAGCTTGTTCATCTAATTTTTTTCTCCATTTTGCAACTTTAGCATCAAGGGTGTTTTGCGCATCTAGATATTCTGGAACATTTTCTAGAATATATTCCATATCTATATAAGCAATTAATTGATTTCTTTGTGACCAAGAAAATGTAACACTAAGAAAAAGAACGACTAATAAAAATATTTTTTTCATTTGTATAATGTATTTAGAAAAAACCGTGCCAAAAAAACTTTTCCTTTACAAAGTTACAGTTTTATTAGAATTGTTTTCCAATTATAAAGTGTGTTTGCCAACCAGATTTTGTAGTTTGTCCAGGTAATGGATCAAAACCATGTGCAAAATCGATTCCTAATAAACCAAATGCAGGCATAAATATTCTTACACCAACACCAGCTGAACGTTTTAAGTCAAACGGATTAAATTCATCAAAATTGTCATAAGAATTACCAGCTTCTAAGAAACCTAGTGTATAAATAGATGCAGAAGGTGCATCTGTAATTGAGTAACGTAATTCTAACTGAAATTTATTATAAATAGTACCTCCATAATTAGATGAAAGTCCACTGTTTTCATATCCTCTTAAACCTACTGTTTCTCTACCATCTAATTGGTAAGCAGCAATACCATCTCCACCAACAAAATAACGCTCTACAGGGGTTGCACCTAGTTCACTGTTATAAGAACCTAAGTATCCTGCTTCTGCATTGGTCATTAAAACCAATTTATCTGTAAATGCAGTATACCATTTTCCTTTAAAGTTTAATTTATAGTATTCTAACCACTTGTATTTGTCTACAGCGTCTAAATCACTATCGTTATAATCTTTATTATTCAACAAAGAATAAGGGAATGTTGCTTTTGCTCCAACTGTAAATTCAGATCCGTATGTAGGAAATATTAAACTTGGTCCTGCAGAATTTCTTGATAAAGAAATGTTATATGAAAGGTTGTTTAATGTACCGTTGTTTAAGTTTAAACCTGCTAAACCAAAATTATAATTGTTAGATTTTAATGCTTGGTAACTGATAGATTGCGATAATTGGAAAAAATCATCTGGCCATTTTAAACGTTGTCCCAATCCTACAGAAGCTCCAATAATTCCTAAACTTTTACTTTTATCTACATCATAAGTAGTATAATCTAATTGATATTGATTAGATGAATATACAGAAAAAGATAATGATTTTGGTTTTTTACCACCTAACCATGGTTCTGTAAAAGAAAAACTATACGTATTGTATGTTCTACTTGTTTGTAACCTTAAAGATAATGTTTGACCATCTCCCATTGGTAAAGGTTTGTAAGCCTCTTTATTAAAAATATTTTTGATAGAAAAGTTGTTGAATGATAAACCTAAAGTTCCAATAAAAGAACCACCACCGTAACCACCTTGTAATTCTATTTGACTACCTCCTTTTTCTACAACAGAAAAGTCTATATCTGTTGTTTTGTTTTGGTAATCTGGTATTACATCTGGAGAAACATTAGAGTCAAAGAAACCTAATTGACCAATTTCTCTAATAGATCTAATAATGGCACTTCTGCTAAATAAATCTCCCGGTTTTACACGTAGTTCTCTAAACAATACATGGTCATTGGTTTTTTCATTACCAGAAACAGTTACTTTTTTAATACGAGCTTTTTCATCTTCTCTAATTCTAATTTCTACTGTAATAGAATCATTTTCTACTTTGGTTTCTACAGCATTTACAGAAGAGAATAAAAAACCGTTATCTTGGTATAGTGTAGAAATATCTTGAGATGTTGGGCTACCATCACCTTTAACGCGCTCTTCTAAAACAGCACCATTATACACATCACCTTTTTCTATTTTTAAATATAGTTGAAGTTGTTCTGCAGTATATTCTTTATTTCCAACAAATAATATTTCTGCAAATCGGTATTGTCTACCTTCTTCTAACTCTATGTCAATGTTGATAGTGTTATCATCATTCCAACTAATTTTATCACTAAGAATACGAGCATCTCTGTATCCTAATCTACTATATTTATCTAAAATACTTTCTAAATCTTCTTGAAAATCTTCTTCGATATATTTAGATCCTTTCCAAAAACGCCCTAAAAGTTTTTGTTTTGTATTCTTCATTGCTTTTCTAAGATTTTTCCCAGAAAGCGCTTTATTTCCTACAAAATTAATATCCTTAATTTTAATTTTTTTGCCTTTATCAATAAAAATAGCCATATTAACAATGTTAATATCAGATGTATCTTTTTTAACATCTAAATTAACTTTAGTTTTTAGGAAACCTTTATCTGTATATTTTTTTGTGAAGTAATTTTTAGTAGTAACAATAAGGTTATCAGTAACCATTGCACCTTTCTTTAATTCAGCGTCTTTTTGAAGTTCTTTTGCTTTTCCTTTTTTAATACCTGCAATTGTAATGTTGTTTAATTGAGGTAACTCTAATACATCAAACTGAAGATAAACCGTATTTCCGTCTAATCTAGCAAGGTAAACGTCTACATTACTAAACTGTTTACTTTCGTATAGTTTTTTAATAGCACTTGTAAGTTTGTCTCCTGGAAGTTTAATAGGTTGCCCATTTCTTAAGCCTGTAAAAACTCTAACAGTTTCTTCACTAAACTTTTTTAAACCGGTTACACTTATGCTTCCTAGTATATATTCCTTCCCTTTTTCGAAGGAAGTACCTTTAGTAGAAGTAGTGTCTATTTTTACTGTTGATAAACTATCTAGTTCAGTTTGTGCTTTAGCACTAAAAGTAAAAAATAATGCTGTTAGCATTATTGTAGCAGAAAATAATTTCATATAAAATTTATTCTGTAATTTGTTCGCTTGTTTTTCCAAATCTTCGTTCTCTATTCTGATAGTCTATGATTGCATCGTAAAAATGCTCTTCTCTAAAATCTGGCCAAAGTATATCTGTAAAATATAATTCGGCATATGCCATTTGCCATAATAAGAAATTACTAATGCGTTGTTCTCCACTAGTTCTTATCATTAAATCTACGTCGGGCAAATTAAACGTATATAAATGGTTATTTATAGTGTTTTCATCTATTTCTTCAATATTAAGCTCTTTATTAACAACTTTTTTAGATATATTTTTAATTGTATTAACAATTTCTTCTCTTGATCCATAGCTTAAAGCAAAAGTTAATACAATATCTGTGTTGTCTTTTGTTTGAGAAATTACATCTCCCAAAACTTTTTGAGCTTTTTTAGGTAAGCTTTCTATAGCTCCAATTGCGTTTACTTTTACTCCATTTTTCATGAAGCCTGGTAATTCTTTTTTTAAAGAATTAATTAATAAACTCATTAAAGCGTCTACTTCTAATTTAGGTCGGTTCCAGTTTTCTGTAGAAAAAGCATATAAAGTAATTGCGTCTACATTTATTTGTGAGGCTGCACTAACAGATTCTCTAACAGCGGTTAAGGCGTTTCTATGTCCGAAAATTCTATTCATTCCTTTACCTTTAGCCCAACGACCATTACCATCCATTATAATGGCAACATGTTTTGGCGTTCTTTGCAAGTCGATTAGTAATTTTTTATCCATAGTTTTTTTTAAAATCCGTTTGTATAACAAGCTGGCCTACCAAAGGTATAGATTAAAGAAACTCCTGTAAACATGTACCAATCATTACCTGTGCCTTCTAAATTTACATTTGGTGTATCTTTAGAAAGGTAGTCTAAACCATCTTCAAATGTATATCTAAATTTTGCTTCAATAGCCAACGCTAAAGTACCATATAATTTAGACTTATAACCAAAACCGAAAGGAATGGCCAAAGACGTTTTCTTCTCAAATTTTTCTATTCCTCCTGTTGTTAAGTATGAACTTACGTTTGTATGATTAAAAACAGCCAATTCTAAGATTAGGTAAGGAGTCCAAGTTTTATCATAAGAAGATAAATCATACTCATAGAAATTATATTCGATACCAGCAGCTAATTCATTGATATTGTTAGAAAACTTGTATGTTTTTCCGCTAGCGTCTAATCGATCTCTTCTAAAACCAGTGTCTGCATCTGCATCATTACCAGAAATTGGTAAAAAACTGTAAGTTGCTCTTAAAGCAATTCTAGGATTCCAATTGTATTTATATGTAAGTCCTCCTGCTAGTTGGTTTGGATAAAAATAGTAGTTTTTACCAATATCCCCAACATAGTTAGTACCTCCAATAGTTAGGCCTACTTCATGAAGTTGCCCCAAGAAAATAGAGGTAAAACTTACAAATACATAAAATAATATTCTTTTTTTCATTATAAAATAGTGGGCAAATATAGAAATTTCAAATTGCTTTATAAAGTTAATATATAGTCTTTTTTGAATAACAACTTTTTTAAAGAAATATTGTAAGTGCTTTGTTAAACATTTGTTTTGTTTCTAATGTCTTCTCCC
Source organism: Polaribacter atrinae (assembly GCF_038023995.1). Lineage (NCBI taxonomy): Bacteria > Pseudomonadati > Bacteroidota > Flavobacteriia > Flavobacteriales > Flavobacteriaceae > Polaribacter > Polaribacter atrinae. Next base: position 3,120,307 of record NZ_CP150660.1, read on the forward strand.
CATAAAAGTTTACTTCTTAATGTCTTTAAAAAGGATTGATTTTTAGGTAAAATACTTTTTATTGTGAAGTCTGTTTTCTTTACAAAAATCTTAGTATTGTTTGGTACACTTGTTACCCTAGAATCTAATGATATTAAAAAGCTTTTTTCTCTAGAGTCTACATTTAACTCTACTTTAGTTTCGTCAGAGATTACTATTGGTCTTGCATTAAGGTTATGCGGTGCAATTGGCGTAATTACTATGTTTTTAGAATCTGGCAAAATTACAGGTCCGTTACAGCTTAACGAATACCCTGTAGAGCCTGTTGGTGTAGATATAATTAATCCATCTGCCCAGTAATTGGTTAGGTATTCACCGTTTAAATAGGTTTTTACCCCAATCATAGAAGTGGTGTTCTTTTTGGCAATGGTTACTTCGTTTAAAGCAAAATTTAACTCTTCAAAATCTTTTGTTTTAGGCTCTGTTTTAACAGATAAAAGAGTTCTTTCTTGTATGGTATATTCGCCTTTTAAAACCAAATTGATACTTTCTTCAATAACGTCTTTAGCAACGATGGCTAAAAAACCTAACCTACCTGTATTAATACCTAATATAGGAATGTCTAAATCTCTAATATGGGTTGCAGAACGTAAAAAGGTACCGTCTCCACCCAGTGTAAGCATTATATCAAAAGTATTGTCTAAATCATTAAAGTTATCAAATGATTTGTAGGAATCTTCCAGTATCTTGTTTTCTGTTAAAAGGTTGTAAAACTCATGTTCAATATAAAAATCAATCTTATTATTTTGTAAAACGTGTATTAAGGTTTTAACCTCTTTTTCTGATGTAATCGCGTAAGATTGACCGTAAATTGCTGCTTTTTTCAATATTTTGTTTTTTTAGTAAATGCCTTGTTAAAGGTTTACATTTCTAAGTATTTCTGTAAATATTCAGACCTACTTTTTAAATCTTCTAAATAGATATCATTTTCATGCATAGATATAATTTTATAATCATACCTTCTAAAAGTTTGCATAATTTCATTTATTTCTTCGGATATTACTTTGATAGTAACTTGTACGCTATCTAATTTTTTTTCTGAGATATATAAACCTAATAATTGGCCGCCACTAGCTTCTATAATCTGTACAACTTGGCTCATAGAATAATCATTTCTTAGTTTTTCTACAATTAAAGTTTCGCTTTCTTCAACCATAAATGGGCTTGTAGAAAAAACATCTAAAACATCACGCAAATCAAAATACCCCATATAATCTTTAGTTTCATTTAAAACTGGGATAATATTAGTGTCATTGTCTGCAAAGATCTTTAATAGTTCTAAAACCGTTGCTTTTTCATCCGCAAAAAAAGAATTTAATAAGTGGGCGTGTTCCACTAATTCCTCTTCGTTATTTTCTAGTGTTTGTATATCCTCTTCAGCAAATGAACCTAACAACTTATTGTTTTCAATAACAGGAAAATGTGTGATATGGTAATTTATAAACACTTTTTGAGCACTTTTAACAGTGTCTTTTAAGCGAAGTGGTTTTATTTGGTCTAATAAGTAGTCGTTCATATTCATGCTTTACGAATATAGGATAAAATGATTTAATAAATTATATTTGCAGCCTAATTTTAGACAATGACAAAGTTAAGTGTAAATATTAATAAAATAGCAACTTTAAGAAATTCTCGTGGCGGAAATGTGCCAAATTTATTAAAAGTTGCAACAGATATAGAAAGTTTTGGTGGACAAGGAATTACTATTCACCCAAGACCAGATGAAAGACATATCCGTTATCAAGATGCTAGAGATTTAAAAAATATTGTAACGACAGAGTATAATATTGAAGGAAATCCTATAAAATCTTTCATGGATTTGGTCTTAGAAGTTAAGCCAACACAAGTTACTTTGGTGCCAGATGCGTTAGATGCAATTACCTCTAATGCAGGTTGGGATACGATTACACATCAATCCTTTTTACAAGAGGTAATTAAAGAATTTAAACAAAACGGAATTAGAACGTCAATTTTTATTGATACGGATGCAAAGTTGATTGAAGCTGCTGCAAAAACAGGAGCTGATAGAATTGAATTGTATACAGAAGATTTTGCAACACAATTTGAATTAGGTAATTTTGATGCTATTAAACCTTATACAGAAGCTGCTATTTTAGCTCATAAATTAGGATTAGGAATTAATGCTGGGCACGATTTAAGCTTAGATAATATTAAATTTTTTAAGGAGAATATCCCTAATCTAGCAGAAGTTTCTATTGGACACGCACTAATTGCAGAGAGTCTATATTTAGGTTTAGAGAATGTTGTAAATATGTATTTGCATCGACTAAAATAAGTAAGTATAATTTAGTAGAAATGTCTTCTCGAGCGCAGTCGAGAGGTTTATTTAGGTCTCGACTGCGCTCGACCTGACAAAATTAAACAATCTAAATGTCAAATAATCCGATATTACACTCAACTATAAAAGGCCAAGGAATTCCGTTATTAATTTTACACGGTTATTTTGGTATGTCTGATAATTGGAAAACTTTAGGAAATCAGTTTTCTGAAACGTATCAAGTTCATTTAATTGATCAAAGAAATCACGGACGTAGTTTTCATGAAGATGAATTTAATTATGAGGTTTTAGTTGAAGATTTATACGCATATATACAGCATTATAAATTAGAAAAAGTGTATATAATTGGACATTCTATGGGCGGAAAAACAGCAATGTTGTTTGCCGTTACATATCCTGAATTAGTTGATAAATTAATTGTTGTTGATATTTCTCCAAGACAATATCAACCACATCATAATGCAATTTTAGCAGGTTTAAATTCTATTGATTTTTCTAAAGAAGATGCTAGAGGGAAAGTCGATAAAAAACTAGCAACGTTAATTCCTGAATTAGGTGTTCGTCAGTTTTTATTAAAGAATGTGTATTGGAAAGAAAAAGGGCAATTAGCGTTTAGATTCAATTTAGAATCTTTAACCGATAATAATCCAGAAGTTGGTGAGGCATTGCCTTCTTTTACTGTTTTTGAAAAAGATACCTTGTTCTTAAAAGGAGAAAAGTCTAATTACATTACACAAGATGAAGAACCAATTATAGAAGCCCATTTTCCGAATTCTAAAATTGTAGAAATTAAAAATGCGGGTCATTGGTTACATGCAGAAAACCCGAAACAATTTTACGATGAAGTTTCTACGTTTTTAAAGTAAACGATAAGATTTATAAATAAAAAAAAGAGATTGAAACTAACTTTAGTTTTCAATCTCTTTTTTTGTTTTAAAATAATATTGATTATTTAATATTATGCTGGTCTAAGAAAGTTAGTATTAATTTTGCTATTTCTTGTGTTTTTTCTTCAGCGGCAAAATGACCTGCATCAAGCAAATGAAGTTCTGCATTTGGTAAGTCTTTTAAATACGCGTTGGCACTTTTATAATTAAATTTTAAATCCTTTTTACCCCAAACAATAAGTGTTTTAGGTTGATTTTCTTTCAGCATTTTCTGCCATTTAGGATATCTAATTAAGTTGGTGTTGTAATCCTGAAAAAGTTGTACCTGAATTTCTCTATCTTTTTTAGAACTTAAAAAAGCCAAATCATGTGTCCAAGCATCAGGGCTTTGTGTATTGGTTTTATCAGTATCTATATCAAACAGATATTGTTTGTTAATTATAGCATCTTTTCCTGTAAGACTGTACAGAAAATCATGTTTTTCTTTAGAAATATCCGTTTGTGCAGTTCTAAAAAAATCGATTCTTTTTGGTGTTAATCCCTCTAAATAGGCATTTGCATTTTGTACAATTAAAGCCTTAATTCTTTTAGGATTATTTGCCATCATTCTATAACCTACGGGTGCACCAAAATCTTGCATATACATTACATAATCATCAACTTTTAATTGATTAATTAACTTTTGAGTATAAGAAGCTAGTAAATCAAATGTATGTTTTGTGGTTTTCGGGTCTAAATGATCACTATAACCAGAGCCTAAATTATCTGGGGCAATAACATGATACTGTGTAGATAACATTGGTATTAGATTTCTGTACGAATGAGAAGAAGAAGGGTAACCGTGTAATAAAACAATGGTTGGGTTTTTTCTATCTCCAGATTCTCTGTAAAATAATTTAAGGCTATCAATCTTAATGTAATTATAGGTTGTTTTTGGTGGAAAATAATATGATTTCTTACTGATTTTAGAAGTATCTTTTTCCTACAACTTGCATCCAAAAATGGCACTTGATAAAAGTATAACTATTAATAATTGTTTCATTTTGATAGCCTTGTTTTAGGTTTAATAATCTCTAGATTAGACGTTAATTTTTAACATTCCTTCTCATAAAAACACTTATTTTATTGATGATGTCATCTCCATCTTCTTCTAAAGCAAAATGCCCAGTATCATAGATGTTATAATCAATGTTTTTTACATCTTTTTTAAAAGCGATAGCACCACTTTCTGGAAAGAAAGCATCATTTTTACCCTAAACAATTAATAATGGCGGTTGCTTGTCTCTTAAATATTGTTGCCATTTAGGATATAATTTTACATTATTCTGATAATCATAAAACAAGTCTATGTTTACTTTATGTGCATTTGGTCTAGAAAGCCTTAAGTAATCTAAGTTCCAATTATCTGGGTTTACAGTTTTAATATCTCTAACTCCATGCGTGTATTGCCATTTTAAACCTTCTAAAGAAAAAGCGGGTAATAAAGCGTCTTCTGTTTGCTTATTTCTGTTTTTCCATAGTGCTTTAATTCCTGCCCAAGCATCTCCTAAACCTTCTTTATAAGCGTTTCCGTTTTGGTTTATAATTGCTGTAACTCTTTCTGGATGTGCAGTTGCAATTCTAAAGCCAACGGGAGCACCATAATCTTGAATCATTAATGCGTAAGAACTGATTTCTTTCTTTTCTAAAAAAGCATTAATAGTGGTTGCTAAATTATCGAAAGTATACTCATATGATTTAGAATCAGGAAAATCACTATTACCAAAACCATTATAATCTGGCGCTATTAAATGATACTCGTTAGATAATTTATTTAATACTTTTCTGTATTGATGAGATGATGCAGGAAAGCCGTGTAATAATACAATTGTAGGGTTTTTAGGATTTCCTGCTTCTCTGTAGGCTATGCTAACTTCATTTATTAATATAGATTTATATGTTGTAGCTGTCATTTTTGCTGAAACATTAGTAGTCGCTTTAGTATCTACACCAATGTCTTTTTTGTTATTACATGAAATTAAAAGTGAAACCGTTGTAATTAGAATTATTAGATTCTTCATTTTTTTTATTCTTTGGATAAAAAACCATAGACAATAATAGATTGTACTATGGTTTTTTTATTTTTTGTTCTTAGTTTCTACCAGCCATTACACCACCATCTGTATCCCAGATTGCACCTGTAACCCAAGAAGCTTTATCAGAAAGTAAGAAAATAATACTGTTTGCAATATCAATAGATTCTCCAAAACGTCCAATTGGGTGAAAGTCATTAAAACCAACCAATGCTTTATTTGCAGCTTCTTTTCCTCCAAAAACACCATGATGAACAGGTGTGTTTACTAGTGCAGGAGATACAGCGTTTACACGAATATTATCTTCTGCTAATTCCATAGCTAAATGTTTTGTTAAAGAATGTAAACCTGCTTTTTGCATAGAATACGCAGAAGAAGGTGTTGCTTTTATTGCTTGTTGTGCCCACATAGAACCTACGTTTACAATAGAACCTCCATTTGTTTCTTTCATTTTTTTAGCAGCACTTTGTGTAATAAAAAAGAAACCTCTGTTTAAATCTTGGTAAGAGTTATAATCTTCCATTGTATGGTCTAAAAAAGGTTTAGGACCAAAAATTCCTGATGCATTTACCAAGAAATCTAAGTTTTCTAATGCAGTAATTTTTGTAATTAATGCAGCTACATCTTTTGTGTTAGAAATGTCTGCTGTGTGTTTAATTAAATTTGTTGCATCTGCAATTTTATCGGTATTTCTACCAACAACATGTACTATTGTTCCGTTTTCTAATAATGCATTTGTAGCTGCGTTACCAATACCACTTGTTCCTCCAATTACTAATGCTACTTTGTTTTTAAAATCTTTAATGTTTTATGTATTTATATTTTATAATAAAAAGACAGAAAAGTCTGTCTTTTGTTGTGCAAATTTTTTTATTTTATGATTTGCGAACACAAGTTTTTTGATTCTGTAATAGGCCAGTTTTCTTGGTGTAAATGGCTTTCGCCAACTGCTCCTTCGTATAATAAGTATATTTGTCTAGCAAGAGAATTAACTTGCTCTTCTTTAATGTTTTCTAAATTATTAGTAATTAATTTTACGATAAGGGCTATAAAACTATTTTTCTGAGATTGAATTTCATTTCTTATGATCTCATTATCTTTTGGTATTTCAGAAACTGTTTTAATACACCAACAACCATTAAAGTCTTTATCTTGAAAAAACATTTCTAGAAAATCGAAAATAGCTAAAATTTGATTTTTTCCTTTTGGTTTAGAAGTTGTAAAATTTTCAATATCTTGTATAAAGTTGATGTTTTTAAATTGTAGATACGCTAAACAAATATCTTCTTTAGATTTAAAATGATTGTATAGTGTTGCTTTTGCAATACCTGCTTCCGAAATAATTTCATTTATTCCCGTAGAATTATATCCATTCTTATAGAATAAGAAGGAAGCGGTTTCAATGATTTTATTTTTTATTTCAGAATGTTTCACGTTGCAAATATATAAAAATAAACAAAAAATAGACAAGTCTGTCTATTTTTTTTAATTAAACTTTAAATCAGTCTTTATTTTCGAATTTAGAAATAAATAATTTTAGAATCAATATCTTTGAGTTTTACAATTTTTCAATCATTTAATATATAAAAATGAACATAGAAAACGCACAAAAACAAGTAGACGATTGGATTAAAGCTCATGGAGTACGTTATTTTAACGAGTTAACTAACATGGCGCAATTAACGGAAGAAGTAGGTGAGGTTGCACGTATTATTGCTAGACGTTATGGTGAACAAAGTGAAAAAGAATCTGATAAAAATAAAGATTTAGGAGAGGAATTAGCAGATGTACTATTTGTGGTTTTATGTTTGGCAAACCAAACAGGAATCGATTTACAAGATGCTTTTGAGAAAAAATTAGATATTAAAACAAAACGTGATCACGATCGTCATCACAATAATCAAAAATTAAAATAATGACATTTTTAGAAAAAATAAAACAACCGCTGTTTTGGAGTAATTTTGCTAAAGTAGCTATTCCTTTCTTTGTAATTGTAACGGTAGTTTCTTTGTTAATGGCTAGTTTTAGCGATTTATTTTCTGCTGACTTTGCGAAAGTTATAGAAACTAATTTTGCTGACGGAAAATGGAAAAACTTCTTTGGGTTTAAAGTAGTCTTTAGTGCTGCTTATGGTTTGTATATGACCAATAAAAAAATGGTATAAATAAAAAGAAATCCCCAAGTTGAAACCTTGGGGATTTTAATAAAGTTGTTATTTCTGCTCTTGTTAATAGTAGGCAATAACAGAATTTAAAATACTTATTTTTTATAAACCTTAATTCCTGCTTTTATTTCTAAATCTAAATGATTTTTTCTAGGTGTTAATGGACAAGAATATTTGTCATTATAAGCACAATAAGGGTTGTAAGTATTGTTAAAGTTTAATATTACCGTGTTTTCTGCCGTAATATCTGTGGTCATTACATCCATATAACGTCCGCCTCCATAAGATGCTTCTCCAGAAGTATCATCTGTAAATGGTAAAAATAAATAGTCTTTATATTTTACGTCATCTAAATCATCCTGACTTTGGTAAATGGTTAATTCGTAATTTTTTCCTTGCAAAGTAAAATGTAATTTCCCGTATTCTTTGTACAAAGGCTTTCTTTCTGTGGTGGTTGCCATCTCAAATGTTGGTGCATTTTCTGTTTTTATTAATTTAGCTTCTACAATATAAGACGAATCTACTTCAAAGAAATCTAATCCTTTAAAGTGTCTTAAGTCTTTCTTTTTTAAAGGAGATATAGAAGCATCTTTAAAACTAGCGTTAAGTTCTTGTTGATATACTGTTTTCCCCATTATTGGACGTTTTCCTTGAGAATTACAAGAAATCATTATAAGAAGAATAGCAATAATAAATAGATTTATTTTCATTTTAAAGTATTTTAAAACAGAGTATTATACGTTTTTATTGATAATTTTTATTTTTAAAAATTATTTTTATCAAAAATACAATATTCAATTATTTTATGTAGTTTTGATGCATTAATAAAACAAAAAATGAATAGAGTCATTACATATCTTACCAAGTTATCGTGTAAAACGCGACAAAATCGGTATGTTTATATGTTTTGATAATAGTAATATAAAAATCAAACAATTATAAAAGTCCGACTTCATCGTCGGACTTTTTTGTTTTAATAAACGCTGTAACTTTTAATATCAATTTTATTCCAATCGAAAGATTGTTCAAGTGCTAAACTAACCAAACCATGAAAAAACTATATACCGATTATATCAATACTTTTAGAGGGCTCTCTAGTGAGGTTTGGTGGCTTTCATTAATTACATTTATCAACAGATCTGGAACTATGGTCATTCCTTTTTTGTCTTTATACCTTACAAAAAGTCTTCATTTTTCATTAACAGATGTTGGATGGATTATGTCTTTCTTTGGTTTAGGTTCTGTGGTAGGAACTTGGATTGGAGGAAAATTAACTGATAAAATTGGATATTACAAAGTAATGCTTGTGAGTTTATTTGGAACAGGAATTCTGTTTGTTTTTCTTCAATACGCAGCAACTTTTAATCAATTTTGTTTGGGTATTTTTACGGTAATGTTAGTTGCAGATGCTTTTAGACCTGCAATGTTTGTTGCTTTAAGTGCGTATAGTAAGCCAGAAAATAAAACACGTTCTGTAACTTTAATTCGTTTGGCAATTAACTTAGGTTTTTCTGCAGGACCTGCAATTGGTGGTTTAATAATTACAGGAATTGGTTATGCAGGCTTGTTTTGGATGGATGGAATTACTTGTGCGTTAGCAGCCTTTTTATTACTAAAAGTATTGCATCCTAAGAAAGCAAAAGTACAAGATGAAATAAAAGTAGAAAACCCAATTTCTGTATATAAAGATAAAGCTTTTTGGGTCTTTTTCATAGCCATGTTTATTTTCGGATTTGTATTTATGCAATATTTTTCTACAATACCTTTGTATTATAGTGATAAGCGTTTTTTATCAGAATTTGAAATAGGATTATTAATGGGTTTAAGTGGTTTATTTATTTTTCTGTTAGAAATGCCTTTGATAAAATGGTTAGAAGATTTAAAAAAATCTAAAGTTAAATTAATTGCCTTAGGCCTTTTTCTGGTCGGTTTTAGTTTTATTATTTTAAATTTAACAGGTTGGGTGGGTGTTTTAATTATCGGAATTTTATTAATGTCTATTGGAGAAATGATTGCTTTCCCGTTTTCGAATGCTTTTGCTATAGATAGGGCAGAAAAAGGAAATAAAGGAGAATACATGGCTTTGTATAGTATTGCATTTTCTTTATCACATATTTTTAGCCACAATGTTGGTATGCAATTGGTGGCTAAATTTGGTTTTGATACTACTTGGATGCTAGTTACAGCTTTTGCTTTTGTTGGCGTTTTAATTTTAATGTATCTACTACAGGTTCTAAAGAATGAAGTTTTGTAAATAAAAAATCCATCAACTTTATTGATGGATTTTTTTATGTTTTTTATGTTGATTGTTTTAAAACAGAAAACTCTATACTAGAATCTGTAAAAACAGTATGTGTTTGGGTTTTAAAATCTTTTTCATCCGCTTTGTAAATGTTGTCTACATACGTTTGCGGATTTAAATCTATTAATGGAAACCAAGTACTTTGTATTTGAACTTGTACTTTATGTCCTTTTTTAAACGTGTGAAAAACATCTTGTAGCTTTATATTTACGTCTGTTTTCTTATTTGGAATAAAAGGTTCTGGATGCTCAAAACTATTTCTAAAACGTCCACGTAAAACTTCACTTCTAACCATTAAATGATAATTACTCATTTTTAAGTGATCTTGAAGATTTTCATTTTTCTCTTCTGTTTCAGAAGGAAGAACATCAATTACTTTAACAATCCAATCTGCAGCAGAACCTGTAGTTGCTACTTTTAGTTTCGCTAAAATATCTCCTGCTAACGTAAAGTCTTCTGTTAAAATATCTGTTTCAAAAACCAATACATCCGGTCTTCTTGACGCAAAACGTTGATCGTCTGTCATGTATTTTCTTGGCGTAAAAACTGTTTTAATATCTTCTGAATACGGTACAGGTTTTTTAATATCACTAATGAAACTTATTTTTTCTGTTGATTTTTTTTCTGAACTTAATGCTTGATTTTCAGATAAAAACCAATCTTCTTTCACCACATTTTTAGGTGGCCATGCGTCATAAGATTTCCATTCTTTTCTGCCGGTATCAAAAACATAGGCTTCTGGCAATCCAGAGTTTTTATCGCCATTTCCTTTTAAGAAATGATTAAAGAATTTTGTTTCTACATCAGACTGAAATTTTAAAGAAATAGAATCTCCAAAATAATAGTTTCCAACATAGTTTTTAACGGTGTTTCTAGCCCATTTTCCATGATCCCAAGGACCAAAAACTAAGGTGTTGTAATTATTCTTACCATGTTTCTCAATACCTTTATAAGTTTCTAAAGGACCGTACAAATCTTCTGCATCAAATTCTCCGGCAACGACCATTGTTGCAACAGTAGATGGAACCTTGTTTAAATGCTGAATGATGCCTTTACTTTGCCAAACAGAATCATAATTAGGATGTTCTACAATTTCTTTCCAGAAAAAATCATCAATTTTATTTTTATTATCTGCAATTTTTGCATCTAACTTTTCATACTGAAAATATTCGTTTAGGTTTTTTAAAGGTCCTTTATCTAAGAAAAATTGATACTGATCTTGAGAATCCATTTTAGGAAACGAATACCAAGCTGAATCTGTTGGTGTGTCTTTGTAAGTACCAAATAAAGAAATTGCTCTAAAATAACTTAACATAAAAGCACCATTATGGTGAAAGTCATCAAAGAAAAAGTCTCCAATTGAGGCTTGTGGAGAAGCTGCTTTTAAAGCAGGGTGTGCATCAATTGTAGAAACGGTTGCATAATGCCCAGGATACGAAATACCCCAAGTACCTACATTTCCGTTATTATTTTCTACATTTTTTACCAACCAATCTATGGTGTCATAGGTGTCAGAAACTTCATCAGATTGTTTTGCTGCTTTATTAGGAATATAAGCACGCATATTATCATAGATGCCTTCACTCATCCAACGTCCACGAACATCTTGATAAACTACAATATTCAATTCTTTCATTAAATGAATATTAGGAGCAATTTTGGTTTTCATTTTTCCTTCTCCATAAGGCGCAGAACTATAAGGAGTTCTTTGCATTAAGATAGGATATGTTTTAGAATTGTCTTTTGGAGTATAGATGGTTGTGTGTAGTTTTACACCATCTCTCATTGTGATATCTACTTCTTTTTTTGTGTAGTTGTCTGCAACAAATGTGTTTTTATTGTCTTTTTTCTCTTCTGTTGCTTTTGTATTACAACTGATTAAAAAAGTAAAGGAAAAAGCTACAAAAAGGATTTTAAAAAAATGTTTCTTCATGGTTAGTTTTGCTGATTTTAGCTAGTAAAATTACAAAACTGAACATTAACTTTAATTATTTTGATGTTAAATTACATAATTGTAACCAAAATCATCATAACACTGATTTTTTTTCAACCTTTTTGTAGCCCTAAAATATTACTTAATAATAATTGTTTTTGATGTTTTAGCATTATTATCGTCAGAAATAACTACAAAATAAGTTCCTTTTGCTAATTTAGAAACATCAATATTTATAGCTGATTTTTGTTGATCATTTTTAGATTCTAAAACTTTTCTTCCATTAGCATTATAAAGTTGAACTAAACTTACATTTTGTTTGTCAGCTTTTACATTTAAAATACTACTTACAGGATTGGGATATACTGTAATTTTAGTATCCAAAGAAGGATTGTTTAAAGATAGGGTAGAGGTTTTGTAAAACTCTATTTCTTTAATGGCGCTCCAAGCACTTTCTCTTTTATCACCATCACTATTAAAACGTCCGTAACCAATTACTTTTACATAAGTAGCATCTACATTAATTGGATATTGATTAAAATCTGTAGTGTTGGTTGCTGTTAATAATAAATCTTCAGTAGTAGGCAATACCTTTGTGAAGTCTTTATCTTCAGTACCAGTTGTAGAAACTAATATTTGAAAACCAAAAGAGTCTGATTTATTGGTAGTGCTAAACTGAATTAAGGCAAGGCTATAAGTGTCTCCTAAATTATAAATAATATACTCACCGTCTCCTCTATAGAATTCTGGTAAAGTTGATCCATCATCTGCTGTCCATTCTGTATCAGAATCTTTATCCAAAGAATTTGTAGCAAACTCAGATTTTGATGAATTTTCTTTTGAAAAAGAATGTACAGTAACTTTATCTGTAGTTAAACCGGTTCCTGTATTAATAAGGTCGTATAAATCTGTTAAATCTGCGCCACTTTGTGTTATGGTTAAAGTTCTTACAATATCATCACCTCCTGCATCTTGTGTAAAAGTTATTGTACCTGTTCTGTTAGTTGCCTCTGTATTTTTTGTTACTGTAACAGCAATTGTTGCATCACCAGTACCAGAATTTGTATCAATGGTTATCCAAGCATCATTAGAAATAGCCGTCCAACTTACATTTGCTGAAACAGAAACAGGGTAGCTAGCCGCTTCTGCTGTAACTGTTGATAAACTACTAACCGTTAAAGACTCGCTTACTTGAATGGTACAATCTCCATCAGCAATACTAGCTCCTAAATTATCTATAAAACAAGCTCCAATTCCGTAACCTACCATCGCATCTGTTGTTGGTGTGTAAGTTCCCATATCTGCACCTTTGTTTTCAGATCCAGTTCCTGAAAAAGTAAAAATTTCACCATCAGCAGTAGCTGTAATTCCTGTTTCTTCAGAGAAACCTGTATTTGTTGCACCTAATGCAGCTCCAGTAAAAACATTTCCTTGGTAGGTTAATGCTGTTCCCATATTTGCATAAGCAGTTTCGCTATCTCCAGAAATAACGTCTGTTAAATTAGAATCTGCATTTGCAAAATAAATTAAATTATTAGAAACATTTCCTGTAGGATCTGTTGACCCTTTATCTTCGTTATAAAATAAAGGTGCATTTGTGTTTACAATAGAGTTATTAGCAACCGTAATATTTTCTGTTTTTTGATATCCGTTAGAAACATCGTCAGAAGTACAATCTACATCACATTTGCAGATCCACCTATAAAAGTGATACCATTATTCCATTTTGCTTGGTCGATAACTGTAATACAATCTTGAATGTAGTTATTTGTAATTTTATGATTACTATCGGTAATTCTAATTCCTCCTGTTCCGTCTACATCTTCACCTAAAAAGTAATTACCTTCTACAGTTGCGTAAGAACCATGTCGAAGTACTAAAGAACCTCTACATCTTCTAAAGGTGTTATTGGTATATGTATTTCCTTTACTTTTATTTGTTATAATTTCATTTTCACCATCAGACTGAACAAAATAATTATTGCTAATTGTTGCGTTACTGTTTACCATCTGGTATGAACTTGTACCCATACGTATGGTCTCACTATCGCCTGCATTAGATAAAGGAGAACCGTCTGCTTTGGTGCCGTATAAATCTTCTATTTTTGCAAAATTGTAAAAATAATTATTCATTACTCTATGCCCAACTTCTGCACAACTATTGTTTATTCCATCATCTCCCTCAGGAAATGCGTTGTATGCATATTCACCTAAAACGATTGCTCCGGCACTCACTTTATTCATAAAAGAACAGTTAATAACGGTGTTGTAAGTACCATATAACACAATCCACCTGTGTTTTGTAATTTGTCCGTCTGCTAAATCTTCTGCTAAATCATCTGGGTCAATTCCTAATCCATCAATTGCACAATTCTGAATGGTACTATGGTGTGCATAATTATTACCATTTCTAAATTCAATAAAATTACTAGCTCCATAACCACCTTTCCAATGAAAACCATCAACTATTAAATATTCTCCCGTTGCTATTACTGCTCCAGAATCATCTGTTTCACCACCAATTGTTAATCTTGGTCCTCCTGTAAACACAACTCCACCTGGAGTTTCTGCTCTAAAGGTAATAGGGTTTTCTGCTGTACCAGATCCTAAGAACCGCATGCGTTCATCTGTGTCGTAAACACCATTTTTTAAAATAATGACATCTCCAGGTTCATATATAACATCTCTTAAAGATTCAGGGTCATCTATGTTATAAGTGGTTTGAGAAAATGTATTGTAATTACATGTAACTACAATTATAAAAACAAGTACTACTTTGTGTAATGTGTGATAGTTAATCATTTCGTTTTTTTTTAATTTTTTAGCATATTATTTTTGTTTTTCAAATTGGTCTACCAATCTGGTCAACCAAAAATAACGATTTTTTTATAAAATATATCAATGTAATTCAACTAATTACAGATTTGTGTCCGTATTTAAATGATTTTAGATATTTTTATCGTTCATTAAAAAAGGTGTTATATGAGGATCGTAGGTGTGTTTGTTGTAATGATGGTTTTATTTAATTGTCAAGAAAAAAATAGTAGAAAGGGGATTGAAAAAGTTATAACCAAAACCAAAACGTTTACTAAGTTAGAGAAAGACAGGTATAATGTTGCTTTTTTAATTATGGATGGTACTTTTAATACAGAATTAACAGCTCCTTTTGATATTTTTCAGCATACTATTTTTAGAGAAAATATAAAGGCGATGAATGTTTTTACCGTTGCAAATACAGACAAACCAATTACTACTTTCGAAGGAATGAGAATTCTGCCAGATTTTAATTATCTAAAAGATTCGTTACCAAAAATAGATATTTTAGTTGTGCCTTCTGCAGAACATCATTTAGATACAGATTTAGAGGATACAGCGATGATTAATTTTGTAAAAAGAGTTGATAAGGATGCTACTTATATTACTTCTCATTGCGATGGTGCTTTTGTATTGGCAAAAGCAGGTTTGTTAAATGATAAAGTTTCTACCACTTTTCCTTCGGATATTGATAAAATGAGAGCAACGTTTCCGGGTTTAGATATTAGAAAAGAAGTGTTGTTTGTACACGATGGAAAATATATAACTTCTGCTGGTGGTGCAAAATCTTTTGAAGCTGCGTTGTATTTATGTGAGTTTTTATACGGAAAAGAAGTGGCAAAATCTTTAGCTAGTGGTTTGGTTATTGATTGGAATGTAGATGAGATTTCGCATTTAATTGTGGAGTAATTTGCTCTAGAATTGTTGTTACTAGTTTATGATTCTAATTTAACAGGTAGAAGATTAGATTCCTCAATCGTTCCTCATTTCGGAATAACATTCTTAGTGAAACTAACTTTTGATAAGGCGAATAGTTCATAAAAAACCTTAGCCCTGATTGAACGGTATGTTTGAGCTCTTACGCTTTTGGGCGTAAAGCGAGTAGTGAAAGCAGGAAATAGCTTCAAAATAATCTAAAAAAAGACATTCTTAAAATAAGTGTTTTTTCTATTAAAATTCTTGTATTTTTGCAAACTATGCAAGAACCAAAAAGACATCAATTAACCGACTGGTTACCAACTACAAACAAAGAAGTTAAAATTCGTGGTTGGGAAGAATTAGACGTTATTTTATTTAGCGGAGACGCTTATGTAGATCATCCATCATTTGGACCTGCAGTAATCGGTCGTATTTTAGAAAGTTATGGCTTGCGTGTGGCTATTGTGCCGCAACCAAGTGTAAACGATAATTTACAAGATTTTGAAAAACTAGGAAAACCTCGTTTGTTTTTTGGGGTTACTGGTGGTTGTATGGATCCGATGGTTTCTAATTATACGGCAAGTAAAAAGCGTAGAGATAAAGATGCCTATACACCAAATGGAGATAAGGGGTTTAGACCCGATTATGCAACGTCTGTGTATTCTAAGATTTTAAAGGAAAAATTTCCGGATATTCCTGTTTTAATTGGAGGGATTGAAGCTTCTTTGAGACGTGTAACACATTATGATTATTGGTCTGATAAATTATTACCAGGTATTTTAGAGACGTCTAAAGCAGATATGTTGGTGTACGGAATGGGAGAGCAACCTTTACGAGAAATTGTAGAGTTATTGCAAAAAGGGGTTCCGTTTTCTAGTTTAAAAAACATTAAACAAACAGCTGTTTACGTTAATGAAAAGAAAGAGAAATTACCTGTTGTAAATGATTGGGATGATGTTACTATTAACTCTCATGAGGCTTGTTTAAAGGATAAAAAAACGTTTGCTTCTAATTTTAAAGTGATAGAGCAAGAGTCTAATAAGTTAAAAGCACGTAGAGTTTTACAAAGAGTAGGAGAGAATACGTTGGTAATTAATCCGCCGTTTCCTACCATGACAGAAAAGGAAATTGATGGTTCTTTCGATTTGCCTTTTACACGTTTACCACATCCAAAATATAACAAACGTGGACCAATACCTGCGTTTGAAATGATAAAATTTTCTATCAACATTCACAGAGGATGTTTTGGAGGTTGTAGTTTTTGTACAATTTCTGCGCATCAAGGAAAGTTTATAGCAAGTAGAAGTCAGGAGTCTGTTTTAAGAGAAATTGATAAAGTGGCAAATATGCCAGACTTTAAAGGGTATTTATCTGATATTGGTGGGCCTTCTGCCAACATGTATCAGATGAAAGGAAAGGTACAGTCTATTTGCGACAAGTGTGTGGCACCTAGTTGTATATCGCCTGTAATTTGTTCTAATTTAGATACGTCTCATAAACCTTTAACGGAACTATACCAAGCAGTTGATAAACATCCGAAGATTAAAAAATCTTTTATTGGAAGTGGAATTAGACATGATATGTTGGTGCCGGAATTCAATAAAAACGCAGATCCAAAGGAATTAGATGCGTATACCGAAGAGGTAATGACAAAGCACGTTTCTGGACGATTAAAAGTTGCACCAGAACATACATCTGATCCTGTTTTAAAGTTGATGCGTAAGCCTTCTTTTAAATATTTTCATATGTTTAAAGAGCGTTTCGATAAAATAAATATTAAGAAGAAATTGAACTTACAATTGATTCCGTATTTTATTTCTAGTCACCCAGCAAGTGAGGTAGAAGATATGGCAAATTTAGCTGCAGAAACCAAAGATATGGGCTTTCAGTTAGAACAAGTGCAAGGTTTTACACCAACCCCTATGACGGTTGCAACAGTTATTTATTATTCAGGATATCATCCTTATACTTTAAAACCAACCAAAACACCTAAGACTAAAAAGGAGCGTGAAGACCAACATAAATTTTTCTTTTGGTATAAGAAAGAGAATAAAGATTGGATTAAAAACACTTTGAATAAAGTTGGAAGACAAGATTTATTACAGAAATTATTGCCTGAAAATAATTCTTGGAAAAAGAACAAAAATGCAAAAGAGGTAAAGAATACTTTTGATGATGCAGTGCCTGTTCCTTTTAATAAGAGAAAGAAAAAAGTAAGTAGAGCGCCTAAAAGAAGAAGGTAATTCTTTAGGTTTTTACAAATTGATACATAAAAAAAGGTCTGGTTTAATTAAAACCAGACCTTTTTTTGTGATCACTAAAGCATAACTATAAAAGTTTAGACACTATCCTAAAAAGTGTGTAAGTTCAAAATTTCAGGGTTAGGTTATTTATAACTTAATCCTGTTTTCAAATATAGCTAAAAATTGATTTAGTATCACTCCCCAATTTCTGATTGGCATGGTCCATTTTTTAGTGCTTTCTCTCAAAGCTAAAAACACGGATTTCATAACTGCTTCATCGGTTGGAAACGAGAGTTTGTTTTTTGTGTATTTCCGTATCTTTCCATTTAGGTTTTCTATAAGATTTGTGGTGTAGATTATGGTTCTTATTTCAATAGGAAAATCAAAGAATACTGTAAGCTCATCCCAATTATTTTCCCAACTTTTAATGGCGTAAGAATATTTAGAATCCCATTTAGTTTTGAAGTCATTTAAAGCAGCTTTGGCAGCTTCTTTTGTAGGAGCAGTATAGATTTGCTTCATGTCACGAGTAAATTCCTTTTTGTCCTTCCAGACCACGTAACGACACGAATTTCTTATTTGATGCACAACACAAATTTGAGTCGTTGATTTCGGAAAAATAGTTTTAATAGTATCCGTAAATCCATTTAAATTATCGGTAGCTGTGATAAGTATATCTTGAGTTCCTCGAGCTTTAATATCGGTTAAAACACTCATCCAAAAGGCTGAAGATTCATTTTTACCTAACCATAATCCTAGGACTTCCTTTTTGCCATCTGTTCTCAGGCCTACTGCAATATAAATAGTCTTGTTTATGACTTTAGAGTTTTCCCTAACTTTAAATACGATGCCATCCATCCAAACAATTAGGTAAGTGGCCTCCAAAGGCCTGTTCCGCCAAGCAATAACATCTTCTGTAATCTTATCTGTAATCCTTGAAATAGTGGATGTAGAAATATTAAAATCGTACAGCTCACGTATTTGTTCTTCAATATCACTGTTACTCATGCCTTTGGCATAAAGCGATATAATAATATTTTCGATGCCTTCTGTTGTACTTTCTCTTTTCTTTACAATTAAAGGATTAAAAGAACTATCACGGTCTCGAGGAACTTGAATCTCTGTTTCTCCTAAAACGGATTTTAATTTCTTTTTAGTGTAACCATTTCGAAGGTTGGCTGCTTTACTTTTTTTGTGCTTATCGTAGTCTAAATGGGCATCTAGTTCCCCTTCTAGTAACTTCTCAATACCACGTTTGTGCAACTGTTCTAAAAAGGATGTTAGCTCTGGTGCATTCTTGAATTGTTTTAAAAAGTCTTCGTTTAATAAATCTTCTGGTTTCATAAGTGTGTAAAAGTTAAAATTAATGAATAAAAAAATCTCAGATTAATATTTAACCTGAGATTTTAAAACTTACACAGTTTATGAGATACTGCCAAAGTTTATGATTTTTTAAAATTCTTTTCAGCTTTTGTTACATTCTTTTTTAGCTTTTCTATTTTACTTAACCACTTTTTGTTATCGTTAGGAGATAAATCACCATTCTTTTTAAGTTTATTGTATTTTTTAATACCACTTTTTAATTTATCGTTTGCTTTGCTTAATTTTTTCTGAGCTTTTACTTTGCTTTTTAAAGCCTTTTCAGCTTTTTTTACTTTCTTTTCAGCTGCCTTTTTTTCTTTTTCGGCTTTTTTGGCCGCTTTTATTTTTTCTTCATTTATAGTATGAATAGCAAAAATTTCATTGACCATTTCTGGTTTTAAGGTTTGAGTAACGTCTACCTTATCTAAATAAATTGATTTCTTTTTGATAGTATAAGTTTTGTCTTTATATACTACGTCTTGTGCATAAGAAATAGTTACTAAAAAAATGAATATTATAGTGAATAAGAATTGTATTTTTTTCATAATTATATGTTTAATGTTGCTATTTATTAGACACATAAAATTATAAAAAGTAACATAAAAACATAAAGATAATTTTAATACAGGTAATATTTTTTCTAATTTTACTGAAAATTAGTTTGTTATAAATAATAGGCGGTTACAACAAGAGAAGCGTGTTTTATTTCTATTTTTTTAATAAAAGAAAGTATAACGTATCTAAAAAAGAAGAAATTCACCTAAAATACTTCATGAAACTTATGTTTTAAAATAAATGCAGTATTTTTACTGTTCAAATAGAGTGAATTACAAAAAATATTTAAAATTGATGAAGAAAAAAGTATTTGTATCAGGTTGTTTTGATATGTTACATAGTGGGCATATTGCATTTTTTAAAGAAGCTTCTACATATGGAGATTTATATGTAGGTATTGGTTCTGATGCTACTGTGTCTGAGTTAAAAGGGCGTCATACTATAAATTCTGAACAAGAAAGAATTTATATGATTAACGCCATTAAATATGTAAAAAATGCTTTTGTGAATTCTGGTTCAGGAATGTTAGATTTTAAAGAAGATTTAGAAGCGTTAAAACCAGATTATTTTATTGTAAATGAAGATGGTTTTTCTCCTGCAAAAGAAGAATTGTGTAATGAGTTAAATATCGAGTTAAAAAACTTGAAAAGAATTCCGGATGCAGGTCTTCCTGAAAGATCTACTACTTCTTTAAGAACGGGAGGCAATTGTAGTTTACCATATAGAATAGATCTTGGAGGTACTTGGATAGATCAACCTTATGTTTCTAAATACCATCCAGGTTGGGCAATTACACTTTCTTTAGAACCAATTATTGAGTATAATGAACGTTGCGGAATGTCTACTTCTACTAGAAATGCTGCAAAAAAAATATGGCCTCATTATTTACCGTTAGAGAAGCCACAAAAATTAGCTGAAATACTTTTTAAGTTTGAAAATACACCTGGTTCTACTATGGTTTCTGGTGCTCAAGATGCAATAGGTATTTGTATGCCAGGTCTTGTTAGACATTATTATAGTGATGGTTATTGGCCAACAAAATTTGAATCTGTACATGACGAATCTGTATTGGGTTGGTTAGAAGACCATATTCAGATGGTTCTTTTATGGCCTAGAGAACAAGGTTTAGATTTGTTAGGAGAAACATATATTACAGAAGAGAATGTAAAATCTTTAGCAGATGCTTCTGAAGAAGTTTGGGAAGCGATTCAAAATAAAGATTTAGAGACATTTTCTGAAGCTTTTTTGAAGTCATTTGATGCACAAGTAAAAATGTTTCCTGCAATGGTTGATGACAAGATTCTTAAAGAAATTGAAAAATATAAAGAAAAAGCACTTGCCTGGAAACTAGCAGGAGCTGGAGGTGCAGGGTATTTAATTTTAGTTTCTGACAAGCCTATTGAAGGAGCGATGAAAATTAAAGTAAGAAGAAAAGAAGCTTTATAGTTTTTACAAAAAAAGATATTAAAGTTTTTCATCCTTTTATGAAAGGATGAAAAACTTTTTTTTATTTTTAAAATACCTGAATTAAAAACTTAGTTGCTCTTTAAATAAATAAGATTGTCTTCTAGAAATTTCTATTTCTTCCCCAGAATTCATTTCTATTTTTAACTTTCCGTTAAACCAAGAGACTACTTTTTTAACATGATTAATGTTGATGATTTGTTGTCTGTTGGCTCTAAAAAAGACTTCTGTTGGTAGTTTTTCTTCTACTTGTGCTAGATATTTATAAATTAATGGTTTTTTCTGATCAAAGAAGACACGCGTGTAATTGCCTACAATTTCAAATAACGAAATATCTTTTAATTTTACCAACCAACAATTTTCACCGTCTTTAATAAAAATTTGTTTGTCTAAACTTAACGCATTTTCATTTTTAATGATGGATGTTTCGTTGTTGTTCATACTTTCAATTACCTTCTCAATACTCTTAGAAAAACGTTTTTGATTAATTGGTTTTAATAAATAGTCAAAAGCATTGTATTCAAAAGACTTAATAGCATATTCGTCAAAAGCAGTGGTGAAAATTGTGATAGGAACTTCATCTAACATTTCCAAAAGCTCGAATCCATCTTTTTCGGGCATGTTAATATCTAAAAATAATAAGTCTGGTTTTGTGTTATTTATCAAAACAAAGGCATCATCTACATTTTCTGCTTCTCCTAATATTTCAATTTCTTTATGAGCTTTAATTAATTCTTTTAATTCATTACGAGCTAAACGAGAATCTTCAACAATAACTGCTTTTAATTTCATCATACTAGTGGAATTTTAATAGTTGCAATTACATGGTTTTCTATTTCTGCTAATTTAAAATTAGCAGCTTCACCATACTGTAATTTAAGTCTGTTTTTAATGTTTTTGATACCTAATTGAGTTCCTTTTACGTTTTTTTGTAGTGTTCCAGAATTTGTTAATTTTATTTGCAATTGATTATTTTCTATAGAAGTTGATAAAATTACTGAACCTCCTTGTTTTAGATTCGAAATTCCATGTTTAAGCGCGTTTTTAACCAACATTTGAATCATCATTGGTGGAATTTGTTTGTTTAAAGAATCCGGATCAATATGAGTTTCGAAATGCAAACGATTTTCAAATTGAATTTTAGAAATTTCTATATAATTTTCTACCATTTCTAATTCGTCTTCTAGAGAAATTGAATTTAAGGCGCTTTTTGTAAGAGAATAACGTAAAGTTTCAGATAAACTAGTGAGCATATTCCTTGCTTTATGAACATCTTCTAACATCAATCCACGTATATTATTTAGGCTGTTAAACATAAAATGCGGGTGTTGATTTGTCCTTTTAATGTATTTAATTGATACTCTTTTAGAGTGGCTTTTAATTGTAGTTGTTTAATTTGGACTGTTTTTAATTGATGATAAATTTTGATGGTTAAAAAAACAAAAAGCCAGATTACAAATAAGGTAGAAAAATAAAAAACATTATATATTTTACCTTCAAAGGTCATTTCTGAATCTGTATCATAATTAGTGCATTGTTTAACAATGTCTAACATTGGCCAAATAAACAAAGAATATAAAGCTTGTACAATCAAGAAAATTATTAAAATTTTCCATGTGATTTTTTTCCAATAGTTATTAAAGTTTATTTTTTTATCAATATAAAAAGAGATTAAAAACGTAAATACAAAAGCAAGTACCGCACATGTAACAGTTTCTAACCAATAGTACAAAACACGTTCAGAAGCTAACACATTGTCTGAAAGAAATAATTTTGGGCCAGCTAAAGTAGCTGTAAATAAAAGCAACCATCCAAGGAGATTGAATAGTATATAAAATCTTTTTAAAGATAAATTCATGTAATAGGTATGTTGGTTTTCTGATTTACAGTTTAAAAATTTAAAATTATTTTATCACAAGAATATTTGAAAAACGAATTCAACTGTTTTTTCAACTATTTCTATTGCTGCTTTTACAATTATAATCATAATTTATTATTTTTTGTATGATGATGTAAATGTAAGTGAGTAAACTACTTTTAAATTTGATAATATGATAAGCGGTAATTTGAATATGAGCAACGGAAAGTATATATATTGCATAATCACAGCTTTTAATCTATGCAATTATACTTTTAGTTTTATTAGATGCTAATTGGAATAGTAGTTTGTAAGGTTTTGATATTTAGAATTATAGGTTTTTAAACTCTATGCTTTCCTCTTGGGCCATCTCCTTTATATAATACAATTTCTGAATGTAATAGTTGTGCAGCATCTGCAGAACTTTTTACTTTAGAAGTACTACGTGCTAACATTTCCGATTCAAATTTTACTAACACACTTTTTCGGATTCCAATTTCTTTCCATTTAGATAATGGTTTACAACCTTTTGTAATGCCACGAGCAAGCGCTAAAGCATCTAACAAAGCTTGGTTTGCTCCTTGTCCTTTAAACGGACTCATTGGGTGTGCTGCGTCTCCTATTAAAGTCACTTTGGTTCCTTTTTCTAATAATTTAGGATTTAATAGTTCTCTGTCGTATACAGGGTAACCTGATATCTGCTCTTCATTGGTTGCCGATACTATTTGAGGAATAGGGCTGTGCCATTGAGTTCTTCGAGATGCTTCTTTTTTCAAAGATTTTGCTCCTTTAGTATTTAGATCTTTTGCCTCTTTTTCAGATATAGGAAAGCTAAGTTGCCACATTATGGAATCTGAATCATAAGGCATCATGTAAATTCTTTCATTGCCGTTTGCGGTTTGAAATACGGTGGCAGAATCTAGTAAAGAACTTTCTATATCTTTTAAGTTGTTTAGAGGACAAATACCTAATACAACCATACAGTTTAAGTAGCGTAGGGGAGAAGCGTCATCACCTATTAATCGTTTTCTTACGGTACTTCTAATCCCGTCTGCTCCAACAATTAGGTCTGCCTTTTCTTCTATAATATTATTGTCTACTTTAAAATTTAGATGAATATCTCCGTCCTCTGATTCTTTGTAATTCAAAAGTTGATGTCCCCATTTTACAATATTATTGTTACCGAGTTGTTCTAATAAAGCTAAACGTAAAGACTGTCTTGCAATGTGAATATTTGTTCGCTTGGGTGATGATTTTGTTTCTGACCGTCCCCATTTTCTAATTCCCCATTCTCCAATTATTTCTCCTTCAGTAGTATGCACCACGTGTCTGGTAGAAGTGATTCCTTCTTTTAGATTTAGAATACCCAAACTTGCCATTGCTTTGCTTGCTTGTTGTAAAGTAAGTCCGTACCCCTGAGATCTAGTGTTAAAACTAATGTCTCGTTCATAGAGGGTAAAAGGGATGCCACGATGTAAACAGGCTATCGCTAATGCAACTCCTCCAATTCCGCCACCAATAATGGCTACATCTGGGTAGTTCTCTTTGTTTACACTCGGAAAGTTATTAGCTTCAATAAGTCCTGTTCCTTTGCATTTAACACAGATGTGTAATGGTCCTTTAGGTAAAACAGGAGCAGTTGTTTCTCTATTAGATTTTTCAAATTGTTCTAATGATTTTTTATAATGAAGTCTTACTTTTTTAGGAAGACTTTTCCTTTTTTTACCTGTGCCTTTACAGTTTTTACAAACTCCCCAATAAACCTTTTTATCTTTCACTTCAGTTATTTTAATCAGTTTTTGGTTTTTAACAAATTGGAATTAGTTAACTGATTTTTGCTTTTTTAAAGGAAATCATTTTAATATTAACATTAAACCTATGGCTGATAAAACTCCTGATATTGTACTAATAATGTTGCTTTCTTCAAAAAAAATAACCTGTAACAATCCCAATGATTATAATTATGATTCCAATTATTTGTAATTTATTTACTTTCATAATGATAACAATAATAATAATAATAATAAATTATTTTTTTACCGCAATCATCATGTGTGGACTAAAAGGTAATAAGTACTCATCATTTTGTGTGAGGTTTTGCAAAGCCTTTAATGTTTTAGATTTTTTCTTATCCAGCATATTTGCAAAATATTCATTGTCTAACCAAATCATTCCTTCAACAGCAAAAAGATTTATAAAGTTGAGGTTTTGTTCTAAAAACTCTGCTTTTAATCCTTCTGGTTTGTGGTAAAAAGCATCTGCTAATAAAAAAGGAAAATCTTTTGGAGCATCATGAACACCTGTTGTTAATTCTTCTTTACACATATTAAAAAAAGAGTTGGCATGGATCATTCCATTCATTAGCCCCACAACTGTAGATGCTGTTGCGTTAATTGCAAACCCTAAAATAATTCCACCTTTTTTAACCACTCTTTTTGCTTCAAGAATGGCTGCAATTCTATCTTCTCTTTTTTGCAAATGATACAATGGACCGTGTAAAATTACCAAATCTGCAACATTGTCTTCAAAAGGTAATTTTTTAGCTTCACCAATAGCAACAGAAAAAGGGTTTTTTAATTTTTTGGCTCTGTTTTCTGCCAGTTTTATGTGTTTTAAAACAGGTTCTATTAAGTGAACGGTATGGTTGTTCTTAGCCAACCATTCAGAATATTTACCTGTACCACCACCAACATCAATAATTCTAGATTTTGGGTTAGAAATATGTAATTGTATGAGCTCTTTTATACGTTCAAATTCAAAAATTCCCATTCCTTTTTCTAGTCTGGTTTCTTCTGATGCTTTGTTGTAAAAATTGTCTAATTTTTTACTGATAAGAGTTTTATTTTTCACCTTGGATGTTTAAAAGATAAAAGTAAATAATTATAAACATTAAACTGCCATTCCGAAGACATAATGAGTAAGAATGTATCTAAAAGATAGGATTCTCAATCGTTTTTCATTCCGAAATGACAAAAAAACATAAAAAACGGATTGCTCCGTTGTTTTTTAGAAATAGCTGAATTAGCTTTTTAAGTGCTTGTTAAAAAAAGCAATGGTTCTTTCCCAAGATAAATCAGCAGCAGCTTCATCATATCTAGGTGTTGTATTGTTGTGAAACCCATGATTTACGTCTGGATAAAAATGAGCTTCGTGTTCAATATTATGCTCTTTTAAAATTGTTTCAAAAGCAGGCCAACCCTCATTTACTCTTTTATCTAAACCAGCATATTGTAATAACAAAGGAGCTTTAATTTTTACAGCATCTTCTTTTTGGGGTTGTCTTCCGTAATATGGAACGGCTGCAGCTAAATCAGGTAATCTTACTGCCATCATGTTAGAAATCCAACCTCCAAAGCAAAAACCAACAACTGCTACTTTTCCGTTACAATCTTTGTGAGATTTAAGGTAGTTGTAGCCAGCAATAAAATCTTCTAACATTTCACCTTGGTCCCTCTTTTTTTGCATATCTCTACCGTCATCATCATTACCAGGATATCCTCCCATTGGAGAAAGTGCATCTGGCGCTAAAGTTATAAAGCCTTCTAAGGCTGCTCTTCTGCCAACATCTTTAATATATGGGTTTAATCCACGGTTTTCGTGCACAACTATAATTCCGGGTAATTTACTTTCTCCTTCTTTAGGAATAGAAAGTAAACCTGTCATTTTTTTTCCTCCTTTAGGAGAGGCGTAATTTATCGTTTCAGATTTCAATCGAGGATCATTAGGTTCTACCAATATAGAATCTACATAATTAGGAGAAATAAAGCTTAATAAAGCTGGCAATGTAATTGCACCAACAGCATATAATGATAGTTTTTTTAGAAATTGCTTTCTGTCTATTTTATTATGCGCATAGTCGTCATATAAGTCAAATACTTCTTGACTAATGTCTTCTTTTTTAAGTGCTGCCATAGTTGTGTGTGTGTTAATTTTTGTTATAATTTCAACTAAGATAAATAATAAGGTGATGATTATTGTTAATTTATTTACAAACTTTGCAATCTTCCTTCTCCTTAATTTCTCCAACCAAGTTACCATCATCATTTAAAACAAAACCGCAGCAATCCATAAAGCCTTGTGCTATTAATTTTCTTGCACGCTGAATTTGAGATTTTGTAGTAGGTAACGATTGTTTTAATTGATCTGCAACTTCTTGTTGTTTCATTCCTTTTATATCCGAAAGAAATAAAGGGTCTCTGTATTTTTTTGGTAAGTGCTTTAATATTCCTATTAAACAATCTTTTTCTGTATGTTCATCTTTTAAGATACTCGTTTCTGCTTCAAAATTTGCAATTTCAAAAGTTTTATCGTTTACTCTCCAATAATCTAGAATAGAGTTTCTTGCTACTGTAAAACACCAAGGTTTTAACTTTGTAATATCTTTTAGAGTATGTAGTTTTGTATGAATTTTAATAAAGGAGTCCTGCAAAATATCATCTGCAATAATTGTGTCTTTTACTTTGCTGATAATAAATCGTTTTAAATCTTCAGAATATAAAGTCCAAACTTGTTTTGTAGTCATACTTTATTTTTAAAATGTCATTCCGAATAACAATAGAAGAATCCTGTGATGTGGTTCTCTTAATTCTTTATTCGGAATGATAGTTATTTAACAGTTACAATTGCTACAAGTACAGTTAGTGCAAGTACAATTTTTACAATCTCCGGTTTTACAACCTTCACAATTACAGTTACAATTTGTATTTTTCATGATATTCTATTTTAATGTTCATTTAATAGACGACGTATTATTTAAAAAGATGCATTAATTTAAGAAATATTTTTTTAATTCTTTTCTAATAGGAATTATTTTAACTGGAGAAATGTTGGTACCGCCAGTATTACCTCTTGGAACCCAAATTAATGTAAATAGTATAGCAGCTAATATTCTTAAGGCTTGCCCAATAATTTCTTCACTATTTTTTGTTTTAAAACCAAATATAAGCATGTAATAATGGCTTAAAGTATGTCTGTACAAATTATTTTGACCTAAAATATGTGCATTCTCTAAATGATAAAATGCTGTTTTATATTGTTTTTTATTAGTTGCAGCTTTTGCGATGTTTAATTGTTTATAGAATTCTGATTTAAATTTTTGATTCCGCATGTTTTTTATAATAGACAGAACCTTGTCAATAAAGATGCAGAAAAGTTAAAAAAAAAGAAATTGGATGACTTCATTTAAGTTTACGCCAATAAATTGGTCGAATTTTATTTTAAACTTCTATAGATTTTTGTAAACCCATTTTATTTTGATTCTCTAAAGTTTTGTTGATGTTCTTTTTATTTCATCATTCTAATCCTGATTATTACTATTTTATGGAAAAACGAATCTATTTGTGTTTTTCTTGATTTTAACAAAAATAAAAGGGATTTTTTTAATAGAATATTGATGATTGCTTATTTTAGCTTATTCAAACATTTTCTAGTTTCGCTTTTATGATTTTAAAAAACAAAAGAATATGGCAATTAAGTTTTGCGATGTCTTTATTACTATTGTTTTTAGCTTGTTCTAAACAAGATATTATTCGCCCGAATATAAAAAACAAATTTGCTAGGTTAGATAGTATTGCGCAAACACAACCACAAGAATTTTTTTTAGAATTAGATAGTTTAGTTCAAAATAATAAAGATTTAACAACCTTAGAACATGCCATGTTGCTGTTTAAAAAAGGAGAAATTTTATACCTGAATTTTAAATATCAAGAAGCAATTAATACACATTTAAAGTCCTATAAACTCTTTGTAGAATTAAAAGATAAGTACAACGAAGGACGATGTTTAATTACATTAAGCGGAGCTTATCTAAACGTGGGAGATATAGAAACATCGCAAATTTATGCGCTTAAAGCATTGCATTTAGCACAATTAATAGGTGATAAACGTATAGAAGGGAAAGCTTATAATCAACTATTTAATCTTCATTTTAAGTTAAAAGATTACAATAAAGCGTTGTTTTATATAACAGCAACCGATAGTTTGTTTTCTAAAAGTGTAGATACAGCTTCTATCATTTCATTAAAAAATAACAAAGCGAGTGTTTATTTGCAGTTAAAAGAATATAACAAAGCTTTAAACAGTTATTCTGAAGCAATGCATTTAAGTCAATCTAAAAGAGAACCTAAAATTTTAGCAAGTATTTTAAATAATATTGGATACACTTATATCGATGCAGGAAAATACGAAAATGCAGAAAAATTTCTAAGAGGTGCTGCAACTTTAAATAAGAATATAAAAGCAATTAATGCTGCGCCTTATAAAGGTTTGGGTAATTTATTTTTATTGAAATCTAAAAATGACTCGGCAGAAGTAAATTATAAAAAAGCATTAAGTATTTATGTTGCTAATAAAAATGTAAAAGATGAAATAGAAATTAGAGATAAGTTAATAGCTATTGCTATTATGTCTGGAGATTACGTAAAAGCCTTAGATAATCAAATAGTAAGAGATAGTTTGCAATTAAACGTGAATCGATTAGAACAAAATAGGCTTTTAAATTTTGCAAACGTTAATTATGAAGTTAAACAAAAGGAAACAGAAATTAATCATCAAAAAGAAATTAATAGTAGAAACCAATGGCTTTTAATTAGTACTATGTTATTATTTGTTTTGTTAGCTATAGCCACTGTTTTTTATGTGTATAATACAAAATTACTCGCAGCAAATAAAGCATCAAAGTTAGAGCAAAGTTTATTGCGCGTGCAGATGAATCCTCATTTTATATTCAATACATTGGCTGCAATTCAGAATATTACTTTAGAAGGAAACCCTATAAAATCATCTAATTATATTGCTAAGTTTTCTAAATTAATTAGACAAAATTTTGATTATGTTAGAAAAGAATCTATTTCGCTAGACAAAGAAATTAGTATGATTTCTAACTATATAGAAACCCAACAATTACGCTTTAATAATGTTTTTACGTATACTATTGAGGTAGACGATGCTATTGATGTTACTAAAATACAGGTGCCACCAATGTTATTGCAACCTTTTTTAGAGAATGCAATAGAATATGGTTTAAAAGAGAAACCAGAAGGAGGAAAGCTTCTGTTGACAATAGAAAAAGAAGCGCAAGAATTGTTGTTTGTTATTTTAGATAATGGAGTAGGAAGATCTGCAAAAGCCAAGCAAGAAGAATTAACAGAAGATTTACATGCAACATCTATTTTTAAAGAGCGTTTAAAAATGAGAAAAAAGGGAGAAGAAAAATCATTTATTCTTCAAGATTTATTTGATGAAAACAACAAACCATCAGGAACAAAAGTGTTTTTTAAATTGAAACTTTAATGATAAAAGCAGTTATAATAGAAGACGAATTTAATGCGTTAAATACATTAGATAAACTGATTAAATATACTCAAAAAGATATTGAAGTTGTCGCTAAAATAGATAATGTTACAGATGCTATTTCGTTTTTAAAAGAGGAAACTCCAGATTTAGTTTTTTTAGATATAGAGTTGATTGGCGGTAATGCATTTCAGATTTTAGAAGCTTTAGAGAGTATTTCTTTTAAGATAATTTTTACAACCGCTTATGATGAGTTTGCTATAAAGGCAATAAAGTTTGATACCATAGATTATTTATTAAAACCGATAGATTCAGTAGAGTTATCAGAATGTATAGATAGATTTAGAGTAGGCTATAAAAAAGAACAAGTTTATAAGAATGCTTTAGACAAGGTTTCTGAACTTAATAAAAAGGAGATTCAGAAAACCTTATTAATTAAAACGGCGGATGCTCAATATTTTTTGCAAACAAAAGACATTGTGCGTTGCCAGTCAGACGGAGCTTATACTATTTTTCATACAGTTGATAAAAAAATAATGAGTGCTCGTAATTTAAAATACTACGAGAATATTTTAAGTGAACACACTTTTGTACGCGTGCATCAATCTCATTTAATAAATATAAAATACATAAAAAAGATGAACTCAAACAATACGGTTCACTTAACAAACAATGAAGTTATACCAGTTGCTACACGTAAAAAATCGTACTTAAAACAGGTGTTAGATAACTTATAAATGCGAATATAAAACGAAAAAGAGCACATGTAAAACGGTTTTAAAATTATCCTAATCAAGTCTTAGTTTTGAGGTATACAAAGAAATAACCTTTAAATTAAAATATCATGGGATTAAAAGAAAACAGATTTACAAAAACATTTCAAGAAGAACAATTTCCAGAATTAAAAGCACAAATAAATGAAGCTGCCGGTTTTGATGTTACTTTAAACATTGAATGGAGTACTTTATTTGAAGATCGTTTTTTACACCTTTACAACGATTCTTACCCAAAAATATATTTCTTACCAATTATAGAAGCTTTTAAATCTATTGCTAGTGACGATATGGGGAAAGAAGCATTAGCAGAAAGCTTAAAAGAAATACACATATTAAATACCAAAGATCATCACAATCCAGCTAATGGATTCACATTTTCAGATGGAGTTTTAACAATAGACCATAGTCCTATATTAAATGCACCAGACGTTAATAGTAGAATTAAAGTGCTTATTGATTTATTAGAAAATAATTTATAAGCAAGCATTTAAGATTTAGTGTCATTGATAAAAGTTGTTAATATGTATAGATTCTTTTTTTATAGTATTTTAAGTATAGTTCTTCTACTGTTTGTTGGCTGTGGGGTGTCTAATATGAAAGCAAAAGAAGGGTTTGTAACATTTTTAAAAGAACATCATTATAATAAATATGAAATTATAACTTTTAAAAGAAACTTTAATACTGCAAATATGAACCCTAATTTATATTGGGTAGAATTAGCGCTTAAAGAGAATTCTAATATTATTATAAACTTTGAATGGAATGCAAAAGACAAAGCACTTTATGTTCCTTTTCATGACACTAAAGATAGAAGTATTGAAACATTAACAAATTATCAGAAACAAGAAATTCTACTTAGAGAAGAACTGTATGAAGTGTTAGATAATGATGTTTTAAGTATGGATGTAAATGTGTTTAATCATGCAATTAGCATTAGTTTAGATTCTGAGCCTACATTTAAGAAGTTTCAATATTTTTCAGATAAGATTTGTAGCGTTTTAGATAAATATCCAGATACCTGGACAAGGGAAGCACATGTAGATTTTAAAGTTAAAAGAGAAAGAAAAGGTTTTTACGAATTGATTGTAAAACCCAGTACGTTTAATGATAGCAACGGATCTTACAGATATAAACAACATGCTATAGTTGCAAATAACTATGGATCTGTAAAGGCAGAAAACATAGGTCATTTTATTAGTAAAGAATTTACGAAACCAAATTCTCCTGTGTACCTAAAGAATATTTGGGTCAATCAAAAAGATTTAAATTCATTTTATATCGCTTTTGAAAAACATGAACCACAAGAAAAAATCGAAGGAGATCGATATTTAACAAAAGGGGTAGGTATGTATTTGGTTAAAATGAATTACCCAAATCTAGAAAGGAAAACCTTAACCTATTACGATTACAAAACAATATCTAGAGACGGTATTTTTCTTTATTTAATAGATCAATTACCAAAAGACTATCAATATCTCTTAGAAGATTCATAACACAATTTTTTATCATGAAAAACACACATTATTATAAAGCGTTTGTAGCCCAAACGCCAGAGGAAATCTTACGTTCTGTTTTTAAAAAGGAAGAAGCTGTTTTAATCGCTATTTCATTAAATAATGGAAGTTATATAGAAGGAATAATTTTAGATCTAACGGAAGATAGTAGCCACAATAAATCGGTTTGTATGCTTTCTCAGAATGAAGATGTACTCTTTTTTAATACGCACAATATTGTGCTTATTACGGTTAAACAACCAAAAAAAATGGTTGTAGAATTGTCTAAAGGGGCAATTAGCAGGCCATTATCATCAGAAAATGAAAACTTAACGGTCTTGCAATTGAAACGCTGGTTAAATAATGAAAAAAGCTTGTTAGGAAGTGAAATAAAAGAATTTAATATAGACGATGTTTCGCTAGGAGAATTAAATAATCGATTAAACATTCAAGATGTTTTTACAGCATTAAAAAGTGTAGTTGATGAAATTACAAAAGATGCCTTAGGCAAAGAGGCTTGGCAAGGTATAGATACTATTGTTTTACAACAAGAAGACAAATTACAGCTTAATTGCCAAGTAAAAACACTAACAATAGCAATACCTATTGATAAAGCGTTACCAGAAAACTTATCTAATATTTTAGAAGAAAAATTACTTCAAATATTATAAAAATAAATAAAAAATCATTTTAATGAATTTAATAAAATAAAAATTATGGGACTTAAAGAAAAAAGAATTATCCAAGCATTTCAAAAAGAATTATTTCCAGCATTAGAAACAGAAATTAATAAAGCAGCAGGTTTTGCAGTTCCTTTAGAGATTTCTTGGAATACTTTAATGGAAGATCGTTTTTCTCATTTATATAATGATACGTTTCCTAAAATATATTTTTTACCATTAATAGAAGCTTTTAAAGCTATTTGTGTAGATGATATGGGCGTAGAGCTTTTACAAGCAGGTTTAAAAAACGTGGTGATTATTAATGAAAACGAAGAACATAATTTAGATCGTGCAATTACTTTTGAAGAAGGTGTTCTAAAAATTAATCACAGTCCTGTTGTAAATGCCGATGCTGTAGATCGTAAAACAGCTCGCATCATTTCTTTATTAGAAGAAAAATTAGAAGAGTTTGCAGAAGGAACTCCGGAAGCAGCAACTACGCAAACAGAAAGCACACAAGAAAAATCAGAAGAAACGAATAAAGTAACTATTCAAGAATTATATAATCAATCTGTTGTACTTTCTTTAGAAAAACAAGAGATTTTTGGTGAAATGGTAGAAGGCTTAGGCTGGAGCTGTGATATGTTAGAAGGAAAATTGACCTACGGAGACGATAAGGTTTTTGATATTCAGGTTTTAGGAACTTATTCAGAAAATGAAAAAAGTTGGTTATGGTCTTGGGCGAATACACAAAGTGGCATTCCAGAAAAGTTTTTACAAACAGCTTTAACAATAAAAGCAATAGGAGAAGCGTATCAAATTGAAGATATCATAACACCTAAAAAAGAATTCAGTTCAGACCCGGGAGCTTATTTTGCAACATTTGCATCTGTATTGGCAGAAGACAGTTGTTTTGTTCCTTTAGTTTTTAAAGGCTTAACGGTTTATGTTACGGTATCATCTACAGAAGCAGATAGTAAAGCAAGAACAGTACCTGCATTAATTTGTTCTCACTTTACAAATGCTGCAGCAAACTATCAATTTCCTCATAAATACAGTTTGTATTTTTATTTAAAAGGAAAAGGATATGAAGTAGAATTACCAGGAAACAACATTGTTGCTAAAAAAGGAGATGATCAAATTTTAGGAATTTTCGACTTAAAAGGTCGATTAATGAAAATTTCTAATTCAAAATTAACAGTTCAAGCCTAAAATAGAATGTCATATATATCAGAAACACTTTCAGAATTAGAAAAAGAACATCAAGCAGCTTTAAATACAGCGCAAGAAAAGATGTTAACCGATTTAAATGATGCGCAAGCATCAGGTAATTTCGATAAAATACAAGAAGCTAGTATTGTTTTTCAAAACATTACAACAGAATTAGCAGAAGAATACACCAAACGTATCGAAGAAATAAATGCTTTAAATCATAAAGAAATATTAGAAACAGTACCCGGAATTTATACGAATAATAGAGCCGACATCGATTTAAATTTATTGGTTTATGATGGTGATAGAGATTATGTGATCGCTTTTCAGAAAGACGAACTGATACAAAAGACATTAGAAAAGGTAAATAAAAATAGTGGTAAATTTAAATCTAGAAAACATTTATTAAAATCTAGTTTAAGGCTTACAAAAACCTTAGCTCCTATGCTTCATGAAATAGGAGAGCATTGTAAAAACACTTTAAAGCTAAAAGCTGATATTGAATTTTTTGTATACCAAGGAGATACTTTTAATGCTTCTTGTTATCCGCCAGATGAAAATAAGTTATACATTATTTTATCATCAGGAATCTTAGAGCGTTTTTCTAAAGAAGAGTTAACTTTTGTTGTTGGTCATGAAATAGGACATGTACTTTTTGAGCATTTTGATTATCCGGTAAGACAAATATTAGATACAGGAGAAAATGATTTAGCTCCAATTCATGCTATGAAATTATATGCTTGGAATAGAAATGCAGAAATTAGTGCAGATAGAGCAGGTTTATTATGTTGTCAAGACTTTGAAGCCGTTGGGCGCACTTTCTTTAAATTATCATCTGGTGTAACAACAGATTCTTTAGACTTTCAATTAAATGCTTATATAGAACAATTTGTAGATTTAGAAGAGGTTTTAAATGATTCTAATTTAGATCCTTCAGATTGGTATAGTAGCCATCCTTTTAGTCCTTTAAGAATTAAAGCTTTAGAGCTTTTTAATAAAAGTGAAACGTATGCAGCCTTTAACACGTCTATTTCTGGAGAAATTACAGAAGAAGCTATGGAGGTTGAAATTAAGCGCATTATGTCTCTAATGGAACCTGAAAATTTAGAGGAAGAAGGAGAACATTCCGAGAAAATACAACGTTTAATGTTTTTAGGAGGATATTTAATATCTAATGCCGATGGTGTTGTAGATGATTCAGAAATACAAGCATTAAGTAGTATTGTGGCTCCTAAAATTTTTGCCAATTGTATGATGACCATTAAAGGTCTTACAGAAGATGAAATGATTAGCGAAGTACAACAATTGACCAAAGATTTAGATGTTGTGCTGTCTGTGATGCAAAAGCTAAATATATTAAGAGATTTATCTATTATATCTTATGCTGATGGAGAAATAGATGATAGCGAAGTAAATGTTTTGTACAATCTAGCAAGGCTTTTGTATATCAATACAGATTTTATAGATCGTGTTATTGGTGATGCACAAGGAGTCTAATAAAAAGTTTATTAGTACTGTTTAAGAGTTGGGGGACTCTTTATGCAGTTAATTAGAAGGGTAGCAATTTTATATTGCTACCTTTTTTTAATATCCTAAGGTTTATAGTTTTGGTAATTCTTTTAATTAATCAGGTTTTATTGATGTTTTTAGTTTGTTTTATAAAAGTTGTGTATTCTGTTTTAGAACAGAATACTGAAAGCAGTAAAAAGAAACAATGGCGAAGTTTAAGAAGTTTATAAAAGTTAAAATCCGCTCATTATGAACGGATTTTGTAACTATTTTAAGTATAAAATATTTCTAGTAAACCTTTTTATTTAGTTGTAACAATTATAACACCGTTAGCACCTCTTACACCATATCTAGTTGTTTCTGGTCCTTTTAAAACCGTTACAGATTTAATATCTAAAGGCCTAATATTACCAAAAATTTCTTTTGATACAGTTGTTTCATTTAATATAAATAAAGGAGTCATATCTCCATTTATAGAATTGTATCCTCTAATTGTTATATCCTCGTCAGATACATGAACTCCAGCTATTTGTCCTCTTAAATAATCATAAATAGAATTAAATTGACCTGAGTCTGATTTTTTTTGTGTCTTAGTATTTTGAGATACGTGTAGGTCATTTCCTTTTTCAATTTTTATAATGATGTTTTCTTTTCCGTTGTATGCTATTTTTTTAATACCAATTTTTGGATGAAAAGCACTAATTTCTTTTGGTGCAGATTTTAGTTTTGTCTTAAAAACCCCACTAGAGTTTGTCCATACATTTTGTTTTACATCATCTAAAAGGATAATAGCCCCAGAAACAGGTTTGTTATTAACATCTTTAACTCTAATTGTAATGTTTTTGTTCTGAGAATTCATCCCAAGGCTAAAGAATAAGGAAGTTAATAGAATAATAAAATGTCTTTTTGTTACCATAATTTTTTATATTTAATGCTAAATATAACTTTTTATTACATATTTCTACGATATTGTCCACCAACTTTGAATAATGCTTCAGTAATTTGTCCTAGAGAACACACCTTAGTGGCTTCCATTAATTTATCAAATAGGTTCTCATTTTTAATTGCCGCTTCCTGTAAAATTGCAATTTGTTCTTTTACTTTCTTCGGATTCGCTTTGTTTAGCAATTCTTTTGTCTGAATTTGATATTGTTTTTCTTCTTCCGTTGCACGGATAATTTCTGCAGGTTGTACAGTTGGTGAACCTTTAGAACTTAAAAAAGTATTTACCCCAATAATTGGGAATTCTCCATTGTGTTTTAACGTTTCATAATACAAACTTTCTTCTTGTATTTTAGAACGTTGATACATGGTTTCCATGGCTCCTAAAACGCCTCCACGTTCTGTAATTCTATCAAATTCTTCTAAAACGGCAGCTTCCACCAAATCGGTTAATTCTTCAATAATAAAGGCACCTTGAATTGGGTTTTCATTCTTAGTTAAACCTAATTCTTTATTGATGATTAACTGTATTGCCATCGCTCTTCTTACAGATTCTTCCGTTGGCGTTGTAATGGCCTCGTCATAGGCATTGGTGTGTAAAGAATTACAGTTATCGTTAATTGCGTACAAAGCTTGCAGTGTAGTTCTTATATCATTAAAATCGATTTCTTGTGCGTGTAAAGAGCGTCCAGAAGTCTGAATATGATATTTTAACATTTGTGCTCTTGGGTTTGCACCGTATTTATTTTTCATGGCTTTTGCCCAAATTTTACGAGCAACTCTACCAATTACAGAATATTCTGGATCAATTCCGTTAGAGAAAAAGAAAGATAAGTTTGGTCCGAATTTATTAATATCCATTCCACGACTTAAATAATATTCTACATAGGTAAATCCGTTAGACAACGTTAACGCCAATTGTGTTATTGGGTTTGCGCCTGCTTCTGCAATATGATAGCCAGAAATAGAAACAGAATAAAAGTTTCTAACTTGTTTTTCGATAAAATACTCTTGTACATCACCCATTAAACGCAGCGCAAATTCCGTAGAAAAGATACAGGTATTTTGTGCCTGATCTTCTTTTAAAATATCTGCTTGTACGGTTCCTCTAACTTGCGCTAAAGTGTCTTTTTTTATTTGTTGATAAACATCCGAAGGTAAAATTAAATCTCCCGTTAATCCCAATAATAGTAGTCCTAAACCATTATTTCCTTCGGGTAAATCTCCTTGATAAACAGGTCTTTCTAACCCTTTGTTGTCATAGATTTCTTTAAACTTTGCTTCAACTTGTTTTTCTAATTTGTTTTGGATGATATATTTCTCACAATTCTGATCAATAGCTGCATTCATAAAAAAGCCTAACAACATAGGTGCTGGTCCATTTATGGTCATAGAAACAGAGGTCATTGCGTGACTTAAATCGAAACCTGAATATAATTTCTTGGCATCATCTAAACAACAAATTGAAACTCCTGCGTTTCCTATTTTTCCGTAAATATCAGGTCTTCTTCCAGGGTCATTTCCATATAAAGTAACAGAATCAAACGCTGTAGAAAGACGTTTTGCGTCCATTCCTAAACTCACATAATGAAACCTTCTATTGGTTCTTTCTGGTCCTCCTTCACCAGCAAACATTCTTGTTGGGTCTTCTCCGGTTCTTTTAAAAGGATACAATCCTGCTGTATAAGGAAATTCTCCCGGAACATTTTCTTGTAAATTCCAACGTAATAAATCTCCCCAAGCTTTATATTTTGGTAAAGCAACTTTAGGAATCTGTGAATGAGATAACGATTCACTGTGTGTTGCTATCTTTATTTCTTTATCACGCACTTTAAACGTGTAGATTGGGTCTTTATATTTCTGAACCTTTTCTTGCCAATTTAAAATCACTTCCCAGTTATAAGGGTTTAG
Source organism: Polaribacter atrinae (assembly GCF_038023995.1). Classification (NCBI taxonomy): domain Bacteria; kingdom Pseudomonadati; phylum Bacteroidota; class Flavobacteriia; order Flavobacteriales; family Flavobacteriaceae; genus Polaribacter; species Polaribacter atrinae. The sequence goes on from NZ_CP150660.1 coordinate 3,159,011, forward strand.
ATTTAATTTTACTTTGTCAAATTGAGCCAATAATAATTTTAAAAACTCTTTGTCATCTCGAGCGCAGTCGAGAGACAGAATTTCATCAGAATTTAATCCAGATTTAATAATTAGAGACTGCTTCGTACCTCGCAATGACGTGTCGTTTTCTATAATAGAAAGAATCGTTTGATAAATTCCATATAATTTTTGAGCAACCACAACTTGGTCATCTACTTTTTTATCATACGCTCTATTGCTTTCTGCAATTTCAGATAAATAACGAACTCTTGCAGGCGGAATTACAAAGATTTTTTCAGACATTTCTTTGGTGATTTCCATTTTAGATTTTAAATCTACTCCGGTTTTCTCTACCAACTTGTCCATAATACTTTTGTACAAAGTATTCATTCCTGGATCGTTAAATTGAGAAGCAATCGTACCATAAACAGGTAAATCATCTTGATGAATATGCCACAAATTATTGTTGCGCATGTATTGTTTTTTTACATCTCTAACAGCATCTAAAGCACCACGTTTATCAAACTTATTAATGGCAACCAAATCTGCATAATCTAGCATATCAATCTTTTCCAACTGTGTTGCAGCACCAAATTCTGGTGTCATCACGTATAAAGAAGTATCAGAATGTTCTATAATTTCGGTGTCTGATTGTCCGATTCCAGAAGTTTCTAAAATGATTAAATCAAACTCAGCTGCTTTTAAAACATCAATAGCTTCGTTTACATTTTTAGACAAAGCCAAATTAGATTGCCTTGTAGCTAATGATCGCATATATACACGAGAATTATTTATAGCATTCATTCTAATCCTGTCTCCTAAAAGTGCACCACCTGTTTTTCTTTTTGATGGGTCTACGGAAATTAATCCGATTTTTTTTTCGGGGAAATCAATTAAAAAACGACGTACCAATTCATCTACTAAAGAAGATTTTCCTGCACCACCAGTTCCTGTAATTCCTAAAACAGGAGCGGTTCCTTTTAATTTATCTAAAGGAGAAAAAATCTTTGTAAAATCTGTATGATTATTTTCTGCTAACGAAATTAACCTAGCAATTGTATTAACATCTTTATTCTTTAAATTTTCTAAAACTTTTTCATGTTCTAATTCCAATAACCAAGAACCATCTTCATTGCAAACTTTAAGAGTATGGGGTTCCTTTTCTTTAGTATCTGTTAAGGATGGATTTTCTGCTTTTTGAACTAAATCATTTATCATTCCTTGTAAACCAAGTTCCCTACCATCATCTGGAGAATAAATTTTTGTAATTCCATAATCCATTAATTCCTTTATCTCTTTAGGAAGGATTACACCGCCACCACCACCAAAAATTTTGATATGTCCAGCTCCTTTTTCTTTCAATAAATCTAACATGAATTTAAAATACTCATTATGTCCTCCTTGATAAGAAGTTATTGCAATGGCATTTACATCTTCTTGTATGGCACAATTTACTACCTCTTCCACAGATCTATCATGACCTAAATGAATAACTTCAACGCCTGTAGATTGAATAATTCTACGCATTATATTTATAGAAGCATCATGCCCATCAAAAAGTGCAGCAGCTGTAACAATACGTACTTTGTGTTTTGGTTTATAAGGTGTAGTTTGTTTCATTCGTAAAATTTATATAAAATTAGTATTGCAATTTAGTGAATTATTAAAAAAATACGTATTTTTTTAATAAATTATTGATTTTGTAGGGTTTTAGGGTTAATTCCATTTACATATTCTTCAATAACGTTGAGTTCCTTTGCATAAGAAAAACCTTCAAATCCGTTTATTTTTTCTAAACCAACTGTTGCGTTATAATATTTTAAATAGAGAGATGATAATGGTAAAAAAGTCCAATGCCATTTTTCTTCACTATAACCTGTTTTTCCATTTTTTTTAGAAGTATATGGTTGATAAAAACCAAATGTATGCGCGTTTTTTAACAACCAATTATATTCTTTTAGGCCTTTTCCTTTTTCGAAATAAGAATTCGTAAGACTGTTGATGTCAATATCTGTTCCCCAATGATGACGTGAAGTGGAAGGCATAGAACTAAATTCTAAAATCTTTTTTGCTCTTTCTAGAGGCGGAAAATTTTTATATTTATCATTCCATTTGTAATTCCAAATACGTTTTTGGTGGTCAAAATTTCTAGTTCCAGATATTACTGTAAATGAAATGCCCTCTTTTAAAGCAGCAGCATTCATTTGTAAAAAGGCCTCTAAAACTTCTTTTCTTAGGTATATTTCTTTTGATGAGTTTTCTTCTGGTACTAATGTAAAATCTGAGTTTTTTGTATAATCAAATTTTCCTAAAACATAATTCGAGTTTAGGTACTTTGGAAATTGAACGATAGAATCTTTTTTCTTAGAAACTTCAACAGTTTGTATGGCTATTTTCTTGGGTTTTGGTTTACAGCCATTAAAACATCCGAAGAAAAAAAGAACAACAGTTAGTTTTATAAGTATTTTATAAATGCCCAAAATTTTCGATTTTTTATGTAGTTAAAATTATTTTCATTTTGATATGCTTCACGTTCAAAACTTATATTTTTATAAGCAAGATAACGGTTTTTGTGCCTTAAAAATTTTAAAATCCATTCCAAAATATAAAAAATGTAAAAGAATATAAGTAATAATTCTGCTTGTTGTTTTATATGTATTTTTTCATGATTGATTAGTGTTTTGTTTTCTTTTAATTTTTTGTTTTTTAAGAAAATAAAAGGAAATAAGGTGATGCCTACAAAACCATTCGGAACAATATGTTTAGAAATTAAAATCATAGATAATAGTAGGCTAAAAGTTTAGTCTAAAATAAATAGATTTGTTTAGTATCACAAATTTAGTTTTTAAATGGCATAATTATTGCTCTTTGTTTTAAGTGTTAAAACGTTATTAATCACTCTTTTTTAGAAAGATAGAATACTGTTTTAGCTTACTTTTTATAGTAGATTTGTTAACTGATTCAATAATTTAAAATAGATATCATGAAAAAAATATTCCTATTCCTGTTTAGTACTGTGCTATTAACCTCTTGTAATGCTATAAAAGTTACAACAGATTACGATAATAAAGTTGATTTTAATCAATACAAAACATTTGCTTTTTACAAACCAGGAATTGATAAAGCAGAAATTTCTGATATTGATAAAAAACGAATTTTACGAGCAATAGAGTCAGAACTTATAGCGCAAGGTTTTTCTAAGTCTGAGAATCCAGATATGTTGGTGAGTATATTTACCAAGTCTAGAGAAAAGGTAGATGTACAGCAAAATAATAATTTTGGATACGGTTATGGTTGGGGTTGGAATCCTTGGATGATGGGAGGCATGAATAATAATATTAACGTTTCTCAATACACAGAAGGTACGTTGTTTGTAGACTTTATAGATAAAAAGAAAAAAGAATTGGTTTGGCAAGGAATTGGAACAGGAGCTTTAAAGCTTCAGAATAGAGAAAAAAAAGAAGCTAGAATTAAAGAGTTTGTAAAAGAAATTATTTCTAGATTTCCTCCAGGGAAAGAAAAATAAAAGTTAAAAAAGCGTTCTAAGGAACGCTTTTTTTATGGATTAAAAACTATTTTTGCAAGGTGTATAATAAAAGAGTAGAGTTAGAAGAAGGTGATTTTTATGTAAATGAACAAGGTTATAAGGTCTTTACAGAAAAGTTTCATCTAAAAAGAGGTCATTGTTGTAAAAGCGGTTGTAAACATTGTCCTTATGGATATGATAAAAAAACAGATTCTTTTAAATAAAAAAGTGACTTTTAAAGGGAAATAGTTTCTAAAAGGTAGATAAAATATAATAAAAATGATAAAAAGAATTTTAATTTTAGTGGTTGCACTTCAATTTGTAGGATGTGCAGAATTACAAAAAGTAGCAAACCAAATAACTCAAACTACTGGTTTAAGTGAAGAGCAAATAGGTAATGGTTTGCGTGAAGCTTTAGATAATGGTATAAAAAACCAGGTTTCTAAACTGACTGCTACAGATGGGTTTTATAAAAATGATTTGGTTAAAATTATGTTGCCTGCAGAATTACAAGCTGTAGACAATGGTTTACGTAAAATTGGTTTAGGTAACTTAGCCGATGAGGGAATTAAAGCTTTAAATAGAGCTGCAGAAGATGCGGTAAAAACAGCAACACCAATTTTTGTAGATGCAGTAAAAGAAATGACGTTTGCAGATGCAAAGAATATTCTTTTAGGAGATCAAAATGCAGCAACCTCTTACTTACAAGGTAAAACTACAGATAATTTAACAGCAAGTTTTAGCCCAGTAATTGAAAATTCTTTTTCTAAAGTAGGAGCAGATAAAGTTTGGAGTAACTTAATTAATAAGTATAATTCTATTCCTTTTGTGAATAAAGTAGATCCAGATTTAACTCAATATGTAACTAACGAAGCTTTAAAAGGTGTTTTTACAATGATTGAAGTAGAGGAAAAAGGAATTAGAGAAAAAGCAGGTTTAAGAACTTCTGCTTTGTTAAAACAAGTATTTGCATTGCAAGACTAAGTTTTATTCATTTTAACTTATAAGTTTTAAAAGACTCACTATTATATAAATAGTGAGTCTTTTTTTTTGTTTTAAAAATTAATATTTTAAGCTATTTCCTTTTTAAATTTGTTCTTTTTTTTAAGGGTAAAAAAGAATTTTTTCATACGATTTAGTCGATTTCTATCTAATAAATAGTAAAGATGCTCTATTTGTGAATTTTTGTTAAATTTAATAAAACAACTCTTTTTAACGTGTAATGTGTTGTTTATGAGTTTTTTGTGTGTTTTGTGTGCGTGTTTTTATTTTTTTATAATATTTAGGTGAAACTCATCGAGTGAAAAAAAAGTATAGTTTTTTAAAAAAAGTTTTATTTAAGAAAAATGAAGATAATTGTGTCAATAAAAATAATTGAAAATTCATATATTTATTAAATAATTAACTGTCAATTTGTGTTTTTTACACTTTTTTGCAGAAAATATTGTGATATCTATTAGCTTCTTGTTAAATAAAGAAGTGTATTTAGTTTTAAGTAATATTCAGTATTTTGTTTAAAACACTGAATATTGTTTAATGAATTTGATTTTTTTTATTCAAAAAATAAATAAATGTTAATCTATGTTTTTTATATTAAGAAAATTTTATGATTTTTGGAACATAATTAATTCAAATAGATATTACAATGAAAAAATTTTTAAAGGTATCCCTCATACTGTTTTTGGGGTTGATTGTGCAAGTTACTTTTGCTCAAAAGAAAACTATTTCTGGGACGGTCTCAGATGATTCAGGGAGCTTACCTGGTGTAAGTGTTTTAATTAAAGGTACAAGTACTGGTGTAGAAACCGATTTTGATGGAAAGTATCAAATTACAGCTCAATCAGGTGATGTTTTGGTGTTTAGTTACTTAGGTTACAAATCTACACAAAAGAAAGTAGGAACTTCTGCTGTTATTAATGTAGTTTTACAAGAAGATAGTAGTGTTTTAGAAGAAGTTATTGTTGTAGCATATGGTACAACAACTAAAGAAGCTTTTACAGGTTCTGCAAATGTTGTTGGTGCAAAAGATTTAGCACTTAGATCTGTAACGTCTCCAATTGGAGCTATTGAGGGTAAAGCTACTGGAGTTCAGTTTGTCGCGGCGTCTGGTCAACCTGGGTCTTCTCCTAGTATTGTAATTCGTGGTGTTGGTACTTTAAACGGAAGTACAACTCCATTATACATTGTAGATGGAATACAATTTGATGGTTCTTTAGGTTCTATAAACCAAGATGATATTGCTTCTATGACAGTTTTAAAAGATGCAGCTTCAACGTCATTATATGGTTCTAGAGCAGCAAATGGTGTAGTTATTATTACAACCAAAAAAGGAAAAAAGAATAGAATGACTGTAAGTGCATCAACTCAATACAGTGTAATTACAAGATCTGTTCCTAATTATGATATGGTAGGAGCTGGTTCTTATTATGAATTAATGTGGGAAGGTTACAAGAATACAATTGGTGGTGCAAACCCAGAAATTGAAGCTTCTGCAAAAATATTTAATCAATTAGGTTATAATCCATTTAATGTAGCAAATGACCAAATTGTAGGAACAGACGGTAAATTAAACCCTAATGCAGAACTTAAATATGAGTCTTTAGATTGGTTCGATTTCTTAGAAAGAACAGGTAGTAGAAAAAACCATTCTGTAAGCGTTGCTTCTGGTGGCGAAAATCATTCTGTCTTTTACTCTGCTTCTTATTTAAAAGAAGAAGGATATGTAATTGAAAGTGATTATGAAAGAGTTACAAATAGATTAAATGCAGATTTTTCTCCAACCGATAATATTACTGTTGGAGGTAGTGTTTATATTACATCTACAAATTCTCATGGACCAACTAGTGGAGGAGGGTCTTCTACAGCAAATCCTTTTAGTTGGGCTAATAGCTTAGGTCCTATTTATCCTGTTTATCAGGTAGATATTGATGGTAAAATTGTTAATGATGCTTCAGGTAATCCTTTATACGATTTAGGAGAAGGATACCCAGATAGTAATATTCAAACAAGACCTTACAATCCAGGAAGACATGGTATTGCAGAGTTAATTTTAAATGAAGATGAAGATAAGTTAAACTTATATGGGTTTAGAAACTATTTAGAAATTAAGCTTGCAGAAGGTTTAAAAGCTAAAGTAACTTATGGTAGAGATATTCAAGACAATATTATTAAAGGTTATGAAAATGAAACAGTAGGTGATGGTGCACCAACAGGTAGATATAGTGAAGATCGTTATAGAAGAGTTGTAGAGAACTTTAATCAAGTTTTAAGTTACAATACTTCTATTAAAGATGTTCATAATATAGATGTTACTTTAGGTCATGAAAGTTTTGATAGAAACTATTCTACATTAGGTGGTATTGCTAATACTCAAACTGCTACAGGTATTTATGAATTCGACAACTTTGCAGCTGGAGATAATGTAAATGGAAATAGTACAGATCATAGAATAGAAGGTTATTTTGCTAGATTAAATTATGATTTTGATAGCAAATATTACCTAAGTGCTTCTGTAAGAAGAGATGGTACTTCTAGATTTTCTAAAGATGCACGTTGGGGAACTTTTTATTCATTAGGTGGTTCTTGGAGAATTGATCAAGAGAAATTTATGGATAATGTTTCTTTTATAGATCAATTAAAATTAAGAGCATCTTACGGTGAAATTGGTAATGAAAGAGTTGGTTCTTATTACGCTTCTCAAGCATTATATGAAATTATTCCTAACGCAGGTGCACCTGGTATTATTTGGAGTAATACAGGAAATGTAGAATTAGAGTGGGAAAACCAAGTTAGTTGGGATGTTGCTTTAGAATTTAGTATGTTTAATAATGTGTTAGATGGTTCTGTAGAATTTTACAAAAAATCTTCTCAAGATTTATTATATGAATTAGGTATTCCTCTTTCAGAAGGATTAGATGTATTCCCTACAAACTTAGGAGATCTTTACAACCAAGGTGTAGAAGTAAGTTTAACAGGTCACTTATTAAGAACAAAAGATTTTAATTGGGATTTAAGTGTACAAGCTAGTACTTTTAAAAATGAAATTACAAAAATTGATAGTCCTGCAGACAACGGAACTAAACGTTGGGAAGAAGGAAGATCTATATATGATTACTACATCTACCATTATGCAGGAGTTGATTCAGCAAATGGAGATGCTTTATACTACATGTTTGAAGATACAGATGAAGGTGGAAGAACAGCTGTTTTAAATGCAGATGGAACACAGGCAACTACTAACGATTATCAAGAAGCTGGAGAAGCGTTTACAGATACTAATAGTATTCCAGATTTATTAGGATCTATTTCTAACTCATTTAGATATAAACAATTTACATTAGATTTCTTATTTACTTTTGGTATTGGAGGAGATATTTTAGATAGTGGATATTCTTCATTAATGCACCCAGGTACTTTTGGTAGAGCTTTACATGTAGATGCAGAAAACGCTTGGAGAGCTCCAGGAGATATTACAGACGTACCTCGTTTAGAAAACGGAAATCCTAACCAAACAATTGGTAGTTCTACTCGTTTCTTAACGGATGCATCTTATGTTTCTTTAAAAAATGTAAACTTAGGATATAGTTTTGATAAGGATGTTGCAGAAAAATTAGGTTTAAGTAATTTACGTATTTCTCTTTCGGGTGAAAATATTTTTATTAGTACAGAAAGAACAGGTTTAAACCCTCAATATAGTTTATCTGGTACATCAGGCGGATATGATTATAGTCCTTCTAGAACAGTTACTTTAGGATTAAATTTAGCTTTCTAGAAATTATTAAATTATAAATTATAAATAAAATATTATATTATGTTACGAAAAATTAATCTATTAATTTTAGGATTACTAGTAGTATTTGTTACCAGTTGTGAAGAAGAATTTCTAGAAACAACACCAACAGATTCTATTGCAGAGGCAGATGCTTTTGCAAGTGTAGACAACATGTTTTTGGTGTTAAATGGACTGCATAGAGTAATGTATGCTCAAAACCCAATATCAGGAGGAACTTCAAGTAGAAGTGGACAGAGTTATTATATGCCAGCTTTAGATGCTATGGGTGCTCAAATGATTCACTCATCACCAGGAAATGGTTGGATGACAAGTGAATTAAGATGGTTAACACATACAAATGCAAATTTTACAACAGTAAGTAATTTTTGGTACATGCGTTACCATATTATAGCATCATCTAACAATTTAATTAATTTAATTGAAGCAAATGGTTTTCCAGAAGCAGATGAAGATGTAAGAAATATTCTTGGTCAAGCTTATGCCTACAGAGCTTGGGCGTATCATCAGTTAATTTCAACTTTTGCAAAAGGATACTTAATTGGAGACCCTGCTACAGATGCTGGTGTTCCGTTATTGTTAATTACAGGTACTCCTTATACAAGTGCTCCTAGATCTACAGTTCAAGTTGTTTACGATCAAATAAATTCAGATATCGCAAATTCTATTAGCTACTTTGATGGTGCTTCTAGTCCAGAAAATAAATCTCATTTATCTATAAATGCAGCTCAAGGTTTAAAAGCAAGAATAGATTTAACACAAGGTAAATGGCAAGATGCAGCAGATGCAGCAATAGCAGCACGTGAAGGTTTTACTTTGTTAGATGAAGCTACTTGGTTATCTGGTTTTAACACAGTAGAGCTTTCTGAAGTAATTTGGGGGGGAACTGTTATTGAGTCAGAAACAAACTTTTTCCAATCTTTCTTTTACTTTATTAGTCCAACTTTTAATGGAAGTCAAAATAGATCAAACCCTAAGTTAATGAATAAAGAAGTTTATGATGCAATTCCATCTACAGACTTTAGAATTAACATGGCATTACCATGGGCTCCAAATACAAATTCTTCTGCATCTAATGGAGAAGGTGGTAGTTTTGAGACTGATCCTAATTATGATACTGAAGAAGAATTTTTTGCAGCAAAAGATTCAGTTATAAATAAATACGGTATGACTTCTGCGCACAACACACACCCATATATGGCGGTTAAGTTTTTACAGAAAAATCCAGGATCTATTGATCCAGATGATGTTATTTATATGCGTTCATCAGAAATGTATTTAATAGAAGCAGAAGCTAAAGCAATGTTATCAGATGTTTCTGGTGCTCAAACAGCTCTTCAGGCTTTTGGATCAGCAAGAGATACTGATTATGATTCTTCTGTATTTACTTCTGTAGATGCTTTAATGGATCACATTAAATGGCAAAGAAGAGTAGAGCTTTATGGAGAAGGATTTAGTTTTCATGATCACATCCGTTGGGATGAAGGAATTGATTTAACAAATTCTGGTGCTGATGATAACTTATATAGAGATGGTTATATTCAAGAAAAGCCTTCTTTAAATGATGGTTGGATTTGGAAAATTCCACAAGCAGAAATTGATGCAAATCCAAACTTAACTGAAGCGGATCAAAATTAAGAAGTTATTTTAACTTTATTAAATAGTAAAACCACCTTTTTAAGGTGGTTTTTTTGTGACTAAAATTTAATAAAAAGGATGCTCTGTTATATCGTACTGATGATAACCCTAAAAATTAATTGTATAAAAAATCTCTTTATTTTAAAACAAAGAGATTTTTTTTATTTAGTAAGGTTTTCTAGATAAGTGTTTTTTTAATGCAAGGTTTTAAAGTAATCAAAAGCCTTTATAAGCCTACTTCCTGTCCAAGAAAACATTTCTCCATCTACAAGTATCGCTTTTGCTTTAGGTGTAAAGTTTTCTATTTCTAAGATGTGTTCTTCTTTAAAAGGAAATGGTTCTGAAGACAGTAAGATAAAATCAAGTTGAGTGTTTAATTTCATTTCTTTTAAATCGATTTCAGGGTAGCGTTCTTTATGCTGATAGATATTATCAAACTTGTTTAACTCTAATAAATGATTGATAAAAGTTGTATTACCAACAGCCATCCAAGGATCTTTCCAAATAAAATAAACGACCTTTTTAGTTTCTTTATTCTTGATGAATTGCTTAAAATCTGTCAGTTTAAGACTGATTTCGGCAATCATTTTTAAAGCGTTGCTTTCTATAGAAAATAGTTTTCCGTATTGTTTTATAAGTGCTAGATTATCATCAATCGTAAAAATATCAGAAACATGAGTAGGTGCAATTTTTTCGCAAGTTTGTACGATTTCTTTAGTATTCTCTTCTTTGTTACAAAGGATAATATCAGGCTGTAAAGCCTTAATTTTATCAATATGAATACTTTTTGTACCGCCAACAACTGTTTTGGTTTGTCTTATGTAGTTGGGGTGAATGCAAAATTTTGTAACACCAACAATTGAATCTTCTAAACCTAAATCTACCAATAATTCGGTTAAACTTGGCACAAGACAAACAATCCGTTTTGGTGTTTTTTCTAACTCCAGCATTCGGCCTATTTGATCTTGAACCTGCATTTAATTATTGATTTAAAATAGCTGTCATTTCTTGTTGTAACTCTGCTGCTTTTGTAGCTGCTTTAGATGCAAAATCTTCGTTTTTAGAAGCGTAAATAATTCCTCTAGACGAATTGATTAGTAAACCAATATTTTCTGATAAACCATATTTACAAACATCTTGTAAATTACCACCTTGTGCACCAACACCCGGAACTAATAAAAAAGAATTCGGAACAATTTTTCTAATTTCTTTAAAGTATTCTGCTTTTGTAGCACCAACAACATACATTAAATTCTCTGAGTTTTTCCATCCTTTAGAAGTTTCTAAAACCTCTTTATATAATTCTCTGCCGTTTACTTCTTTTGTTTGAAAATCGAAAGCACCTTCATTAGAAGTCAACGCCAACATAATAGTATGTTTGTTTTTAAAAGCTAAAAATGGCTCTACAGAATCTTTACCCATATAAGGCGCAACAGTAACCGAATCGAAGGCTAAATCTTCAAAGAAAGCTTTTGCATACATGGTTGAGGTGTTGCCAATATCGCCACGTTTTGCATCTGCAATGGTGTAAATTTCTGGGTAATTACTATTTAAATACTGAATGGTTTTTTCTAGAGATTGCCAACCTTTAATACCATATGCTTCGTAAAAAGCCGTATTAGGTTTATAAGCAACACATAAATGATGTGTAGCATCAATAATTGCTTTGTTAAATGCAAAAATAGGATCTTCTTCTTTTAAAAGATGCGATGGAATTTTGTTTAAATCCACATCTAATCCGATGCATAAAAATGAATTTTTCTTTTTAATTTGTGCAATAAGTTCTTGTGTTGTCATTGGTTTTTTAATAGTTACGCAAAAGTAGTTATTTTTGTTTTTAAATAAACGCTTAGTTGTAAGTAATAGATATATTGTAAGACCAAAATTAAAAATAAATTTATGTTTAAAAAAGTATCTATTTTAGTTCTACTAACCATTTTTGTAAGTTGTAATTTAGAGAAACCAACTGTTTTTTCTGAAAAAGCTTTAAATGAAAAAGTATATAATTTAAATGATGAAGCATCAACTTTTAAAGAAATACTTGAACAACATAAAGGAAAAAAAATACTGATTGATGTTTGGGCTTCTTGGTGTAGAGATTGTATTGTAGGAATGCCTAAAGTAAAGGAATTACAAAAAGAATTTCCGGATGTGGTTTATCTATTTTTATCTGTTGATGAAAAAAAAGGATCTTGGAAAAGAGGAGTGGAGCGCTACAATGTTGTTGGTGAGCATTACAATTTACCAAACGGAATGAAAAAAGGAGATTTGGTCGATTTTTTGAATGTTAGTTGGATTCCGAGATATGTTGTTGTGGATGAAAATGGAGGGATTTCTTTATTTAATGCCATAGATGCTGCGGATAATGAGGTTATAATTGCATTAAAAAAATCTATATAAAACGTTATAGTAACTATTTACTTTTCTCAGTGATTTTTGTCTTTCCATTTCTTAAATTTACATCCAAATTAATAAAAACATTAACAAGCGCCTTTTAGGTGATAAAATAATAATTATGAGAACAAAAATAGTAGCAGGTAACTGGAAAATGAATAATGATAAGAAAGAAAGTAAAAAACTTATCAAAGATTTAAAAAAAGCAATTAAAAAAGAGAAATTAAAAAATACTCGTGTTATAGTTGCTCCTACTTTTGTAAACTTATCTGCTTCTTTAAAAGCAGCAAACGATTCTGCTATTGAAGTAGTTGCCCAGAATATGCACCAAGCTAAAAATGGCGCGTATACAGGAGAGATTTCTGCAGATATGTTAAAAGCAATCGGAATTAAAACGGTTATTTTAGGTCATTCTGAAAGAAGAACTTATTTTAATGAAACGGATGAATCTTTAGCAGCAAAAGTAGATGCTATTTTAGAAAATGATTTAGAAACTATTTTTTGTTTTGGAGAATTGTTAGAAGATAGAAAATCTGAAAACCATTTTGCAGTAGTAGAAAGCCAAATATCTAACGCATTGTTTCATTTAGAAGCAGGTGCTTGGAAAAGTATTATTTTAGCATACGAACCAGTTTGGGCTATTGGAACAGGAGAAACTGCAAGTGCAGAACAAGCACAAGAAATGCATGCTTTTATTAGAAGTATTGTAGCAAAAAAATACAATCAAGAAGTTGCTGATGCAGTATCTATCTTATACGGAGGAAGTGTAAAACCTGCAAATGCAGAAGAAATTTTTTCTAAACCAGATGTAGATGGTGGATTAATTGGTGGAGCTGCTTTAAACGTAGATGATTTTACAGGAATTATTAAAGCTATTTAAGCATCGTACTTAAAGATATTTACAATAAATTTGCATCGAGATTTTAAAATCTCGATGCATTTTTTTTACAAGAAAGTTTATGGACAATATTTATATAGAATACAATTTTACAGTAACGCCAAAAGAACCTGGAACAGAAATTTTAATTGCAGAATTAGGAGATGCTGGTTTTGAGAGTTTTGTTGAAAACGAAAATGGGGTAACAGCATATATTCAGAAAGACGATTGGAATGCCGCTGTTTTAGACGGGCTTTTTGTTTTAAATTCTGATGAGTTTTCTATTGAATACAACCAGAGTGAAATAGCACAAACCAATTGGAATGCAGAATGGGAAAAGAATTTTTCTCCTATTCAGGTAGAAGATGTGGTGAGTATTCGTGCTCCGTTTCATGAGAATCCTAATTTAAAATATGATATTGTAATTGAGCCAAAAATGAGTTTTGGAACAGGTCATCATGAAACTACACACATGATGGTACAGCATTTATTACAATTAGATTTAGAAAATAAAAAGACATTAGATATGGGATGTGGAACCGGAATTTTAGCAATTTTTGCTGAAATGAAAGGTGCAAATCCTATTGATGCTATCGATATTGATAATTGGTGTTATGAGAATTCAATCGAAAACGTTGAGCGAAATAATTGTAAAAATATTTCAGTTTTTGAAGGAGAAGCAGCGCTTTTAAGCAATAAAAAATATGATGTTATTATTGCCAACATCAACAGAAATATTTTATTGATGGATATGCAGGTTTACACCAACTGTTTAAATGATAATGGAGTACTTTTATTAAGTGGTTTTTATCAAGAAGATATTCCTGTTATTGATGCTGAAGTTTCTAAATATAATTTAAAGTTAGAAACTGTAATAGAAAGAAATAATTGGGTTGCTTTGAAGTACAATAAATTGTAATTTTGTAAATATGAGTACAAAAGAAAAAATACAAGAAGAAGTTGATGTCTTAGAGAAAGAAGTTTTTCAGCATGAAATCGTATTACATAATGATGATGTAAACACTTTTGATCATGTAATTGATTCTTTAGTTAATGTTTGCGACCATTCTTTTGAACAAGCAGAGCAGTGTGCAACTTTAGTTCATTATAAAGGGAAATGTACCGTTAAATCTGGAGAACTTAAAGATTTAGAACCAAGATGCTCTAAATTATTACAATTAGGTTTATCAGCAGAATTAGTTTAATTGAAAATAAGTAGTTTATGGAAAATGTTTTTAAGTACTATGAGTTTTCAGCTTTTTTTTTAGATACATCAGATAGCTTTTCTGGAAATGAGATTTGTTTTACAGAATTAAATGAAACTCATTTTTTAATTTTTGAAAAGAATAAGGATTCATATAATTTATATGTATCAAGATACCAGCATAAAAATGATATTGGTGTAAATGCACCAGAAATATTAGAATTATTAGTAGAAAACTACGATAAGAGTATTCCTGCTCACCGAATAATGATTAAGCAATATCTTCACTAAACTACCTTTCATCGAATATTTTTTTAGAAACCCCTATTTTATTTTTTATTTGTAGTGACTTTTATAGATAATATGAGTCTTATAGATAAGAAACAATATATATGGTTAAAAAAATTACTTTTTTACTAGTGATAATTTTTACGGTTCCGGCATTAGGATTTAGTCAAGCTATTCCTACTCCTGCAGGACCGCCACCTCCACCCGGGTTGCCTATAGATAATTTATTAGGTATTTTGTTTTTAATAAGTTTAGGAATAATATACGGATCTAAAAAGATTCTTAAAGATAGTAGTAGTTAGTTTTTATACTAAGTTTGGTTAGACGAAAAGGCCTTGAATTTTATTCAAGGTCTTTTCTATTTATAAAATCTTTAAATTATTATTTAAATTAAGTCTAAATAAAAATAATAAATTATATTTGCACGAAATATTACGAATATGGGGTGATGTAAAGATTTATTTAGATTAAAAAAAGACAAATTAAAATAGAAAAGTTTAATAAGAAGTAAGTACTATATAGGTTGATAAAAAAAGCGATTTCATTGAGATTAATAATTAGCGCATAAATTTATAGAGAAGAAATAAAAAGAAATCGTCACCTTTAAAAGCTTTTCGTATTTTTTTAAACGCAGTATTCATATGAGACTCTACTGTTTTTACGGATATGTCTAATTGGTCTGCTATTTCTTTGTATTTGAGTCCTTGAAACTTATCCATTTGTAAAATCTCTTTACACTTATCTGGCAAAGCATCAACTACAACCTTTAATTATAAAATACGCAGTTCTATTATTTCGTCATCATCATTAATTCGATCTCTTAAAGCACGTTCTTTAATTTCATCAAAAAAACTTTCTTTATGCTTTTGTTTTCTATAGGTATCTATATAGCTATTGTGGGTAATTCGGTATAGATAACTTTTAATCGATTTTTTAGAATCTATTTTTTTTCTAGTAGTCCATAATGTTATAAAGGTTTGTTGTACGATGTCTTCTGCCTCTTGTAGATTACCTGTAAAAGTGAAAGCATAGTCTACAAGTTTTTTATAATAGCGGTCAAATAGTATATGAAATGCTTTTTCATCATTTTTTTTAATATTATCAGCTAGCAATGAGTCGTCTAGAGAATTTTTCAAATTAATTGGAGGGGTTTTTTGAAAGAAAAAACAAATATCATAAAAATAATTAGATTTTGACTAAGGATTTAAAGGAAAGTGAACGTAATGTTAGTGTAAATTTAATAAAAGAGGCAATCTGTTGAAGAAAATAATTATAAAATATATAGCCAATACAATTACCAACTTAGAATTAGAAGAGCTGAAGTTGTGGTTAAAAGAAGAAAAAAATCAAAAGACTTTTGAACAATATATAAAAGCTTCTTATGATATTGATACAATAATGAATAAACCAGATCTAGATGCAGCTTATAAAAAATTAAGGCAAACTTTAGATGCGAAACAGAAATCAAAAGTAAGAATTCTACCTATTTGGTCTAAATATGCTGCTGCTGCAGTAGTTGTTTTTATGTTTTCTTATCTGTATACGTTTTACAATCAAGAACAACAGACAGAAGAGGTTTTAAACACTTTTGTAACCACGGTAACTTCTGGTGTAGATAAAGCAACTCTAACGTTAGATGATGGTTCTGATATCATTTTAGAAGAAGGTAAAACATATACCAACAATTCTGTAGCAAGTAATGGAGAAGAGATTGTGTATAAGGTTGAAGAAGAAATTACACCTAATAAAACAGGAGCTAAAACAATTGCATATAATTATTTAACGACACCAAGAGGAGGCGAGTTTCATGTAGTTTTAGCAGATGGTACAGAAGTTTGGTTAAATTCTGAAACTAAATTAAAATATCCTACTTTTTTTAAAGAAGGAGAATCTCGTAAGGTAGAACTTGTTTATGGGGAAGCTTATTTTGATGTGTCGTCTAGTAAAAATCATCATGGAGCAACTTTTAAAGTGCTGTCTAATTTACAAGAAGTAGAAGTACTGGGAACCGAATTTAATATAAAATCCTATAAAGACGAAACTAGCATTTATACAACGTTGGCAGAAGGTAAAGTAGCTGTAAGCAATAATAGTTTTAAAGAGAACTTAGTAGTTGGTGAGCAATCTGTTTTAAACAAAACAACTGGTGATATAGCTGTTAAAACAGTAAATATTTATAATGAAACAGCTTGGAAATCGGGTGTTTTTTCTTTTAAGAATAAGTCTTTAAAAGAAATTATGAAGGTTTTATCTAGATGGTATGATGTTGATATTGTTTTTGAAAACAAAAAACTTGAAACAATTAAGTTCAATGGTATTTTAAGTAGAAAAATGACACTCGAAGAAATTTTAATACCTATTAAAAGAAATGTCAATTTAAATTACAAAGTAGATAATTATAAAATAATTATAAAATAAAAAAGGGACGAAGTAAATACCGCTCAAAGTACTCTAGCTTCATCCCCCATTAAATATTAATTAAAAAGTTTAACTAATAGTTTACAAATTTATGAAAATTAATTTTACTCAAGAGTGGCTCAAAAAGCAAACTCAAACTTTAATTATGAGGACAGTATTTTTATTATTTTGTTCTACAGTATTTAGTTTTACTTCTATAGACGTAATCTCTCAGAATGCGGAAATTAAAATAAAGAAGGAAATAACCGTAACTGTCGATCAAATCTTTGACATTATTCAAGCGCAAACAGATTATACTTTTATTTATCGTTCAGATATGTTTAGAGGATTGCCTCCAGTACACTTAAATGAAGGTGTTATAAAGGCAAATAGGTTGTTATTATATGCAATACCTAAAAGGTATTATAGTTTCGAATTGTTTAAAGACAATACGATTGTAATAGAAAAAAGACCAACTTCTCGAAAAGTAGAAATAAGAGGTCAAATTGTTGATGTAAATAACGAGCCATTGGCAGATGTTAATGTAATCGTAGCAGATTTAAACTTAGGAACTTTTACAAATAATAAAGGGGAGTTCTCTATGGAATTACCTCATAAAAATTTTAAGATAACGATAAGTCTTTTAGGATTTAAAACTGTAGAGTTCGATTTAAGAACTCAACAAGATTTATCAAATATCAACATAACTTTAAAGGAAGATTTATTAGGGTTAGATGAGGTTGTGGTTGTTGCAAAAAAAACGATAAGTAGAGAAGGAAGTTCTACTTATAAAATAGGAAGTCAGGCAATAAAACAGGTTCAGGCAATGAATTTATCTGATGTGTTAAGTTTGCTTCCTGGTAATAAAATAGAGCAGTCTAATTTAACAACAAAAAAGCAAGCCAATATACGAAGTGCTGTCACTTCAAATTCTAATTCTTTTGGTACGGCAGTTATTTTAGATGGAGCTGCAATTAGTACAGATGCTAATATGCAAGCAAGAAATTCATCAACTTTAGATGGAGGTAAATCTGTTGTTGGTGGTGGTGTAGATTTAAGAAGTATCACCTTAGCAAATGTAGAATCTGTAGAAGTTATTGCAGGTGTAGCTTCTCCTAAATATGGTAATTTATCTTCCGGAGGAATTTTAGTAAAAAGTAAAGTTGGTAAATCACCTTATATCGTATCTACAAATGTAACGTCTACCAATTATCAAGCATCGGTAGCAAAAGGGTATGAGTTAAACGATTTTGGAGTTTTAAATACAGATTTATCGTATGCTTATTCTTCGGGTTCACCAACAGAACGTAAATTATTTTACCAAAGTTTTAACTTAGGATTGCGTTGGAAATTACCAGTTTTTAAAGGTTTAAAATGGAATCATTTTACATCATTTAGAGTTGGGCATTCAGATGATGGAAATCGTCATGAACCAGAAGAAGTTTTTAAAAACGATGCAGATGTTAAAAGTACTTCTTATCAATTAACGTTATCTGGAGATTTTTCTTCATCCGTTTTAGGGAAAATAAATTATAATTTTAGTGGAAATGTTGTAAACCAACACTCTTTTTATGATACTTATATTATTAATGGTCCTTTTCCTATAATAGAATCATTAGACAGTGGTACTTATAATACTACTTATTCTCCTAGTGCCTTTAATCAAATAAGAGATATAGAGGGAAAACCAATAAATATCAATGGAAGAATTGATGCTTCTCAAAATGCTAGTTTTAGAAATTTAGACTTCAATTTTGAAACAGGTTTACAGTATTCTTTTGATGATAATACGGGTAATGGTAGAGTTGCAACAGGAAATATTGTACATACCCAAGATGTTGCAGGAAGTAGATCTGCAACTTTTGAGAAAATTCCGGCTTCTAAAACATTTTCTGCTTATCATCAAACAATTATAAAACGTACGGGAGAAGCCTCTAAACAACAATTAAATTTAGGGCTCAGGTATGATTATATGTTGGAGCGTTATAATTTAGTATCTCCAAGAATGTCGTTTTCATCAAAACATAATGATTTTACAGCAAAAGTTGCTTGGGGAGTTTCTTATAAAGCGCCAGCAATGATTCAGTTATATCCTGGTAAATCATATATAGATTATATTAATTTTCAATACTATGCAGAAAATCCTGATGAACGTTTAGCGGTAGTAACTACGTATGTGTATCAACCTACTAATGAACATTTAAATCCAAATTATTCTGATTTAAAAGAAGTTGGGTTCGATTGGGCTCCTTCTTTTATGAATTTCAATTTTACGTATTTTAAAAAAGAAATGCGTAGAGGAATAAACACGACAGATGAGTTGTTATTGTTGCCTAAAGCTGTTTACGAAGTAGTTAGTGCGCCTACAGGAGAGCAACCAACTGTAGCGCCTACAGGAGAAGTAAACAACATTCCTAGAACGGTAAAAGTGATGAATAATAATTATTACGAATCTACAGATGGTCTAGAGGTTACTTTGAGTCCGCAGAAAATAAAAGCAACAAACACTCAATTTAATTTTAGATACAGTTATTTAGAAAGTGTAGTAACAGACAAAGGTTTTGATATTAATAAGTCTAATTATGTTGTAGGTGATAATTCTGTAAGATATGGTGTCTATGAAAACTCTTTAATAAAGGCAGTTAGAAGTTTCGGTACCTTAACACTAATACAACATATACCTGCTTTACGATTTGTTTTAACCCTTTCTGCAGAACTAAACTTTAAAGAAAGTAGCAAATATATAGGAGCAAGTTTATATCCATTTGCATATTATGATGTTAGCGGAAACTATATTGATATTCCTTTAGAAGACAGAGCTAATGCAGAATTTAGTGACTTAAAAAAAGACGAAAACTCTTTTACAACAACAGCAACTCCATTTTATAGCAATTTTAATTTACAGATACGTAAAGAATCTAAGCAAGGTCATTCGTTTAGTTTTTATGCAAATAATGCTCCTTGGAACAACCCAACTTATGAGTTTTTAGGAAGTAGAAGAAAATTGAATAATAAAATATCTGTAGGCTTTAATGTAACCTTATTAATTAAATAGTAACCAAATAAAAATAAATCAATAACCGTAAAACAAAAACATGAAACAAACAATTTTAAAACGAGTAGGATTAACAAAATTAATCGCATTATTTCTGTTAATATCAGTAGCAATTAGTTGTGATAGTGAAGATGATATTCCTAATTTAGGAAATTTAGAAGTTCAAGTTACATTGGCAAGTGGTCTTAATGATATTTCTTTAGCAGATATAGATGTAACTATTACGCAGACTGTAGATAACTCTACTTTAATTATGAATACAGATGCTAATGGTTTAGCTACTTTTTCTGATATTTCAATTGGAACTTACACTGTAGTTGTAGCACATGCAACAGAAGATTATACGTTAAGTGGTACTGCAAATAATGTTACAGTTACAAGACAAGAAACTGTTGCAACATCTGTAGAAGTAAATGCAGTTAATCAAGACGGAGGATTGGTAATTAAAGAAGTTTATACAGCTGGGTCTGGTTACATTACTTTATTTAAAGATTCGTTTGTAGAGATTTTCAATAATTCATCAGAGACTTTATATGCAGATGGTATGTATATCGCTAATTTATTTGGTGGTTCAGGAGCTACAGGAGACACATCAGTGTATACTGTATTAACAGATACAGATTATGTATACACAGATGTAATGAGTCAAATACCAGGTTCAGGTACAGATTACCCTGTAGAAGCAGGTAAAAGTATTGTAATTGCTTTAAACGCTATCAATTTTAAAGAAGGAAGTATAGCGCCAGATGCACAATTAGATAATACAGATGCTACCTTAGAGCATTATTCTGTAGATTGGTTAGAAGCACAAGGACGTGCAGGTAATGCTTTCTTTGAGCTTGACAATCCAGCGGTACCAAACATGACGAATATTTATATGTTTGAAGGAACTAATTTCTTTAGATTATCAACACCAGCAAGTATTGTTTTAGTTAGTGCTGATGTTACTTTTGATACTTCAGGCGTTGTAGATTATACAGCACCAGGATCTACAAGTACTTCTAAATTAATGAAAATTTCTATTGAAAATGTAGTTGATGGTGTAGATATTTTAGATAATTCTGGAGCTGCAGATTTTAAACGTATGCCTTCTTCTTTAGATGCAGGATATAGTTATTTAACTGCTGATGGAGCAATTTCTTATACAGGATTAAGTTCTAGAAGAAAAGTTGATGAAGTAGCAACTGCTCGTTTTGGTAGAACTATTTTATTAGACACAAATAATTCAACAGTAGATTTTGAAGCAATTGCTTTCCCAGATAAATATGGTTACAATAATTAATAAATTAAACCATGTAATAATAAAGAGAATGTTTTTAGCATTCTCTTTATTGTTTTGTGTGTTCGGAACTTTTTCTCAAAAAGCAGCAACTATAGATAGTTTGTCTGTTATTGAGCGAGACTTTCAATTCGAGTTATTTAAAAACAGGTATTTTCAAATTCCGTCGTTAATCAATCAAGCGAATCTTGGTAAATTTTCTTACGGAGAAGCGAGGTATTTATATGGAGAAGGAAAATTAAGACATCCGCAAGAATATAAAAAGCAAAACGGATTGTTTGCAAAGACCGCTTCTTTAGCAAATTTAGAAAATACAGATTGGACTTTTTATGGTAGTTTAGAATATTTAAATACTAGAATTGAAGATGTAGAAAACAATTTAACTTATTGTATTACAGAGTATAACTCTCCTTATTACTTTTTTCAGAAAACAACAGGTTTGTGGAATCATCAGAATTATAATTTTGAAGTAAGTGCGGCTCATAAAGTAAATTCTAAACTTAGTTTAGGAGGATATTTAAATTATGATACCAATTTTTACTTTAGAAAAACTGATACTAGAAATGAGTTAACAGCTTTAAAGATTAATGGAAAATTATCTGCGAGTTATCAGTTTAACGAAAAACATTTACTTAGTGTTGCTTTAGGTACAGCGTTTTTTAAAACAGATTCAGAACTAGGAAACAAGTTTCCGGAAAACAATACAGAGCTTACTGCAAATTATTACTTAAACACAGGTTTAGGTTCTTATATAAAAAACATCGATAATGGTTTTGAAACCAAAAGAGTCATTCCTCAATTGCAATTACACTGGCTTTTTAAACAAAATAATTGGGATGTATCTGTAGAAAGTACTACCAAATATGGTGTTGAGCGATGGATTGATAAAAACATTGTAAGAGTAGAAGAGAATGATGAGTTAACCAAGTATAGTTTTTTAAATCAAGAATTTAATGTTGTTTTTAATCAGTATCGTAAAAATAGCTTATTGTCAATAAATTTGAATGCGGAATATTTAAAAGGGAAAGGTAAAGTTTGGCAAGAAACAGGTGCGTATTATGCTAAAAACTTTAATGCTACAAACTATAATTTTAAAACTGAAGCAAACATTCTATTTTATAAACAATTATTAAATAAAGTAAGCTTGGGTATAAAATATGCTAATGTAGAGCAGTTAGATTTAAACTATGCCTATCAATTCGATTATCAATTTTTAGAGCCTACAGTAGCGCTAGGTTTGCATAAAGATATTTTTACCAAAGTGGCATTTTTTACCAACCTTTCAGGGTTATATCATCATGTTATAGATATGCAACACGATCCTTTTGCGGCTAATAATATTTACGTAGAATGGATTGGTAATAGCGTTGCAGATTATACGGGTACAAGTTCTTTTAATTTTAAGACCAAATTAGGTTTTGATGTAAAACTTAAAAATGAAAATAAATTAGAATGTTCTATCACGGGAGATTATTGGAAAGCGACAACATTATCTAATGAAACAGTGAATTATGTGTCTAAAAACGATGATTACCTAAGCTTAGTTTTAGGGCTTAAATTGTACTTTTAATATGTTTTCTGTCCTAAAGAATTAATAACTTAAATATAAAAATGAAACAGTTACTTAATCTAATGATCTTTTGTATTCCTCTTTTTATTTGGAGTCAAAAGATGGATAATGTTCATTTTGAAGAATATGATTTGGCAAACGGATTGCATGTTATTCTTCATAAAGATATAAACGAACCTAATGTAATTGTTGGTACAAAATACCATGTAGGTTCTAAAAATGAAGAAATTGGCAAAACCGGGTACGCTCATTTTTACGAGCACCTTTTATTCCATGGAACAAAAAATATCCCTCAAGGAGAATTAGAAAATATTATTTTAAATGCTGGTGGATATTGCAATGCGTACACCAATTACGATGTTACGTACTATTATCAATTACTACCTGCTCACGAGTATAAATTAGGACTTTGGGTAGAGTCGGAAAGAATGTTACATCCCGTTATAACGCAAGAAGGAATTAATCGTGAACGAGAAATTGTGAAGGAAGAAAAACGAATGCGTTATGACAATAAACCATTAGGTAATTCTTATTTTGAAATGATGTCTAAAATGTTTTCTGATGAAACTTACGGGCACAATATGATTGGTTCTATGAACGATCTTAATGTGGCTTCTAAAGAAGATTTTGAGGCATTTTTTAAAACCTATTACATTCCTAATAATGCCTGTTTAGTAGTTTCTGGAAATATTAATATTAAAGAAACTAAAAAATGGATCAAACTTTATTTTAAAGACATTTCGAAAGGGAAAAAAATAAAAAGACCTAAGAATTTTAATAGACTCTCAGGGCTCGAAAAACATACAGAAAGAACTGTAAAAGGTTTAAAAGAAGAATCTATAGTAATCGGGTATCCGTTAATGGCACAAAGTGATGCAGATGCTCCAGCAATGCAGATAATAACGGCTATTTTATCTGGAGATAGCGATTATTCTTATTTTGAGAATCATCTAAATTTAAAACAAGACACCATTATTAAGCGTATAAAAGCTTCTTCTGATTTTTGGGAAAAAGAAAGTACGTTACGGATAACTGCTACTGTTAAAAATAAAA
Organism: Polaribacter atrinae; assembly: GCF_038023995.1. Classification (NCBI taxonomy): domain Bacteria; kingdom Pseudomonadati; phylum Bacteroidota; class Flavobacteriia; order Flavobacteriales; family Flavobacteriaceae; genus Polaribacter; species Polaribacter atrinae. The sequence goes on from NZ_CP150660.1 coordinate 3,183,081, forward strand.
ATAGCGAGCCATATTTACTTCAAAAAATAGAGCAACAAATAGCGCTTTTAAAAAATACTCCTGTAGATACTACTTTATTACAAAAGGTTAAAAAGAAATTTGAATCTGCTTATGTAGACTACTTTTATCATGCAGAAACATTTGCAGATAAAGTGAGTAATTATTACCATTTGTATCCTAAAACAACTGATATTAAAAGCCTGATAGAAAATTTTAATAAAGTTACAACTGATGATATTCAGCGTGTTGCTAAAAAATATTTAGATAAAAATAATAGCGTCGTAATTGTGTATCATCCAGAATAATTGATTAAAAATGAAAAACATTTATATAGTACTTTTCGCTCTTTATTGCAGTTTTTCGTCTCTTGCACAAGTAGATCGTTCTATGCCGCCGGAAGCAGATGAACCTGTGAAATTAAATGTAGGTAAATTAATTCCTATAGAGTTAGAAAACGGACTTCGGGTTTATTTGGCTCCCGTAAAAGAGTACCCAAAATTCACCATTTCAGTAAATATTGAACTACCCGGTTATGATAAAGAATCAAGGTTAGCAGAAAAGAAAATTTTAAACAAAGCGTATTCAAGTAGGTTGTCAGAAAAATACCCTAATGGAGAAATAGATTCCATTACTAGTTATTATGGTGCTATGTCTAATGCAAATATGTTTGGAGGTACTATAAAAGGGATGAAAGAAGATATAGATCCTTTATTAGAGGTATATGTAGATGCTTTATTTCATCCAATTATTTCGGATGCCTATATAATCGAGAAGCAAAAAGATCAAGTAGAAAAAGAAGGTAAGGAAACAATAAAATTACCTTTACGTAAAAAAGAGTTTTCAGTAGGAAAAGTTATCGACTCTTTACTATTTGGCAGTGAAGAGAAGGTTGTTGAAATTAAAAACAAGGCAATTGCAAACTTTAAAGGTTTAACAATTAATGATGTTGAAAATTTTAAAAATGATAGAATTTTAGCCTATAATTCATTAATTGTAGTAGTTGGAGATTTTACAGAAAAAGAGTGTAAAGAATTAATGATGCGTTATTTTGGGAATTGGAAATCTGGAAAACCGTATGTTAAAGACAGTCCTTTAAATAAAAAAACTTCAATTATTAAAAGAAGGAAAATTGTAGTTGTAAATGCGCCAAATGCAGTTCAGTCAGATATTTCTTTTAGATGGCATTTAGGTGATGCACATACTTATTTTAAAGATGATATTAAACTTGAGGTATTGAATGAAATTTTTGGTGCAAGTCAATTATCATATTTATATAAAAACTTACGAGAAGATAAAGGACTTTGTTATTTTATACGATCTTCTGTAGGCACATCCGCAGTAGGTGGTAGGGGATCTGTTTTTACAACGGTACGAAACGATCAAACAGCTTATGCGGTAGAGAATATTATTTTAGAAATGTTGCGATTAAGAAATGGAAAAGTAAGTACTTCTGATTTAAAAATAGCGAAAAATAGCTTAATAGGTAGTTACACACGGTCTTTAAATGCAATATCACCAATTCCTTATATTACGTTTGCAATGCAAAAAGATGTATATCATCTTCCTGATGATTATTTACAAAGTAAGGTTGATAAATATTATGAGGTAAGTGTGGATGATATGATGGAGATGTCTCAAAAATATATAGATCCGTTTAAATCTGTGATATATATTAAAGGTAAAGTTTCTGAGTTAAAAGGTACTCTTGAGAAGTTTGGAGATGTTTTGTACTTTGAAGAGAATGGGACTAGAATAGACTAAAATTATCGCCCCTTTTTTAATTATTGATTATTAAAAATCCCAGAATTTATTCTGGGATTTTTTTATTGAATAGAAAAACTAATTTTTAAAAATTAGTTTTCTGTTTGTGTCATATTATCTGCAACTACAATTATATAATTAGCAATACTTGCTTTTTCTTCGGGTGTTAATTTACTCCATTCAGATACTGTTACCGTTGTAATTGATTTTAAGGTTAAACCTGGCTGAATTTTATGAACCCACCAAATAATTCCTTGTTGGTAGTTAGAGTGGTAAGAGCCTTCTATGTGAAGTAGTAAATCTCCTTTTTTAAAGTTTTTAAGAGAAAAATGCGCCATTGTAGCATCTTTTGCTGCTTGGGCAGTTTGTATATTTAACATATTTGGTGGTACATGACCACCCATATTATCGGCCATTTCTGCATACGCTTTTACGGTAGGGTCAAAATAGGTTTCTAAATCAGGACCAATTAAAGCTAATGCTTCTGGGCTTAATTCTTTTAAAGCATTTATTCCTTTTTTACTAATTAAAGAAGCATATCTTCTAGGAATATTGGTTGCAATAAAACGAAGTTTGTTTTCTTTTGCAAATTCAACTAAAGGTCTATAATCTGTGTCATAGTTGTTCCACATTTGTGTCATTTCAGGAAGCATTTTACTTTCTGGATACAATCCTGATAAATATTCATTTAAAACAAATTGATTTCCGCTTTCTAACATTTCTGCTCCAAAAAATAAAGAATCTCCTTAATATCAAACAAATTTTTACTTACTTCTAGTTGCAACCAATGTGCAATAGGATTGTAATGGTATTCGCCAAAAAATACCATATCGCTATCTGCAAGATCTTTAATCATTTTATCATAATTAGCAACTTTTCCATCGCTTTTAAATAATTGATATGCAGGCTTATTTTGAGCTTTCGTGGTATTGATAAAAGAGGTTAATAAGAAACTAATAAGTAGTAAGTATTTCATGTTTTGCTGTTGTTGTTTATTGCAAAATTAGCGGATGATTTAAGAGTGTTCAGTTAAAGGTTTGTTAAATATAAAGGCTTTAATACTAATTTTATCAAACTATTTTACAGTGTTTTTTTTGCTATTAGTTGAGAGAAGTAAAGTGTTTATACCACAAAAAAAAATAAGTTTTTGAGTGTGAATACCTTTAATTTTAGAAAAGTGGGCAAATTGTGGGCAAATAAAAAAAACCAGTAATTTCCAAATCGTTGGAAAGTACTGGTTTTAGTGGTGACCATGCTAGGATTCAAACCTAGAACCTCTTGAGCCGTAATCAAGTGCGCTATTCAGTTGCGCCACATGGCCGTTAAGCGGGTGCGAATATAATATCATTTTTTGATAACGGAAAGGAAATTATCATTTTTTTATGAATTTATTTTAATTTTAAAAGAATCAATGATTGGTTCTGCTTCTTTTAGGTCAGTTTTTAAAATAAATAGTTCTACAGAGTTAGATGGAACACCAAAACCAGCTAATCTGCCAGATTCTACTCCGTCTGATACTACAGAGTCAATACCTGCTTCTTTTAATAAGGATTGTAGTCCATTTACTAATATAGAGTTATCAGTAAACACTTTTGTATAATCTTCTGACATAATATTGTTTTTTTTAGGTTAATGAATTTTTAGTTATAAAAGCTCTCCATCCAATAATAGCTAGTTGAATTTTAGACGCTTTAGAAATATCCAGTCCTTTTTTTGTAAAGGAAGGTAAAATCAATTTGTTAATCTTTGCAAGTGTTTTAAAAACTTGTTTTTTCATTGGTCGTAAATTAGCTTTCAAATTTACTAAAATAAACAACTCAGCGTTTAAAGATTGAGTTGTTTAAAGATAAGCTACTTTTTTCTCTCTTCATATATAGTTCTGTTATTTTTTTGTTATAATAAAATTAGAAATATAATATCAGACAGGTCTTTGATGAATTTAGTTATAATAAGAATCATAATAGTTTGGGTTTTAAGGTTAGTAATTTAGGTCAATTTCGAAATTGTTTTATCAATATATAACCACTCTATGCTTGTTTCCAAGAGAACTATTAATTATTAATCAAATTGATTTTCTATTTATAACTTAAAAAGTTTATTTTGTTTTAATATGTAAGTTTATTTACTTGTTTTATGTTATTTATTGTAATGTTTATGTTTATTTATTGTCTTTATGTGTAAGTGTTTAATGGGGTATCTAGTTTCGTTTTTTTAAAACAAAGGGAAATCTGTTTTGTAAATTATAAAATTTTGGCTTTTCATTTTTTATTTATTTCTTAAAGTGATAAAAATGTATCTTCGTCAAAAATTAAAATTGATGAGTGTTTTTTATGTTATTATTGGATTAATCTTATTAGTTGTTGGCGGTGAGTTTTTGGTGAGATCGTCTATTGGTTTATCTTTTAAGTTAAGTATATCTAAAATGGTAATTGGTATGACTGTGGTTTCTTTTGCTACATCTGCCCCAGAATTATTGGTAAGTTTACAAGCTGCTTTAGATGGTTCTCCTGCCATAGCGTTAAATAATGTTATTGGTTCTAATATTGCTAATATTGGCTTGGTTTTAGGAATTACAGCTATAATTGGACCTATTGCGGTTAGTAAAGATTTTTATAAGTTGAATTGGCCTGTAATGATGTTATTTTCTTTGGTTTTATATTATTTTTTATGGAACGATAATGTTTTAACACAAATAGAGGGAATTATTCTTTTAGTTGGTTTAGCTGTTTTCTTATTTGTGTTGATAAGAAGTGCAAGAAAAGAAGATATTTCTATTGAAGAGGTTGATGATTCCCTTGCGGAAATTGGTTATGGGAAGATCTTTATTTGGTTATTAATAGGTGGTGTTGCACTTTATTTTGGATCGGAACTTTTAGTTAATGGGGCAAAAGATATTGCACAGAATATGGGAATTAGTGAAGGTGTTATTTCTATTACAATGATTGCTATTGGAACAAGTGTGCCTGAGTTAGCTGCTTCTGTTATTGCTGCTATAAAGGGGGAGAAAGCAATCTCTTTAGGTAACTTAATTGGTTCTAATATTTTTAATATAGCCTCTGTATTAGGTTTAACAGCTATTATTAAAGAAATACCTGTTACAGAAGCACAAATTTTATCTAGAGATATCTTTTGGATGTTAGGCTTTGCAGCTGTTTTATTGTTGCTAGTATTTTTACCTAAGAAGTTCGTTTTAAATAGATTTAAAGGAGTCTTTTTATTTTTAGGATATATCTTGTTTATTTATTTGGTTCTTTAAGTAGCGGTCAAGTAATGCTTTTATATAAGAAAAACGCTATCATTAATTTGTTAGCGTTTTTTCTGCCAATATGACTTAAGTTTTCTTTTTGGAGTAATAACGATTTTAATACGTCTTTTTTAATGCTGTTATTTTTGGGAAGTCATGTGATGAAATCAATTGGTTGTTTGTTGTAATATTAAAAAGACCTGCAGTAACTGGTTTTTAAGATGGTTTTGTTATTTCTTAAGTAAAAGGGTTTACAGTTATTGATTCATTCAAGCTATACGTAACAATCAACCACATTGTGTATCGTATTCTATTTTAATATTGTTTCTCATTTCTTAGAAGTAATTGTTTTGGGTATTTAAAAATACTGAACTCTTTGTTTTTTAAGGGGGCTGTTTTTTTTGCGTTAGGGATAGAGGTGGTATCCTTTTTTAATTTTAGCGATAGCAAAAATTTAAAAAGATATAACGGATAGCCCGACCTTTGGTAACGCCCAAAATAATTATATAAAAAAAAGCACCCACATTGCTGTAAGTGCTTTTTAAGATTTTATACTGTTAGTAATTATTTTATTGGTTTAACAGTTTTAATAATTCTAGCAGCTACTTTATATGGATCTGCGTTTGAAGATGGACGACGGTCTTCTAACCATCCTTTATATCCTTTTTCTACAACGATAATTGGAATACGAATTGATGCACCTCTATCAGAAATTCCCCAAGAGAAATCTGTAATTGCAGCAGTTTCATGCTTACCAGTTAAACGTTGGTCGTTAAACTCACCATAAATTTCAATATGTTCTTTTACTACTGGGCGGAAAGCTTCACAAATTTCAATATATTTATCTTTAGAACCACATTCTCTTAAAATAGAGTTAGAGAAGTTTGCGTGCATTCCAGAACCATTCCAATCAGTATCTCCTAATGGTTTTGGGTGGTACTCAATGTACATTCCTTTACCTTCGGTTAAACGGTCTAATAAATATCTAGATACCCAAATTTCATCTCCTGCTTTCTTTGCTCCTTTTGCAAACAATTGGTATTCCCACTGTCCAGAAGCAACCTCTTGGTTAATTCCTTCAAAGTTTAAGCCTGCATCAATACATAAATCTGCATGCTCTTCAACTAAATCACGACCATGAGTATATAAACCTCCTACGGAACAGTAATACTGCCCTTGTGGAGCAGGGTAACCACCTCTTGGAAATCCTAAAGGTAACCCTGTACTTGTATTCATTATAAAGTATTCTTGTTCAAACCCAAACCAGAAATCGTTATCATCATCTTCTATGGTTGCACGTGCATTAGACTCATGAGGAGTTCCATCTGCGTTCATTACTTCATTCATTACTAACCATCCATTGATACGTGTTGGATCTGGATAAATAGCTACTGGTTTTAAAATACAATCAGATGCTCCTCCAGAAGCTTGTTTTGTAGAAGAACCGTCAAAAGACCAAAGTCCTAACTCTTCAACTGTGCCTTTAAAGTCATCATGCTCTTCAACTTTGGTTTTGCTTCTCATATTCTGAGTTGGAAAATAACCATCTAACCAAATGTATTCTAATTTAATTTTTGCCATAATATATAATGTTTATGTAATGTTCGTCCTACAAAAGTCAAATATTTTCATTAGATATCAAAAAAAATAGGGGTAAAATATTTAAAATAGCTAAAAAATAATTTTATCCCTAAATTTGAAAGGGTATATTTGTATAAAGTTAAAAATAAGTAGAAAATATTACTAATATGTCAAGGATTAGATTTAACGCATTGCAAGAAACACTACGTAGAAAACCTATAAAAGTGATTCAAAATGAAAAAAGATCAACACTTTTTGGTCAGAATGTATTTAATAAATATGCTATGCAACAGTATCTTACACGTGCAGCGTACGAAAGTGTAATGAATGCAATTGATCATGGTACTAAAATAGATAGAAAAATTGCAGACCAAGTTGCGGTAAGTATGAAAGATTGGGCAATGTCTAAAGGTGCTACGCATTATACACATTGGTTTCAGCCGCTTACAGGAGCTACAGCAGAAAAACATGATGCTTTTTTTGAGTCTATAAATGGAAGTTTGGCTATGGAGAAATTTGATGGAGAACAATTGGTTCAGCAAGAGCCAGATGCCTCAAGTTTTCCGAATGGAGGGATTAGAAATATGTTTGAAGCTCGTGGGTACACAGCTTGGGACCCAACTTCTCCTGCTTTTATTTATGAAACAACATTATGTATTCCAACAATTTTTGTTGCTTATACAGGAGAGGCTTTAGATAATAAGACTCCTTTATTAAGGGCGTTACAAGCTATAGATACACATGCTACTGCTGTTTGTAAATATTTTGATAAAAATGCAAATAAAGTAAGTGCTACCCTTGGTTGGGAACAGGAGTTCTTTTTAATTGATGAAGCTTTGGTGCTTGCTAGACAAGATATACAGTTTACAGGAAGAACATTATTAGGCCATTCGCCTGCTAAAGGTCAGCAACTTGATGATCATTATTTTGGAACTATTCCTGCAAGGGCTATGAGTTTTATGCAAGATTTAGAGCAAGAATGTATGTTGTTAGGTATTCCTGTTAAGACAAGACATAATGAAGTTGCTCCAAATCAGTTTGAGGTAGCACCAATTTTTGAGGAAGCTAACTTAGCAGTTGATCATAATTCATTACTAATGGATGTGATGCAAAAAATATCTAGAAGGCATAAATTTAAGGTGTTGTTTCATGAAAAACCATTTGCAGGTATTAATGGGTCTGGAAAGCACAATAACTGGTCTTTGTCTACAGGTAACGGAACTAATTTGTTAAGTCCGGGTAAAACACCAATGAAGAACTTGCAGTTTCTTACCTTTTTTATCAATACAATTAAAGCAGTGTATCATTATGAAGAATTGCTAAGAGCTTCAATAGCGTCTGCAAGTAATGAATATAGATTAGGAGCCAATGAAGCCCCACCAGCAATTATATCGGTATTTATTGGTAGGCAATTATCTGCAGTTTTAGATGAATTAGAAAATGTAACTAAAGGAAAGCTTTCACCGCAAGAAAAAACAGATTTAAAGCTGAATATTATCGGTAAAATTCCTGAGATATTATTAGATAATACAGATAGAAATAGAACTTCTCCTTTTGCTTTTACAGGAAATAAATTTGAATTTAGAGCTGTTGGTTCTTTAGCAAATTGTGCGATACCTATGACAGTTTTAAATACTATTGTTGCCAAACAATTAAAAGAATTTAAGATTGAGGTGGATGCTTTAATAGAAGAAAAGGATCTTAAAAAGGATGAAGCTGTTTTTAATATTTTAAGAGAGTATATAAAAGATTCTAAAGCAATACGTTTTGATGGTGATAGTTATGGAGAAGCCTGGGAAAAAGAAGCTAAAAAAAGAGGTTTAACAAATTATAAAACTACTCCGGAAGCCTTAAAAGCAAAAGTTTCTGAGAAAACCATCTCTTTATTTGAAGAAATGGAGGTAATGAGCAAAGTAGAATTAGAAGCTCGTTATGAAATTGATTTAGAATCGTACGCTAAAAAGGTACAAATAGAGGGACGTGTTTTGGCTGATATTGCAAGAAATCAAGTAGTGCCTACAGCTATAATTTATCAGAATACTTTATTAGAAAACACCAAGAACTTGAAAGAGATTTTTGGAGATGAATATAAAATTATAGCCAAAGAACAATTAGAATTAATTATGTTAATTTCTAACCATATTACTAAAATTAATGCTTTGGTAATAAAAATGGAAGCTGAAAAAGTGAAAGTAAATAAGTATTCTGGATTTAAATTAGCAGCGCATTATAGTAATAAAATAAAACCTTTTTTTACAGATATAAGGTATCATTGTGACCAATTAGAAACTTTGGTTGATGATAATTTATGGCCACTTACTAAATATAGAGAGTTGTTATTTACTAAATAAACAGGTGTTAAATTGTTTATCTGTTAAAAAGTAAGGGTTAAAGATGATAATTATTCATTTTTAACCCTTACTTTTATAGGTGTTTTCCCTTGTTTTTGTTTCGTGTTTCTTGTTTTTTTAGATTTTATGGTGCTGATTGTTAGTTGTTTGTGTTTTTATTTTGTTTAGGGTTTTTATTTTATTTTTGGAATTAGATAAATAATTCTTATATTTGACTTGTTTAAACAAAGAATCGATCAAACTATATAGTTTACAACAACTCTTAATTTATGGAGTTGACTGAAAATGAAAAGTTATACTTAATAACTTAACATTTTATCCCTAATAATTTTAATTACCCCTAAAAATTTATTGTAGTATATCATATTCAATTTATCTCGAATAGATTTTGATATGCTTAATTTTTAACTAACGTATTTAAATTATTTATCATGAAAAAATTAGTAATTATGGCTATGTGTTTAGCTACAGGAGCGCTTTTCGCGCAAACTCCACAAGCAAATTGTGACGATTGTTCTTTTTCTCAAATCAATTCTGGACCACGAGGAGCAGTGGATAATACGAGTGATATCACTCAGAAAGGTATTCTAAATACCGCGAATGCCTATCAAATAGGAAATGGAAATTACTCTATAATAGATCAGGATGGTAAGAATATGGGTGTTGGTAATGGAGGAGATAGTAATAATTCTAGAGTCTATCAAGAAGGTGTTAGAAACCATTCAGATGTTAAGCAAGATGGAGACCGTAATATAGGTGTGGTTGAGCAAAGAGGATATGAAAACTTTGCTAAACAAGACGTAGGTGTTGGGTACTCGGAAGATAATGTTACAAGTGCTTTTCAAACAGGGACTTTAAACACTTCGTTTCAAAAACAACGTTATGACAATAACACAGCAACTGTAACGCAGGTAGGTACTGGTTTACTTGGTTTAGGTGCAAATTATGCAGAACAAGACCAAAGCAGTATGGCTAACGGTGTAGCTGGAAGTGTTGCAGAAATAGACCAAACAGGTACATTTAACGAAGCAAAACAAGTGCAAAGGGGAAGTAATAATGACGCGTATTCTCTTCAAAATGGTATAGGTAATACTTCTGCTGAAGACCAAACATCTGTTGCAGGAAGTACTTATTCTAATACTTCTACAGTTGATCAAACTTTTGTTGGAACTCCATGGTTAGGTAGTAACTTAGCTTGTGTTACACAAGCATCTGTTGCGGGAAGTAATACAAGTGCAATTACACAGACTAATGTTGCAGGTATAAATGCTTGGACTCCTGGAAACTCAGCAATTGTTAATCAAACAGCTAACTTATCTAGCAATATGAGTACAATTATGCAAAGTGGAGGTGCTAATCAAGCTTGTGTTGAGCAAATTGGTAACTAAAAACATTAAAATATTAACTTAATTTATAAGTAAGGAGGGGGTTTCCTCCTTACTTATTCTTCTAACACCTTCTATCATGAAAAAAAATAAAAACATATGGTGTTTTCTTCTATTTTTATTGTGTAGTTTATATATTACTGAGGTTTCTGCACAACAAGAAAAGTTGCCTACGTATTTTTCTAATAATTTCTCTCAGTTAAGTCCATTTAATGCTTCTTTTCTTATGGGTAATGATAATTTGTTGATAAATGGAAATAATCAAAATACCTTATTTCAACAACAATCCAGGAACATAAATAGTGTGGTGCTTAATCAGGTTGGATTTGATAATACTGCAGATATAAAGAGTTCAAATCAAACATCTCAGAATGTAAATCAAATAGGAAATGAGAATTATTATAGTTTTATTAATTACTATAATAGTAGTCCTATTAACTTTGGTGTTCATCAACAAGGAAACTCTAATTCGTTACAGATTTACGGTACAAATTCAATGATAAACGGAGCTGCTATAATTCAAAACAGCAATAATCAGGCACTTATTATTAAAAATTACTAAATGCATTTTTCTAAAATTGTTTTTTTTATTATATGTTTAAAAAGTAGCGTTGGTTTTAGTCAATCTGAAAATGATGTTTACGGAAAAATTAATGCTGATAAAAAAGATAATTTTATTACTCTAAAAGCAGAAGTAAATAATGATGGTTTGTTGCACATAGATAAGTTGTTTTATAACTTAATAGCACTAAAAAAAGGAAAGGGAGGGAATTACTCTAATAATAGACAGTCTGGAGAATTTTCTATTAAGCCCAATGAAAATATGGAAGTTTCCACTATAAGGGTTAACTTAAATGGAGGCGAAGAATTAAAAGTTTATTTATTTATTAAATATAACGAAAAATTAATATCTAAAGATTCACTTTGGATAATGCCTAAAAATAAACAGCAAAAAGTTGCTAATCAAACAACTGAAAAAGATTTTTTTCTTAAAGGGATAGTGGTAGATGAAGCGATCACTAAAATAGGTAAAGATTATCATGATCTTTTTTATCAATCTTATTTGTTATCTGGTATAAAATATCCTTTTGTTATAAAAATAAAAGAAAAACCAGGTATGGGAAGAACGAGTATTATTCTCGTTGAGGTAGAGGAAGTTAAAATACATGAGTTTTTTTCTAGACCAGATGAAGAATTTCTAAAATCGAATGTAGGAGTGGCGTTAGAACGACTGTATTTTTATGCTAAACAAAGAGGAGAGTTAAGAAATAAAAGTAAAATGTAAATAAAATTGTTATGAGAAAAAAGATATTATTTATTGTGTTGTTTGTTTGTGCTACTAGTTTTTCATTTTCACAACAATTGGTTTATAAATCGATAAACCCGTTTTTTGGAGGTGGTGATTCTTTTGCGTATCAACAGTTGTTAGCTTCTGCTAATGCTCAGAATGATTTTGTAGAGGAGAACTCAAGTCTATTTAGTCAATCTTCAGAAATAGAGAATTTTACAGATAATTTAAATAGACAATTATTAAACTCACTCTCTCAAGGATTGTTTCAAGAACAATTTGGTAGTCAAGGCTTGTCAGAAGGAACCTATGTTTACGGTTCTTTAGTTGTAGAGGTTAATCCTGGTGTTGGTGGTTTAAGTGTAAGTATCTTAAATACGTCTACGGGAGAACAAACTCAAATTACTATTCCAAACAATTAAACAAAATCTATGAAAAGGAAGTACTTTATTTTATGCTATTTCCTAATAGCAATCTTTTTTTCGAGTTGTGGAACTTATTTTAATCAACCTTTAGACCAGTCTAGAGCTAGAATCGGAGAAAATTCATCACCGGAAATGTCTATAAAAGGTTTTTTACCAAAAAATAAAACTGTAGTTGGAGTGTATAAATTTAGAGATCAAACTGGTCAATATAAGCCAGTAGAAAATGGTTCTACTTTTAGTACAGCTGTTACGCAGGGAGGTACTTCTATGTTGTTAAAGTCGTTAGAGGAATCTAATTGGTTTAAACCAATTGAAAGAGAGAATATTGGTAATTTATTAAATGAAAGGCAAATAATTAGAAATACTCGTCAAGAATATGCGGGAGATAATAAGCCTATAAAAATGCCGCCATTATTATTTGCAAATTATATTGTAGAAGGTGGTGTGGTGTCTTACGATTCTAATATTATTACAGGTGGTTCTGGTTTGCGTTACTTTGGAGTTGGTGCTTCAGGTGAATATCGTCAAGATAGAATTACGGTATATTTAAGAGTTGTTTCTACATCCACAGGCCAGATTCTTAAAAATGTTTATGTCTCTAAAACGATTTTATCACAAGGTCTTTCTGCAAATCTATTTAAATACGTGTCTTTAAGAAGGTTATTAGAAGCAGAAACAGGGATTACAAAAAATGAGCCAGCTCAATTAGCCGTAAAAGAAGCTATTGATAAGGCAGTAGAATTGTTAATTACAGAAGGTATTATAGATGGCATATGGGAGCCTGCTGGTGGAGAAGAAGTTGTAGATTTTGTAAAAAAGAATTATAAGGAAGAGCAAGAAGAGGCAGAGTTAACAGAATTATATAATAGAAAAGAAGAGTCTAGAAGAGGGAAGGTAGGCGTTGGTGTTGTTAGTGGGGTTTCTAAAATTGTTGGTGATTATTCTGATGCAGAATTCGGTTTAGGAACAGATTTACTGCTTAAATTCATGTTAAACAAATCTAGATTTGCATTTTCTTTAGGGCTTGGTTCTACTACGCTTTCTAATAAAAATATATTTGAAAAAACAGTTTATGATTCTAGTGTCAATTTTGAATACTATCTACTCCCTAATGATAAGATAACTCCTTATGCTTATCTTGGTGTGGGGTCTATTTCTAGTAAGGATTTAAGTGATAATTACTTTAAATATCAATACGGTATTGGTTTAGAATATCTTATTACTAATAAATTGGGAATAATATTAAGAGGGGAGCAAAATATTCTATCAACAGACAATTTAGAAGGTTTGGTTAGAGGAGAGAAAAATGATAAAATTTGGCATGTTAGAGCAGGAATTAATTTCTATTTTTAAAAAATAAATTAGTATGAAAACCTTACAAAAATTATTAACTCTTGTAATTATTAGCCTATTGTTTAGTTGTGGTGAGGAGACTACAATTGGTGCTGTAGAGTTTGGGAAAGTTACAGGAAAGGTTGTGAAATCAAGCAATTTTGAGCCTGTTGAGAATGCAAAAGTAACTTTGTCACCCACAAATAATACTACATTTACAGATGTTAACGGAGAATTTTTTTATGATGAAGTTCCTGTAAATGAATATTCTGTAGAAGCTTCAAAAGAGGGGTTTCTAAATAGTTTTGAGCCAGTTTCTTTAGAAGCGGGAACAACCGTTAATGTTATTTTTGAAATGCAGGTAGAAACTGCATTTAATATTCCACCAACAAGTCCAGTTTTATTAATGCCTATTGATGGTGTTGTTGATGTTGAAAATTCAGTTGAATTGGTTTGGTCTTCTGCTAGTGTAGATGATGATGATTTAACATATAGATTAGAGATTAAAAATGATTTTAATAATGATGTCATTAAAGTTCAAAATCTTTCTGATACCACTTACGTGGTTTCTAATTTAAAATTTGGAAAAAAATACTTTTGGCAAGTTGCGGTAACGGATAATATAAATTCTGAAGTTCTAAGCAGTTCAAATTCATTTACTATAAAAGGGAATCCAGATAACAGGTATACTTATGTAAGAGTTGAAGGGGGGAATAATGTAATTTATTCATCGAGTTTAGATGAAGATTTTGATGAAATAAATACCGTTAAATTAACAGAATCGAATACAAATTCTTGGAGGCCTAGAAAAAATAATACTGTAAACTTAATTGCATTTTTAAGACTATTTAATAACGAGGCTCATATTTTTACCATGAAACCAGATGGTTCCGATGTAAAAAGAGTAACTTCAGATATACCTATTAATACTTTTGATTTAAACGAAGTAGATTTTTCTTGGTCTTCAACTGGAGATAAACTTATTTATCCAAGTTTTGATAAATTGTATATGATTAATAAAGACGGTAGTGGTCTTCAAATGTTGTATAAAACTACAAATGGACATTTAATAACCGAGTGTGATTGGAGTGATGATGGAACAAAAATAGCGCTAAGAACAAATAATTCTGAGGGTTACGATGGGGCTATTTATACCATTGATATGAGCGGAAATGTATTAACTACGGTGGTGTCCGGAAGTGCTGGAGCTTTGGGAGGTTTAAACTTGTCTATAGATGGTAATTTATTAATTTACACTAAAGATGTAAGTGGTTTTCAGTCATTAAGTTATAGAAGACTGAGTAATAAAGTTTTTAAGTATAATTTTTTAACAATGACGGAAACAGAAATATTTACATCAAGACCAATAGGTACTAACGATTTAGATCCTCGATTTTCTCCAAATGAGGCAGAAATAATTTATGTAAATACTTCTAATGATGGTGTTTCTGAAAATAAAATATTTACCTCGCCAATTGATGGGAATAATAATAGAGAAGAAGTGTTTCTAGATGCAATTATGGCAGATTGGGAATAATTAAAATAAAAAATATTCAACTAAAAAAACCAAATGATAAAAATCATTTGGTTTTTTTATGATGCCACATAAAAGAAAGTTAAATTTGCAGCAACAACAACACAACAACATGAGTCAAGAAGTTTCTAAAAGATACGCACAAAGAGGTGTTTCGGCATCAAAAGAAGATGTACACAATGCAATTAAGAATATAGACAAGGGCTTGTTTCCTAAAGCATTTTGTAAAATTGTTCCAGATTATTTAACAAACGATGATGATTATTGTCTAATAATGCATGCAGATGGAGCGGGTACAAAATCTTCTTTAGCCTATATGTATTGGAAAGAAACTGGTGACATTTCTGTTTGGAAAGGCATTGCTCAAGATGCTTTAATCATGAATATTGATGATCTGTTATGTGTTGGTGCAACAGATAATATTATGTTATCTTCTACTATTGGTAGAAATAAAAGCAAAATTCCTGGAGAAGTTTTATCAGCAATTATAAACGGAACAGAAGAATTAATCGAAGATTTAAAAGGTTTTGGAGTAACGATTCATTCAACCGGAGGAGAAACTGCAGATGTCGGCGATTTAGTACGAACTATTATTGTAGATTCTACAGTAACTGCAAGAATGAAACGTACAGATGTTGTAGATAATGCAAACATAAAAGCAGGTGATGTAATTGTTGGTTTAGAATCTTTTGGACAAGCAAGTTACGAAACTGAATACAATGGAGGTATGGGGTCTAACGGATTAACTTCTGCAAGACACGATGTTTTTCATAAATATTTAGCAGAAAAATACCCAGAAAGTTTTGATGCTGCTGTACCTGAAGATTTAGTGTACTCTGGTAATACAAAATTAACAGACAAGGTAGAAAACTCTCCTATTGATGCAGGTAAATTGGTATTGTCTCCAACAAGAACGTACGCGCCAATAATTAAGAAAATCTTATCAGAATTTAATTCGGATACTGTACACGGAATGATTCATTGTTCTGGTGGTGCACAAACAAAAATATTACACTTTGTAGATGAGTTGCATATTGTAAAAGACAATATGTTTCCGATTCCGCCTTTATTTAAGTTGATACAAGAACAATCTAAAACAGATTGGAAAGAAATGTATCAAGTATTTAACTGTGGTCATAGAATGGAGATTTATGTTTCTCCAGAAATAGCAGAAGATATTATTGCTATTTCAAAATCGTTTAATGTAGATGCAAAAATTGTGGGTAGAGTAGAAGCTTCAGCAACTAAAAAACTGACCATTACAAGTGAGTTTGGTGTCTTTGAATATTAAAAGAAATCAAAAAATAAGGATATAAAAAACTCCAAATACTTTTAAAAGTATTTGGAGTTTTTTTTGTTTTGAACTAAGAATTTCTATAGAATTTTATAAGTTGTTAAAAGAGTGACTAATTTTTGAGTTTTAGTAAACTGATTAATATTCATATTCTAGACGTTCTCTTAATTCTAGTAGTTCAGTTTTTTGAGGAAATTGTTTTATCAACCTATCAACTAATTTTTTTCCTTTCAGACAATCTTTAAATTCATTTTCACATCTTAGACTATATGCGTTGGCTAATCGGTGGTTTATTACATAATCGTTTGGTAAAATTTTATTCGCTATTTCATATTCGAAAATGGCATTGTGCCAACTTCTTTCTTTTAGCCAATTATCGCCTTTCAAAATATATACAAGGCTTCTTTCAGCTTTATCTTTTAATTGAATTTTTTCAACATCTGCTTTAGTAACATTGTTATTCTGACTAACATTGTAAGTTACTAAACCTATTATAGAAAGCAGAACAAGAAGCGTGATACATATAGTATAAAATTTTCTCTCCCTTTCTTTTATAATCTTTAATCGAATAGTTCTTAATTGTGCTTTAGTGGCTTTTTTTAATACAATTTCACCTCCTGCAGATTTAATATATTCACTTTTAAGACTAAGAAAAGTCCTTTCAGGTCTGAACAGGCTTTTTTTTCTGAGTAATCTTTTATTGTTACTCAAACTAGTTCTCATTCCTTGAATACTTCCTCCTCCTGCCATTTTTTTTAGTTTTTAATGTTTTCGAATGGTTTAGTCTATGAGAATTTCTGGGGTTTAAACCGCAGTTTTCTGATGTTTAAATTTAGTGTTTTTAATATTTTGGAGACATGTTGTTTTATTGAATTTATCAATTTTTTAGCCCCATTTTTGTAAACCACAGTTATTTTTCAAATCAGAAAATATTTTTAAAACCTTCTTTGGCTGAATTGCTAAATATTAAATTAACTACTTAGATTCCCCTTTACGATTATATGTG
The DNA here is from genome assembly GCF_038023995.1 of Polaribacter atrinae. NCBI lineage: Bacteria > Pseudomonadati > Bacteroidota > Flavobacteriia > Flavobacteriales > Flavobacteriaceae > Polaribacter > Polaribacter atrinae. The sequence goes on from NZ_CP150660.1 coordinate 3,200,282, forward strand.
TAGATTATTCCAACGATAAGAGCAAGAAACTAACTTTAATAGCAGTTTTAGATAAATTGATGAAACTAACGTTTCAGTTTTATTAAAATAAATAGTAATTACATAAAAAATAAAAGCTCAAAATAGGAATTGATAGAATTATGAGCCTAGAATAATAGTGTCTAAATTTATTGAAGAAAAGAGTTGTTTTTTTAGGTCAGTTGTTTGTTTTAAGCAGTATTTCTAGTTTTTTTTCCACCGAATAATTCATTTCGTCCTCAAGTTTAGTTCGGACAAAATAATATATAAAATCAGGGATTAATGGGCTTAAAACTCTGTTGTGATAAATTCTATCTTGGATTTTTCTCAATAATTCTTGGTCAATTTCCGAATTGATATTTACATCATTTAATTTTGATTCTATTAAGTTTCTCAAATGATTGAGATTGTCAATTGATTCCGTGTTAGAATTGATTTCTTTATATGCAAACATAAACACAGGTATTGAAGGTAAAATAACTTCAATTAGAAATGTTTGTAAACTCAAATCATTAAATAACGATAATAAAAAAAGTGTAACTACGGTAAGAATTGACAAAACTAGAACAGTACTTTTATATCGTTTTCTAACGGAGTAATCGTAAGTTATATTTGTCCTTTGACAAAGTAAACTTGCAATGTTTGTTTTTACATCTTTAAGATTTAAAGAATACCAACTAGTTACTTTTTGAACAAGAGATTTATTTTTTCTTGCTTTTTTTGAATTTCTTCTTATGGTTTCCTTGTCTATAAAAAGTGAATTTAATGTTTCATTTGTTGGAATATCGAGAACTTCACAATCAAATTGTTCTTGAATTGATGCTGCTATGTTTTTTAATCTTTCTACAATTTTTTCTACAATTTTTTCGCCAATAGCAGCAAAGACAAGATATAAAGCAAATATATAGCTTGATTGGTCTATTAGTTTTGGGTCTAATTTTACTATAATAGAAATGATTATTGGAAGCGGTACAGTTATAAATATCAATAAACCTTGATAATTTTTCGCATTAGAATAAACAGTTTTTTGGGCAAGTAAATCATCAATTTGATTATCTTGGTTTTGTAGGTTTAATATTTTTTTTCCTTTATTAGCCATAAGTTGGGAAATCTGGTCCGAAAATTTCTCGCCATTTATTTATTGCTTTTTGTTGGTCTTTTTCGTTTGTTTCTGCATATACTGCTTCTTTAGCTTTTTCGTAAGCCCAATCAGCTTTTTTAGATATTGCTATTTTTTCTGAAAATGTAAATGTATTTAGGTCTCCTTGATAGCCCTTAGGGTCATATACTGAATTTAATATAGCAGAAGATAGGTAATAGAAAAAATCTCTAATATCAAAATCTATCCATTGGCTCAATTCCGTTTTAGAATTAGCAAAATTTAGAACTATATTCTCGAATAAGTACGAGCCGGTTGTATAAGTAGAATTTCTTCTATTCCAATATTTTAATATTCTTATTAATTGTAATGTTCTCCCATCTTTGGCTTGATTTGCATCAGTAACTCTTTTTTGGTCGATTCTTGGGTCAGTTGGTTTCCAATCTCCGTTTCCATCAGGAATTAAATATAAATCTATATCTGTGAAAAAACAAGGAACAATATCAAATACCCATTCATAAGAATTAAGACTCAATGTAGCAGCTTCACCGCGACTATGCAGTTCAGCCGATTTGTATTGACCAATTTGTGATAAAGAGTTTTTTACTTTATTAACTACTCTTCTCGAATTTAAAATATCCGAGTCAGATAAATTCTTCAATCTTTGCCCAGTGTTAGGTGTGTTTATTTTATAGTGGTTGGTATTGTATTTTGTATAAGTCGCACCATTTCCATTAAAGCAAAACATTAAATCGACATCATCTAATTCTCTAATTTTTGTTTTTCTTTGAAAAGAACCAAAATTGACGTGTTTGGATTCGTTTTTTAAGGGAAAATTTAAATCTTCTTTTGAATCTAATCCATTTAATTGTGTGAACAACCAGTCTCGGCTTGTGCGAGCTTTGTCAGTTCTATCTTTCAAAAGATTTACTATGTCGTTATTAAATTCGTTAAAAGCTGAATTTACTGATGTTGCCATTTGGTTTGTTTATATTTCGTACAAAGTTGATGTGTTATGGAAAGTGGCGTTTAAAGTGAACGGCTATTTTCCGAAGGAAAATGGGAGTTTACAAAAATGCAACTAACTTTGATTAAGCTAAAAGTAGCAATTTTTTATACACGATGTTACCTGTAGTTTTATTTATTTGTCATAATTAATTCGACTAATTTTTTGAATGTACTTCTAACCAATTTATTGCTTTTTCGTTTTTTAATTGAGCAGCCCTTTTTATATTCTCAAATGCCAGTTCACTTTCATTATTCTTATAATGTTGTTCACCTTTTTGTAGATATGTCAAAGAAAGAACTGATTTTAGATCCTTGCTGTCAGGGTTGATTTTTTTTACTTGTTCATAACAGGCAAGAGCAGAATCATACTGTTCTTTGTCAGCATAGTTAATTCCAAGAACTATCCAATCTTTTTCTGTTCGCCAATCAATAAGATTAAAGTCTTCCAAATCATTATGCGTTGGTAGTTTTTTCTTAATTGCATTGCCCACTTTGTAATTTTCATGTCCTGACTGAGGTAAGTCGTCATTGTCTGTATCAATGAAAGACATGTCAAGATAAATGTTAATACTGCTCAAATTTTCAATTCGTTTTTCTTTGTCTGGAACTTCATAAATTGATTCCTTCAAATTGAAATAATCGAAGTTGAACAATATTGCCTTTCTTATGTAATTTTTTGAAACAGGAAGAATACTATCTGGCTTGAACATCCCTTTATAATTATTCTCCGCTAAAACTTTTCCGTAAGCAGAAATTATTTCTTGAGAAAAGGGAAAACAATATAAGTCATCCAATTTCCATTTTAAAGGGAATTTAATATCATCGAAAGTTAACTTGGCAAGTAAAGTTGCTTTATTTTCATTCTTTTGCCTACCAAACAACATATCTCTACTTTCGACTTCATCTAATGTTTTTAGCCAAAGTAAATGAAGATTTATTTCTTGTTTTCTTTTCCAATCTCCCGAAAAGTTAGCTTGTAATAAGTCTTCATCAAGTTTTTTCTTGATTTTTAAGTATGGGGTATTGCTTTCCTTTTTCCTCTTTATAGAATTGAATAAAAGTCTAGCGACTATTAAACCTCCAATGATGTAAAGTATTGTCATTAATTCTGTTGTTTTATGTTGTTCTTTTAAAGCACTAATGTTCATTTAAGTTCTGTCAATCCGAAATTACAGCCAACTCTTTACATCAGAATAAAAACTTTTCCTACCCCAATCCATAGCTCCTATAAAAGTAAGACAAAACAAAAGATTATGTTTACGGGTTTCCGTAGTTTAAATTGCGGTTTTGCGTAATCTTGTAAAAGAGGTGTGATTTAGAGGTTTTTTTTAGTGTTAAAAACGCTAAATTTCTAGATAAATAATCTAAAATCAACTTTAAAATGCTGATATTTAGAAGCTTTATTTTACGCACTGATAATTCAATAAAAATAAAATTATTTGTTAACTTTTGAGTGTTCATAAGTTTTTAATCCACTATATATCAGTTATTTAGTTGTTTTTTCTTGAAACTTTATGATTTTTATCATCTTTTAGGTTGTATATTTGCGGGATATTTATTCCTCAAAAACTTCTTAATTACTATGAAATCAGATACTGTAATGACACCTCGAAAAACTTATTCTAGAGACGAAGCTTTAAAAGCTGCACTTAACTATTTTAAGGGAGATGAATTAGCTGCAAGTGTGTGGCTAAATAAATATGCTTTGAAAGATTCTGCTGATACTATTTATGAAAGCACTCCTGATGAAATGCATCAAAGAATTGCTTCAGAAATAGCAAGAGTAGAACAAAAATATACAAACCCTTTAACGGAATCAGAAATTTTTGAGGCTATAAAAAACTTTAAATATATTGTACCTCAAGGAAGTCCGATGGCAGGAATTGGGAATCCTTTTCAAATAGCTTCTTTGTCTAATTGTTTTGTAATTGGTAATAATGGTGAGTCTGATTCTTATGGAGGAATTATGAAAATAGACCAAGAGCAAGTACAATTAATGAAACGAAGAGGTGGTGTTGGGCACGATTTATCTCACATTCGCCCTAAAGGGTCTCCTGTAAAAAATTCTGCATTAACATCCACAGGAATTGTTCCTTTTATGGAGCGTTATTCTAACTCAACAAGAGAAGTTGCACAAGATGGTAGAAGAGGTGCATTGATGTTGTCGGTTTCTATCAATCACCCAGATGCAGAAGATTTTATAGATGCAAAATTAGAGCAAGGTAAAGTTACCGGAGCCAATGTTTCTGTAAGAATTGATGATGCGTTTATGAACGCTGTAAAAGGAGACGGAACGTATTTGCAAAAATATCCCACGTTTAGTGAAAACCCTTTGTATACCAAAGAAATTGAAGCAACTAAAATTTGGAAGAAAATTGTACACAATGCATGGAAATCTGCAGAACCAGGAATTTTATTTTGGGATACCATTATCAATGAATCGGTACCCGATTGTTATGCAGATTTAGGGTATAAAACCGTTTCTACAAATCCTTGTGGTGAGATTCCTTTATGTCCGTATGATTCTTGTCGTTTATTAGCCATGAACTTGTTTTCTTATGTAGAAAACCCGTTTACAAAAAAGGCGGAATTCAACTTTGAATTGTTCAAAAAGCATATTGTGATTGCGCAAAGAATGATGGATGATATTATTGATTTAGAGCTAGAAAAAATAGATGGAATTTTAGCAAAGATTGAAGAGGATCCAGAAGAGGAAACAGTAAAAGCTACCGAAAGAAATTTATGGTTAAACATTAAACAAAAAGCTTTTGAAGGTAGAAGAACCGGTATTGGTATTACTGCAGAAGGAGATATGTTAGCGGCTTTGGGTATTCGTTACGGAAGTAAAGAAGGGAATACTTTTTCTACCGAGGTACATAAAGTATTAGGTGTTGAAACGTATAGAGCTTCTGTAAATTTAGCAAAAGAAAGAGGTGCGTTTTCTATTTTTGATGCCGATAGAGAAAAAGAAAATCCATTTATTTTAAGAATAAAAGAAGCAGATAGTAAACTGTATTATGAAATGTTAGAGCATGGGCGTAGAAACATCGCCTTGTTAACCATTGCACCAACAGGTACTACAAGTTTAATGACGCAAACATCATCTGGAATAGAACCTGTTTTTATGCCTGTGTATAAGCGTAGAAAAAAAGTGAATCCGAATGATAAGGATGCACGTATCGATTTTGTAGATGAGGTTGGTGATTCTTGGGAGGAGTATGTAGTTTTTCATCACCGTTTTAAACAATGGATGGAAGTGAATAACATAGATTCTTCAAAGAATTTTACGCAAGAAGAAATAGATGAGTTGGTTAAAAAATCTCCATATTACAAAGCGACTTCTAATGATATTGATTGGAATAGCAAGGTAGAAATGCAGGGAGCTATCCAAAAATGGGTAGATCATTCTATTAGTGTTACCGTTAATTTACCAAATGATGCAACAGAAGAATTAGTTGGCGAATTGTATTTAAAAGCCTGGGAAGTTGGTTGTAAAGGTGTAACGGTGTATAGAGATGGATCTCGTTCTGGTGTTCTAATTGCTGCAGACGATAAGAAAGAAACTAAAATAACATCGTCTACTTTCTCTAAGAAACGTCCTCAAATTTTAGAAGCAGATGTGGTTCGTTTTCAAAATCAAAAAGAAAAATGGATTGCTTTTGTTGGTTTGGTTGATAACAGACCTTATGAAATTTTTACAGGATTAACAGACGATGAAGACGGAATTTTAATTCCGCGTTGGGTAGACAAAGGATTGATTATTAAAAATAAAAACGAAGAAGGACTTACTAGATACGATTTTCAATATCAAAATAAAAGAGGATACAAAACAACGATAGAAGGATTGTCTCATAAGTTTAATCCAGAATTTTGGAACTATGCAAAATTAATTTCTGGTACCATTCGTCATGGAATGCCAATTGATAAAATTGTAGAATTGATACAAAGTTTACAGTTTGATTCCGAATCTATAAGTACTTGGAAAAACGGAGTGCAGCGCGCTTTAAAGCGTTATGTAGAAGATGGTACGGAAGTGAAAGGGCATACGTGTGATAATTGTGATTCAACCAATTTAATTTATCAAGAAGGTTGTTTAACTTGTAAAGATTGTGGTTCTTCTAAATGTGGATAGAATTTTATACATGAAATAAAAACGCCAAATGCTTTTTAAGTATTTGGCGTTTTTTTTGTTTGAATTTTTTAATTCTTTTTAATTCTTTCTGATTATGAAGCTTTATAAAGAAGCAATCGCTTTTTGTAAATCTTCTTTTAACTGAGAATTCATGATGTTCTTTTTCGAGTATTTCTGATTTATTTCAATCTCAATTCCGATGTAATTTTCTTTAAAACGCTTTCTTAAATACGTTGTAAATCCGTCTGCTTTTCCGAGATAGGGATAATTAAAACGCACATGCCATTTCGAATTTATCCTATGCAAAGCCTCTTTAAGTTGTAACGCTATCTTTTTTTCTTGTTGATTTGAGGAGTCGTATAAAAGGCCAATATCACAATTTCGAAGACTATCATTTAAAATAGGTGTAAACGAATGTATAGAAAGGTGTACAACAGTATTCTGGTTGGTAATAAGTGTTTCAATCTCATTTTTTACGGACTTTCTATAGATGTTGTAGTAAGTTTTAATAATGTCTTTTTTCTCTAAATCGGATAGTTTTTTTGTAAAATCAGAAAATAAATTTTTATGCCAAAGAGATCTATTTAGCTCTATGAACAATCTACTTGTTGTGCTGTAATTTGTGTAAATTGCTAAGTGCTTTAGCGTATTAAAAACATCTAAAGCACCTAAATCATAACCTCTATGGGTATTTAGAATTTCTTTATCACTAAAAAGAGTATGGAACTTTTCTGGAATTTCATTTCCTCCATGTTCACAGGTTATTACCAATTTCATTTCTATTTACTTGAGATAAATAGCGTGTTGGTTTCTAAGCAATTTGCTAATTGTGTATAAACGTTTATAATATTTTTATCCGAAGTATCAGCAGCAAGTGCATTTTCAATTCTTGTTGCGAGTGTTCCGTGTGCAAAAATAATCGTTAAAGCTTCTTGGTAGTTCTCAGAAATATTTTCTTTGACCAATTCAAAAAGATGTTTCCATACTTCTTTTACAGTGGAATCATCAGAAAGATTAAAAAGAGTTAAGTATTCTTTATTGCTGATTTTATAGTTTTCACCTTCATTAATAATTGGGTTTAAAATATTGAACAAATCTTGCTCGTTCCAGCTTTTTTGAATTTCTAAACTCGCTAATTTTCCATTTACCAATTGTTTTAGAACTTCAATAATCAACACACAAATAGCAATATCTGCTTTTGGACATTCTTGTATGTCTACTAATCTGATTTCTATGGCATTTCTATCAAAACGCGCAATGGCACCTCTAGAATTTAGAAAATGATGGTCTAAAATGTTATTGGTATCGTGTTGTTTAATTTGCTTTTTAATAGGATCAAAGATCGTTTTATGATAAGCTGATTTAGAAAACACTTGTTCAGGAATCACCATTCCTGTCATTTCCGGAATCTCTTTTTGATTGGTTTTATAATACTCTAATCGGGTGTCTTTAAAACCCGTAAAATTACCTTCTAAAATAGGTGAACTTGCGCTTAAACCCGGAATTAACGGTAAAATAACACGAATGGCAGCATGTAGTTTTTCGAATTCAACATCATCATAAAAAGGTAAGTTAATATGTGTGCTTTGTACATTAGACCAGCCGTGACCTTTGCAATTAAAAATTCGGTTATATAACTCATAAACCTCGCTATAACTGTGTTTCCATAGTTGTGTGTCTTGCAAAGGATTCATTAAAGGATGGCAAGCTGTTGGTAATAATTTGGTGTCTAACGGTTTTAAAATAGCATTAATTTCTAGAATATTTTTATGAAATTCTTCCGATAAGTTGGTAAGGTCTGCGGTAGGTCCGTTTGTTTTTATTTCCACAACATGTGCAACCAATTCGTTGCTCCAGGCAATAGCTCCATTATCAATATCAGAAGTAAGTTCTCCATTTTTTTTTGTCAATAAAATATCTACAATTGGTGCAACTTTAAAAGTGGTGTCATTAATTAACATGTATTCTAACTCAATACCAAAAACCTCAAACAATTTATATTTTGTTCCCATTTTATTCTAATCGTTTTTTTAATGCTGATAAAATTTCTGTATACACTACATCGCCATAAAAGGCATCTTCTACACCAAAATCTACATTTGGATTGTCGTTAATTTCAATAACCATCGGTTTGTTGTTTACAACTTTAATGTCTATTCCGTACAAACCTTTTCCCATAATTCTTGCCGATTTTAAAGCCATGTCTAAAACTTTTTTAGGCACTTTTTCTATCGGTAAACAATCAGCATCACCATCTTGTTCTTTTTTCTTTTTAGCATTCCAGTTATATATTTGCCAATGCCCTTTTGCCATGTAATATTTACAAGCAAAAAACGGTTTATCATCAATAATACCAATTCTCCAATCGTAATCAGAAGGGCAAAACTCCTGTGCTATGATAAGGTCAGATTCTTTAAGCATTTCATTGACTAAATCAGTATACTCACTTTCTGTTTTTGCTTTTTTTACACCAAAAGAAAAAGTAGAATCAGGTGCTTTTAATACACAAGGCAAACCAACTTTGTTAAGCACATCACCTATATTATCTCTATGCACAATAATTGTTTTTGGCGTTGCTATATTGGCATTGTTTAAAGCTTCTGCCATAAAAACCTTGTTGCAGCATTTTAAAATAGCATCAGGATAATCAATAATAGCAATTCCTTCTTGCTGCGCTTTGCGTGCAAAGGCATATGCTTCGTTATTTACCTCTGTACTTTGACGAATAAATAAAGCATCAAAAGAAGACAATCTGCTGAGGTCTTTTGGTTCAATAATTTCTGCATAGATGTTCATCTTTTCAGCAATATCAATAAACTTTTTTAGGGCTTTGGCATTACTTGGTGGCGCAGGGTCATTTGGGTCTACCAAAATGGCCAAATCAAAATCAGATTTTGCTAACTTAGGCGTGTCATATCGTTTTTTAGAAAAATACTGGTTGGCAAATTCATAGACACTTTCTAGGTGTTCATTTGGTATTTCAGATTCAGAAATAGCTTTGATACCTTGTATGTTCCACTTATTGTTGAAATTAAAATTTACACGTAAAAAAGGTACTTGAAAATGTTTGTAAAACAAGCTGCTTAATCCTTTGTATTTTTGAGCAACATTTTGACCAAAATAAATACTTAAAGTAAAGGACCTTGATTTGATGTTTTTTAAACTTTGTTGAATCTCATCATCAAATTCTTCTGAAACTATCTTTACAAGTTTCAGTGTTTTTAAATCTACAATGTTTTTTACAGTAGGGACGGCTAAATGACCTCTCGCTTCTGCTAATAGAGAAACATAGTATCCTTTAGATTGGTAACTGTAGTTTTTACAAAGGTTAAATATTCTAGCTTTTTTTATAGTAGAATATTTTGGATTGGTAAGATATTCTTGTGAGGAAATTACGGTAATATTATCAATCGAAAAAAGCCATTTTTCAGGTTGATTGGCAACAATGTATTTGTTCATTTAAGAAGCATAATCGCGATATATATTTTAAGTAAAATTATACTTTTTTTTGATTACAATTACAAAAGTTGAAAAAAAAATGTAATTATTTTTTTGTTGTTAACTTTCATGATAACAGAAGATAAGGGTGTTGTTTTTAATAACGTTTTGCGTTTTAAGGTGCTGTTTTTTTTGTTGTTTCAAGTTTTATTATCGCTGAAAATGAATCAGATGTTTAGTTTACGATTGTAGATTGTGACAAATCTTTATTTAAAAGAATTATTTCTCTTTCTTCTGTTGGTTTTAAATGTATACGTTCTTCTTTATTTTTATAGTAAAAACAGTTATTTCATCTCTTTTTGTTTTATTTAGATTAGGCGTTTCTTTATAATTCCATCATGAATTAATTGCTTATTTCTGTCTTTAGAACCTGTTTTTAAAAATCTAAATTGAATAGTTTCTATCTTTTATTACTATTCGGAGGCTTTTTTAGAGTACGTTTTTTAGGTAAGCATTTAATTTAAAGGCATTTTGACTCTCTTTTTTCTAAGAATATAAGTTATGTTATAGTTTTTGCTTTAAAAAGTCAAGATTATGTAGCTATCAAGATAATATCTGTTATTTTTGCCGTAACAAATTCTTAACCTTGAGTAATACAAACAATACTTTTTTCGAGAGTGATTTTATCGCTAAAAACCAACAAGTTTTTCTTCCTATTTTAGAAGAAAAAAATATAGAACTTTTTATAAAAAGAGAAGATTTAATCCATCCTTTTGTTTCAGGTAATAAATTTAGAAAGTTAAAATACAATCTAGAAGAAGCTAAAAAGCTTAAAAAGAAGGCGGTACTTACTTTTGGAGGTGCTTATTCTAATCATATTGTAGCGACTGCGGTTGCTGGTAAAATGGAAGGTTTAAAAACTTTTGGTATTATTAGGGGAGAAGAATTGGGTAAAAATCTAGAACAAACTTTAGAAGAAAACCCAACGTTAAAGGTTGCTCATGAACACGGAATGAAATTCCATTTTGTTTCTAGAGAACTGTACAGACAAAAAACGTCGTTTGGTTTTATTGAAAAAATGAAAAATAAATGGGGTGATTTTTATTTAATTCCAGAAGGAGGAACAAATTTTTTAGCAGTGAATGGCTGTGAAGAGATTTTAACAAAAGAAGATGCTCAGTTTAATTACTTATGTGCTGCAGTTGGTACTGGAGGTACGTTAGCTGGTTTGATAAAAACGTTAAAAAGAAAACAAAAGGTATTAGGTTTCCCTGCGTTGAAAGGAAACTTTTTATCCGAAGAAATAAAAAAATATACCATTAAGAATGATAATTGGAAATTACAAAAAGGATATCATTTTGGAGGTTATGCCAAGCATAGTGAAGAATTAATTACGTTTATTAATGATTTTACAGATAAAACAGGCATTCTATTAGACCCTATTTATACGGGTAAAATGGTGTTTGGTATTGTAGATTTAATTAAAAAAGATTTTTTTGCTGAAGGAACTAAGATTTTAGCAATTCATACAGGAGGAATTCAGGGAATTGCTGGATTTAACCAGATGTTAGAAAAGAAAAATGAGCCAATAATTAAAAGTATATGAAGTTAAGAGTTGTATTATTTTGTGTTAGTTTATTAATTTTATCAAGTTGTGGGTCTAGCAAAAAAGCTAGTAGAACTAAAAAGGATGCTGGTGTTGTTTTAAATGAACCGAAGCCTGTAAAAATACCTACATCAAGTGAAGTAGAACGAACTAAGGATTTAATAACTAAAAACTCAAATTTAAATAAACAAACTTTAGATTATATTAGAAAATATGCAGCAGTTTCTGTTAAAGAAATGCATTTGCATAGAATTCCTGCTAGTATTACGTTAGCCCAAGGTATTTTAGAATCGGGTAGAGGAAGGAGTGAATTGGCTTTAAAATCGAACAATCACTTTGGTGTAAAATGTCATAGTGAATGGCAAGGACAACGCGTTTATCATGACGATGATCATAAAGGAGAATGCTTTAGAAAATACCAATATGTAGAATCTTCTTATGGTGATCATTCTGCATTTTTAACACAAAGAAGAAGGTATGCTTTTTTGTTTAATTATCGCAGTGATGATTATAAAGGTTGGGCTAGAGGGTTAAGAAAAGCAGGATACGCTACAGATAAAAAATACCCAAATAAACTTATCAAAATTATTGAAGACTACAGGTTGCATGAATTTGATAAAATTAAAAGCAATGGCTTTAATGTTGATCATAAAAATACAAAAGTTGTGATAGAGGATAAAGGTCTCCAAAAAACTATTAGTAAATACTATGAAGTTAAAAAAGGAGATACGCTGTATTCTATTTCTAGAAAATTTAATACAAGTGTTGAGGTTCTTAAAGAAATTAACGGCTTAACAGATAATACAATTTCTATTGGGCAACACTTGCTTACTAGATAAAGTAAGCTTGTTATTTAGATTTGCTTGCTATCAATTTTGTTAATACTTTTTCTACGCCATAATTATCGTTACTTTCGGTAGTGTAATTGGCAATTTTTGTGATGTCTTTGTGAGCGTTTTTCATAGAAAAACTAAAATCTGCCTCTCCTAACATTTCGATATCATTATGGTAATCACCAAAAACCATCGTTTCTTCTTTAGTGATATTCAAAATCTGTTGCACCTTTCTTAAAGCGTTTCCTTTATTTGCTTTTTTATCAGAAATATCTAACCAATTTTTTCCGGAGATTTTAATGAGTAATTCATCATCTAAATCCTTTATAATTGGGTACACATATTCTTCTGAAGATGTAAAATGATAAATGGCTACTTTTAAGAAATCTTCCTTATCTACAATGCTGTTTAAGTCTTCTACAATTTTGTACTTGGTATAATATTCTTGAAACAAATCAATAAATTCTTCATTTTTAGAATCGATAAATGCCCCATCTTTTCCACATAAAACTACCTGAGAATTTTTGATAGTTTTTAAAACGGGAAGAATCTTTTTAATTTTATCTGCAGAAAGTAAATTTAAAACAAGTAGTTCTTCTTTTTTTTTCGCTATTCCACCATTTTCTGCAATTACATAAATATCATCTTTAATGGCTGCTAATTTAGAGACGATACTATTGTATTGCCTTCCGCTTGCAGCACAAAAAATAATATTATTTTCTTTTAGTTGTTCAAATAGTTCGAAGAATAAGGTGCTTACTTCCCCTTTAGAGTTTAGTAGTGTTCCATCCATATCAGAAACTACTAATTTTACTTTAGATAAATTCATTGTATGTACGCTAAAGATGTGTGTTTATAATATATTTTTAGTAGAATTTCTTTCAACTAAATCTGTCTTAACAATAACAGTTTCATGCTTTTTCTTCACCTTAGACTTGTCTTCTAATCGGTTGATAAGCATTTCTGCAGCTGTAGCTCCCATAATTTCTCCGTGTTGGCTAACTGTTGTCATTCTTGGGCTAGAGTGCCTTGCTAGAATTCCGTTAGAAAATGAAATCACAGAAAAGTTTTCTGGAATTTTGTGTCCTTGTTTTATGGCTACTTTCATAGCTGCAATAGCAGAAGATTCATCTGTAGCAATAACGCTGTCTATGGTGTTATTTTTAAAAATAGGAGTTAAAATATTCTCGTAGTTTTTATAGTTGTCATCTATATTTATAATAAGGTTTTTTTCGGCTTTAATATTGTAATCTTCTAAACCTTTTAAATATCCTAATTGTCTTCTTCTTCCAATATCTAAATTATTCATTGTAGAAATAAAGGCAATATTTTTATGACCAGATTTTACTAAATAGGAAACAGTGCTTCTAGCGCTGTCAAAATTATCTGTAACTACTTTGTCGCATTTTAATTTATCTGCAACTCTATCAAACATAACGATTGGAGTATCATTGTCTAAAACTTCTTGAAAGTGTTTATAATCTCCTTTAGAAACTGTTTCTTCTGCAAGAGATAATATAAAACCATCTATACTTCCGTTAGAAAGCATTTCAATTGTTTCTACTTCTTTCTTAAAAGACTCGTTAGAAATACATGAAATTATTTTATAACCTCTGTCGTTAGCAACTTTTTCGATACCGTTAAATACCTGTGCAAAGAAATAATTTAACATATTCGGAATTATAATTCCGATTGTTTTGGTTTGCCTATTCTTTAAACTTAATGCATTAAAGTTCGGTTTGTAATTTTTTTCTTTAGCGTATTTTTGAATTTTATCTTTTGTACTTACGCTTATTTCATAACTGTCGTTAAGTGCTTTAGAAACAGTAGAAATAGAAACATTAAATTCTTTAGCAATGTCTTTGATGGTAAGTCTTTTCATATTTGATTCAAAAATTAAAGACTAAAATACAAAATTCCCATCATAGTTGAGTTATAAAATAATTATTTTACAATTTTATAATATTGTCGGTTCTTTAGAAGTTCAAAAATTAGGAAACCGTAAAGGATAACGTATTCTATACCAACAAACCAGAGGTTTTCTTTCCAAGGAGTGTTTGCGTAGGCTTGATAGCTAAAAATAATTACGATTGTCCAAATTACAGGGAAACGATATTTGGTAAAAACAGATAAAACTAAAGGTGTTGCTAGATACCAAGGATGTACTGTTGTTGCGGTAAAATAATAAAAACACAATCCGAATAACAATGCTGTGATTAATTGAATCATCGATTTATTTTGCCTAAAAAATGTGATGATTATAAGAAATAAGATGGTTAAAATAGGGGTGATTTTTCCAATAATTGCAATCTCATTATAGCCTCTAAACTGGTATCCAATTTCTCTAAAAATATAATAAAAACTGGCATTAAATTCAAAGTTTCTAAACCATAAACCAACAGAATTAGCATAATTATTAATGAATTCGGATGAATAAAAAGGAAGAAATAGAATGATGATTGTTGTTAATGTTATTGCATAAAACCCTATAAGTTTTTTTATTCCTGAAAAGCTAGGAATCCATTTTAAACCAAAACTATTACGAGTAGTGTTCGAAGAAGTAACTTCTTTTTTATTAGAAGATTTTTGAACAAACCATTGAAAAAACAAGGGTAAAAACAATAGCGGAATTAACTTTACGGAAACAGAACAAGCTAAAAGTACTGCGGCCCATATCCATTTTTGCTGATGTAATTTGTATAAACTCCAAATTAAGAAAAATAACATAACCGGCTCAAAATGCAAGTTCCCCGTCATTTCTATAATTATAAATGGATTTAATGCATACAAAAAAATGTTTTTTACAGGCAAGTTTAATCTTTCTAGTAGTTTCTTTCCGAAATACAGAATTCCAATGTCTGCAAGAATAATAATCAGCCTTAAAACTACAATAGAACCAAAAATACTTTTACTAGCAAATAAAGCAGCAATTATAAAACAAAGTTGGTTAATAGGTGGGTAGTTGGTATAATGACTTCCATTCATCTCCCCCATACCTGCGTATAAATTAGATGTTTCAGGAATAGGATGAATGCCTTGCTTTATATACGTTTCTGGTAATGATAAATACGGATTTAATCCTTCAAGAATCATACGTCCATCCCAAATAAATCTGTAGAAATCTTGAGATAAATTTGGGATAGCGAAGAGGAAAATCAACCTAAAAAGAATAACTAATCCAATTAAAGTTGATGTGTTTATAGATTTGCTTTTGATCAAAAAAAAGAAACAAGTAAAAAGTGAAAACCATAAAAATAAAAGTTTATAGAATTCTGTTCTTTCTAAGTAATAAGCAAAAGTTACATATAAAAGTGTGCTAATTAAAATTAGGAATACGTCTTTGTATTTGGTAAAAGACGACATTAAGCTTTAGAGAATATTGATTTGACGAATACATAACTATACCCAATAAAAAGCATTAAGTGAAAAGGAAATAACCCAAAATCTCCACCTTGGTCTCCCACGATAAATGCACTATACATTCCAAAAACAAAGTAAATAGCCAATATACCTTCTAAAATTACATGAAAAGATGGCTTTTTCTTAATGTACTTATTGCTTTTCCATTCTCCTTTTAATCCATTAATATTGAATTTTGGAGTTCTAATAAATTCACTTTTTTTACCTAAATGACCTTCTAAAACAGCAATTGTGTTGTGTAAAGAAAAGCCCATTGCTATTGAGAAAAAGGTAAAAAATGATCCAATATATTTTATAAACTTTATAAATCCGCCACCATATATTGCTTTAAACATAAACCAATAACAAACAAAAAAGATGAGTGAGCTTATTACAAAAAAGCTCATTACATAAAAGTAAACCTTTAAATGCTCGTATTCGTTTTTTATGTACAACATTGGTACACTTAAAACTGCTACCAAGAAAATACACGTAAACATAGAACTGTTTAATAAGTGTAATAAACTATGAATTTTAGTTTTAAACGGAACGTTTTTACTTTTAATAACACGTTTCATCATTTTCTGAAAATTCTCTGCACCACCTTTATTCCATCTAAATTGTTGAGATCTAGCAGCACTAATAACGACCGGTAATTCAGCGGGAGTTATTACTTCTTCTAAGTATTTAAATTTCCAGTTTTTTAATTGTGCTCTATAACTTAAATCTAAATCTTCTGTAAGGGTATCACCTTCCCAGTTACCAGCATCATAGATACATTCTTTTCTCCAAACACCAGCAGTACCGTTAAAGTTGATAAAATGTCCTTGGCTATTTCTACCCACTTGTTCTAATGTAAAGTGTGCATCTAAAGCAAAAGCTTGAATTTTTGTAAGCGTAGAATAATCTCTGTTAATATGCCCCCAACGAGTTTGAACAACACCAATTTGTGAGTCTTTAAAATATGGTACTGTTTTGTATAACCAATCTGGTTCTGGTAAGAAATCTGCATCAAAAATAGCAATGAATTCTCCTTTAGCTGTTTTTAAACCTTCTTTTAATGCCCCTGCTTTAAAGCCTTGTCTATTGCTTCTTCTAGTGTGTTGAATGTCTATTCCTAACGATTGAATTTCTTTGATAAGTTTAGCTGTAATCTCTACAGATTCATCGGTAGAATCATCTAAAACTTGAATTTCTAACTTTTCTCTTGGATATTCTAACTTAGCAATGTTTTTTAACAAACGTTCCATCACATACAATTCGTTGTAAATGGGGAGTTGTATTGTAATAAACGGAATCTCGTTAGTATTAGAAAAATCAAATTTTTCTGAGTTGTCTACTTTTTTTCTCGACTTTAAATAGTTTAAAAGTAAGTTTAATTGCGCTAATGCATACATAAAAATGAGCAATAACGATAACGAGTAAATAAATATAATAATGTATTCTATAACCACTATTTGAAACTGTATTTAAAAATCCAACCTAATATTTTTATTCCTGCAAAGATACTTCCTTTTACAGTACCAGATACTTTAGAAACGCCTATTCTATTTCTATATTTTACAGGGATTTCTACGTAACTTAATTTTTGTTTTAATGCCTTTAATTGCATTTCTACGGTCCAACCATAGGTTTTATCTTGCATGTTTAGCGCTAATAATTTATCATATTTAATAGCTCTAAAAGGACCTAAATCTGTAAATTTTGCTCCGAAAAATAATTTCATTAAAAAAGTTGCAAGCCAATTACCAAAGACTTGTTGAGGGGTCATAGAACCACTTTCTCTTAATTCTTTAACGCGAGAACCAATAACAAAATCTTTATGATCGTGTAAGATAGGATGAATGATTTCTGTTAATTGTTCTGGATAATCAGAGTAATCACCATCTAAAAATACAATAATTTCTGGCTTTGTTTTTTGCTCAGAAATATAATCCATACCTTTTAAACACGCATAACCATACCCTTTTCTTGTTTCTGATAAAACAGTAGCTCCTGCATTTTTAGCATTTATCTCTGTATTATCAGTTGATTTGTTGCTTATTACAATAATCTCATCAACAATTTTAGGAATATCGTTTATAACATTTGTTATGGAGTCTTGCTCATTATAAGCGGGAATAATAACTTTTATTATGGGTTCTATCATTTTAAATCATTTAGACTGTTTTCCTTTCTAAAGGATGAAAAGTCTGTCCACTCTTGTATTTTTTTATCATTTTTATATTTCTATGCTTTTACCAACTTTCGTTTTTTGTAAATTAAACAATAACCGTTTTTTTGATTATTTTTCAATTGGCACTTGTGGGAAATATCACCATTACTATCATAAAATAACCACCAATTTGTTTTTATGCCCTTAATAAAATGACCCTCTTTTTCTTTAGTTGCAAATTTGCTGTAAAAATACCAATAATTGGTTTCTAAATTATCAGTAAAACGACCTTCTTTTTTAATATTTCCATTTTTATAATAATATTTCCAAAAAGCTGTTTTTTTATCACCGTTTTGACAACCTTCTTCTTTTATTTGTCCGTTTTTGTAGAAAACTTTATGATATTGTTTCTGACTGAAAAACATCAACGAGAAAAAGAGAAAATAGATGAGGGGAATTTTTTTCATGATTAATTTTAGTGCACTAAGTTTTGTAGGGTTTTGTTTTAGAATTTAGTGATTTTATTAATAAAAAAGCATTTAGATAACCATAACAAGTACCAAAACTATGGCTGTTATCTAAATGCTAACTTTACTGTTAATTATTTTTTATTCATTAAATCCATTAAGTCAACATCGTTTCCTAATAAGATTTCTGTAGGATTAATTCTACCTTCTTCTGGTCCGTTTTCTAATTTTAAAACTCCTCTAGGGCAAACTGCAGAACAGATACCACAACCAACACAACTAGAACGTACAATGTTTTCTCCTTTTTGCGCGTAAGCTCTTACGTCAATTCCTTGCTCACAATAGGTAGAACAGTTTCCACAAGAAATACATTGTCCGCCATTAGTAGTAATTCTAAATCTTGATTTAAAACGTTGCACAAAACCTAAATATGCAGCCAACGGACAACCAAAACGACACCAAACTCTATTACCAAAAATTGGGTAGAAACCGGTACCAATTACACCAGCAAAAATAGCACCTATTAAAAAGCCATAAATATCTTGAATGGTTTGTGTTTTAATACCTAAAACTTGACTTTCTTGAGTAAAGAAAGTGTACAAAGCAAAACCGGTCATTACTAAAACAAAAACTAATACAGAGTGAATTACAATACGTTCTACTCTCCAAGAAAGTAAGGTTTTACTAGAGTTTTGTCTGTATGGATCTCCTAGTGTTTCTGCCAAACCACCACAACCACAAACCCAAGAACAATACCATCTTTTTCCGAAGAAATATACCATAACTGGTACTACAACAATTGTTAAAACAACTCCCCAAACTAAAATGAACAATCCAAAAGCACCACTTGCAAGCAGTTCTTCTAAATTCCATCTAAAGAAAAAGTCGTAATCTAAAGGGAAGGCATTTTTAAAATCATACCAAGGCATTTGAAAACGAACTAAAATTTCTGGAATTAAAAAAGCAAATACAATTTGAAAGAATAAAACAGAGGTAGTTCTTAAGATTTGATATTTATTATGACGGTATTTTATATACATTCTCACCGCCATAACAGTCATTACTGTACAGTATAAAAAACCATATAAAAACCATTGACCTGAAGGGTTTCCGCTAAGGGATTTACTAATTGGATCTACTAAATACACCCAGTTTACAATAAAATCTGGATAAAAATAAAGTAGTATATAAAAAGTAACTAAAAAGATAAAAGTAAACCAACCAATCCAACCACGGTTGGTAACTGCGCTTAAGAAAATTCCATCATTTTTAATTCCTGGTTTGCCAAGTAAAATTATATCTGGTACAATAAACATTAATGCACCAATTATACCTAAACCAAAGGTTAAAAACCAAGCCCAACCTGTGTTGTCTGCAGCAAAACCTTTACCAGATTTTTTTGCCAGTTCAAAACTGATACTATGTGGTTTTCCTGAGATTTTATATTGAAATTGTTTTCCTTTAGCATCCCAATTTTTCTCTGAATCATATTTAGCAATTAAGGCATCATAATGATTATTAGAGGTTTCGTAAGCATTAATTACACGGCTAGAAAATTGAAAAATATTTAAAGCTTCATCAGTAACGATTGCTTTAGAAAGTTCGTCTTTTATAATTTCGCTTTTATATCCTTTTTCTTTAATAAAAGTGTCTAATTCAGGTTGTGTTAAATTAAATGAACCTGTAAAGATGGTTCCTATAAAGAAGGTTAATCCTAATAGAAAGGTAATTAATCCTGTTTGTTTTATGAGTTTCAAAATAATTATGGGGTATTATATGTTTTTAATGAAAGTTTTTTTTTGAGATGCTTAATATCAATTAGATACTAAAAATTCTTTTCCAACTTTTCTTTTTTAATTGGATATTTGTATTGTTTTCTTGATTGAATTTTGCTACAATTTCTGCTTCATGTAATTTGAAAAATTCTGGATCAAAATTAGCATCAGCCAAGAACTCTAACACATATTCAACAGATTTATTTTCTGTTAACCATTTGTCAAAAACTTCATGACGCATTCTAATTCCGAAGGTATTTATCCCTAAGAATTTTTTGGTGTTTTTATCAAAAGAAATAGTAATACATTTATTATCCGTTGGATGCTGCCATTGAAAGTAAGCTTCATTTTCCTGTTTCCCTCTTTCGCTAAAAACCCAACCATAGGTTTGATATTCTATGTCTAAAAATTTAGCTGAATTAAACCAATGTCCTGGCTTGTAAGCTGTTTTATTGCCACAAATGGTTTGTGCTAACGTTTCTCCCATCATTCTACCAGTATACCAAACAGCTTCTATATTTCTACGCTGCCCAATAGCTTCGTGTTGTTCTGCACAATCTCCAATGGCATATATATTAGGAATGTTGGTTTCTAAAAAACGATTTACTTTTACACCACGACCTAATTTTATACCAGATTCTTTTAAGAAATCGATATTAGGAGTTACACCAGCTGTTAACCCAACAACGTTACACGGAATTTCTTCGCCCGTTTCTTCTATAATTATAGATTTTACGCGTCCGTTTTCATCAGACTTAATTTCTTTTAAATTGGTGCTTAATCGTAAATCTATGTGATGTTCTTTAATATGTTCATTAATCATTGCAGATTCTTGCGCAGGTAAAACACCGTTCCAAAAACTATCTTCACGTACTAAAAAAGTAACAGGTATTTTTCTGCTTCTTAACATTTCTGCCAATTCTATACCAATTAATCCACCACCAACAATTACAGCTCTATTACAAGTTTTATTATCTGGAGCATATTTTTCTAGCTTCTCTAAATCTTGTTTATGATACATACCTAAAGTACCTTCTAGGTCTTGCCCTGGCCAACCAAATTTATTCGATTTAGAGCCTGTTGCAATAATTAAACGATCAAAAGAAAGTGTTTCTCCGTTTGTAAAATCTAATTGCTTTTTATCGGTATTTACTTTTGCTACGAATCCTTCTTTTAAAGAAATTCTATTTTTCTCCCAAAACCAATTCTCATAAGGTTGTGTGTGTTCAAACTTCATGTGCCCCATATATACATACATAAGTGCGGTCCTAGAAAAGAAGTATTTTGTTTCTGCAGAGACAATGGTTATTTTATGATCAGAATTTTTTCTGATATGTCTTGCAGCTGTAACGCCAGAAATTCCGTTACCGATAATTACAATATGTTCCATAGTTGATAGATTGTTGGGGTTATGTCGAAGCTAAAGTTAAGAACTTAATTATTATTCTTCAATTTAATTGAATTTAGAATAATTATAAATAAAAAATATTAGTAAGTATCTTTCAATTGATTAGACTTATCTGAAATATTTTATAATTAAATACAATCAACCAAAAAATGAAAAATTATATCTCAAAAAATATTTTAGTAGTAGTTTTAGTCTTAAACTTAAATGCTTTTGCTCAAGAAGGTAACGTCTCTAAAAGTAACGTTCAAACTTATACCCCTTCTAAGTTATTAAATAAAGGGCAATGGGATATTAAGTTTTTTAATGGTTTATATACAGAAACAAAAGGAACATCAAAAGGAGTAAAGGCAGATAAATTAAGAGAAAACTATTTTACAAGCACTTTAGATATTTTTACAGGAGTATCAGACAATAACCGTTTAAATGTTGGTTTATTATTAGAATATAGATCTAATACCATAAACGGTAAAAGTGCAACGTCTGTTTTTAGTTTAGGGAACGATGTTAACTCTAGAAAAGGGTTATCTTCTTTTGCTCCTGCAATAAAATGGCAGCCAATTGAAAGTGTTGGTAATTTCTCTATACAAAGTGCATTTCATATTCCTATTAATAACGAAGAATCTGATGGGAACGGTGTTTATTTAGATCAAACGGCGTATATGTTTCAAAATAGATTTTTTTATGATTATACATTACCAAGCGGAAAATGGCAATTGTTTACAGAATTAGCAACAGAGTATAATTTTGGTTCTGAAGAAAGTTTTGCTAATGATACGTTTGTATTGGCACCAGGTGTTTTTATGAGTTATTTTCCAACAGATAAATCTACCGTTTTAGGCTTTGTACAACACTCTCAACGTTTTGGAGATTTTACACAAGATTATACTGCTTTGGGTTTTGGAGGGAAATATCAATTAAACAGCACCTTAAATATAGAAGCTTTGTACAGTAAATTTGTTCGAGGAAGTGATACCGGATTAGGACAAAGTTTTAACATTGGTTTAAGAGCTTTATTTTAATTAAAAGCTATTTTTATGGCTTTATGAAAACATATAAACTCCTTTTTTTATTGCTGATATTCATTCAGTTATCTTGCAATAGCCAACAGAAAAAAATAAATGGACTTAGTTTTGTCGCGTCAAGAGATAAAATTGATACAACACATACAAATTCAGTCTTAAGGGCACAAAGCAATTATGTTGCATTGATGCCCTTTGGTTTTATTAGAGATTTGTCATCACCAGAAGTACAGCACAATACAAGCAGGCAATGGTTTGGTGAAACCAGAAGTGGCTTATTGCAATATGCAAACGAATTTCAGAAAAATGATGTAAAAATCATGGTTAAGCCTCAAATTTGGATTGGTCATGGTCAGTTTACCGGACGCATAGAGATGGATTCTGAAGAAAAATGGGCGGTTTTAGAAAAATCATATTCAGACTTTATATTAGGATATGCAAAATCGGCACAAGAAATCAATGCAAGCCTCCTTTGTATTGGTACAGAATTAGAAAGTTTTGTAATGAACAGGCCAGAATATTGGAGTCATCTAATTAAAGAAATAAAAAAAGTATACAAAGGTAAATTAACCTATGCTGCAAATTGGGATGAATATAAACGTGTGCCTTTTTGGGATGAAATGGATTTTATTGGTGTTGATGCCTATTTTCCGTTAAGTGATAAAAAATCACCAACAGTAGAAGAGTTAGAAGTAGGTTGGAAACTTCATAAAGAGGAAATTAAAAGTGTGCAGAAAAAATATAATAAACCTGTTCTGTTTACAGAATTTGGGTATAGAAGTGTAGATTATACAGGAAAAGAACCTTGGGATGCAAATAGAGTAGAGGGCAATGTAAATTTACAAGCACAAGTAAATGGCCTACAAGCAATACACAATCAATTTTGGAAAGAAGATTGGTTTGCAGGTGGCTTTGTTTGGAAATGGTTTCATAGACATGATAAAGTTGGTGGAGTAAATGATAATAGATTTACCCCTCAAAATAAACCAGCAGAATTAGTTCTTAGAAAACTATACCAGCAAAAATAGATATATAAAACATGACGAATGTCCTATATATTTCTGTACTTAACATTTAAATTTGTGTAATAACCATAAACCACTATTATGAAAAAAATAATTGTACCTATAGATTTTTCTAAACACTCAGAGTTTGCATTAAAAACGGCAGCACTTTTAGCAAAGAAGTATAATGCAACTGTTTATGCTTTGCATATGTTAGATTTACAAGAGATTTCTTTAACGGAAAGTGAAGATAATCAACAAGAAAAAGCATTCTTTTTCTTGAAATTAGCAGAAAAAAAGTTCAAAGATTTTTTAATTAAAGATTATTTAAAAGGCATAAAGATTGTTCCTGTCATAAAACAGTTTAAAGTTTTTAGTGAGATAAATGATATTTGTAAAGAAGTAAATGCAGATTTAATTATTATGGGATCTGAAGGTGTAAGTGGGCTAAAAGAATTTTTTGTAGGCTCTAATACAGAAAAAGTAGTAAGATTTGCAAATTTACCCGTTTTAGTGATAAAAAATGAAATGGAAAATGCAGATTTTTCAGATATTGTAATTGCTACAGATTTTTCTGAAGAAAGTATTCCTGGTTTTCAAAGAATGTTAGAAACATTAGATTTTTTAAATGCTAAAAAGCATATTTTATATGTGAACTTGCCTAATGAAGAGTTTAAAACAACTTCTGAGATGGAAAAAATGGCAAATAACTTTTTAATGAAAGCAGAAGGAGATGTTCATAGAATGATTAATGTAAACTATGTTTGCGATAGAACTATAGAAAAAGGGATTCTTAATTTTTCGAATGCAGTAGGAGCAGATTTAATTTCTGTAATTACGCATGGTAGAATAGGATTATCTCATATTTTTGCAGGAAGTATTGCAGAGGATATTGCAAATCACTCTACATTGCCAATTATGACTATTAAAATTTAGAAAGACATGACGATTAAAAATTTTTTGATAACAGTTTTTATTTCACTTTTCCTCTCTTCGTGTACCGAAGATAATGATATCACTGTTCCAAGAAATTTACAGGAATATATAGATGTTTCAACTAATACAGATTTAGGAGATGTTTTTGCTTATGCAGCAAGTGCTAGTGGAAGTACAACTCTAACGTATGTTTATTTTGCACCAGAAGAAAGGGCTACAGATATTAGATATTATGAAGCAGATAGCCTAAATGTAGATCAACTAGATTTTTCTAATTACAGAAGACAAAATCTTACTGCAACCAATGTTTTTGATGGGAAACTAAAACGTTTTTCAAGGTCTGGGTCAGAAGAAAACTGGTGTTTGGTTACCTATATGTTAGATGGTGAATTGCATAAATCTAATCCAATTCGTTTAAAAATTGAAACAAATCCAACAAGTTGGACGGATGAAGTTACTATAGAATTTCCAACAACATTAAACCCAAAATTCACTTGGTCAGATTTTGGCGTGAGTGATAATGTTATTTATTTTGAAGCAATTTCTGAAGTAGATGATGATAGTTTTGTCTCTGGTGTGTATACTTTAGATAAAACATTTCAATATTTTGATACTGCAAATGTAGAAAGCTATATAGATGTTTCAGAATCTCCTGATGATTTGGTAGAAGACACAGAGTATCTTTTTACCATGATGGCAATTAGTGATGATTACTGGGTAAATACTGTAATTGAAGAAACATTTGTACCTAGAAATTTAGAGGAATATGTAACCTTAAATGACACAAAAACTATTGAAAAAGCATTCGCTTTTGCAGCAAGTAGTAGTGGCTCTCAAAGTCTTTCTTACATCTATTATGATTTCTTTACAGGTTCTTCTGCTATGAGATATTATGAAACCGATAATACATTGGTAGATGAAAATGATTTTTCTAACTATAGAAGAAAAATGCTAACAGATGAAGCTGTTTACGGAGGAGAACTCAGAAGGTATTCTAGAACAGATGATGCAGAAAGTTGGTGTATTATTACCTATGTTATTGATGAAACATTGCATATTTCTAATCCGGTAAAAATTAAAAACCAAACAAGGCCTACAGAATGGCTTACCGATCTAGAGATTACATTTCCAGAAACATTACTACCTAATTTTACTTGGACGGACGGAACTTATTTAGAGAATGTTGAGTATTTAGAAATTATCACAGATTCTGATAGTAACTTTTTATCAGGTACTTTTACAGAAGATAAAATGTTTCAGTATTATGATACTTCTAATGTAACATCAGAAATTAATACTGAAGCTCCAGAAGCCTTAATTTTAAATGAAGATTATAAAATTACTGTAATGGGCTTAAGTGATGATCATTGGGTTAATTTAATGATTCAAGAAACTTTTACGGTAGAATAGTGAACTTTAAAAACAATCTTTTTTGTCTTTTTTTATGTATAATTTCTTTTCTGTTTTCTCAGGAAAACACCATTGTTGAGGTTAAAATTAAAGGGATAAAAAGGCTAAAAGAATCATTTATTCAGAAGATTATACAAACAAAAAAAGGTGTTGTATTAGATTCTGCAGCTATAGAAAAGACATCATTCTTTTAAAAGGTTACCTGCCGTAGGGCATGCATATTATCAAGTATTTCTTTTGGATGATCATCTTTCTAATGTGTCTATAAATATAGAGGAAAACTTTACCATTCTACCAGAAGTTAATTTTTGGACAACAACAAATCAGCAGTTTTCTTATAAATTAGGATTGTATGATTATAATTTTTTAGGAAGAAATATCACCTTTGGTGGCTTTTATCAAAATAATGGTTTTGATTCTTATGGCATCAATTTTAAAGCACCTAATTTGTTTTCTAAAAAGTGGGGCTTAGCACTCAATCATCAAAATTGGAAAAGTGAAGAGCCTTTGTATTTTGGCACCGAAACTGCAAATTACTTGTATAACAATATTTCTTTTGAAGCATTAGGCTTGTATCAAATCAACCTAAAATATCAATTTAATTTTGGTGTAAATTTCTTCAATGAAAAATATCAATACATCTCAGGGGCAACAGATCCTTCAGTTCCAAGAGATTTAGATTTAGATAAATTACTATTTAAATTGGTGTACACGTATGATAATTTAGATTACTATTATCAATATGTAAAAGGGTTTAAGAGTGTTTTATATGCTCAATATGTTACTTCTAATAATCCTTTTCAAGAAGATTTTTTAATTGCTTGGAACGATTTTTTCTACTATAAAAGATTTGGAGAAAAAGGAAATTGGACCAATAGGGTTCGTTTTGGTTTGTCTTCTAATCAGCAAACACCTTTTGCGCCATTTGCTTTAGATAACAACGTAAACTTGCGTGGAGTAGGTATTTTGGTTGATAGAGGAACAGGTAGTTTTGTTTGGAATACAGAATATAGACATACTATTTTAGATAAAAATTGGTTGGCAATTCAGACCAATGTTTTTACCGATTTTGGTTCTTGGAGAAATCCAGGAGGCGAATTAAATGATTTTTTTGAAAGTAATAATATTAGAGTATACTCTGGTTTTGGTTTGCGTTTTATCAGTAAAAAAATATACAATGCTACTTTTAGAATCGATTATGGTTTTCGGGTTTCTCATAACCCAGGGCAATCTAAAGGAGGTTTGGTATTTGGAGTAGGTCAATATTTTTAATCTAAATTTAATATTAGTTTCTTACTTCTTAAAGATAAACACTTAGTTTTGCTGAAAAATAAGATTAAGATGAGAACTTTTGCAATTGGAGATATTCATGGTGGATTAAAAGCATTAATTCAGGTTTTAAATAAACTAGAACTAAAAGATGGTGATAAGATTATTTTCATGGGAGACTATGTAGATGGTTGGAGTGAATCTGCTCAGGTTGTTCAATTTTTAATTGATTTATCAGAAAAGTTTGATTGTATTTTTATCAAAGGAAACCACGATGTTTGGTGTGCAAATTGGTTAAAAGATTCAAACGATGTAAACCCTTCTTGGTTTTTACATGGTGGTAAAGAAACAATGGAGAGCTATGCTAGTTTTTCTGAAAAAGATAAAAAACAACATCTAGAATTTTTCGAAAATTTGCCACTGTACTATATAGATACAGAAAATAGATTGTTTTTGCATGCAGGTTTTACTTCTATGCACGGCGTAGAAAAAGAACAGTTTAAAGAGCTATTTTATTTAGACAGATCTTTGTGGGAAATGCTACTTGTATTAGATCGTAAAATCGAAAAGGATTCTATATTTTATCCTAAAAGAATACAACATTATAAAGAAATATACATTGGTCACACGCCAACAACCAATTACAATAACCCCAACCCAATGAATATTGCTAATGTTTGGAATGTTGATACAGGTGCAGCTTTTAAAGGGAAGGTGACTGGTTTAAATATAGAAACCAAAGAGTTTGTACAGAGTGATAATTTACCAAGTTTGTATCCTAACGAAAAAGGTAGAAATAAATAAGACAACGTTTGTTATTTATCGAGACACTATCCTAAAAAGTGTGTAAGTTCAAAATTTCAGGGTTAGGTTATTTATAACTTAATCCTGTTTTCAAATATAGCTAAAAATTGATTTAGTATCACTCCCCAATTTCTGATTGGCATGGTCCATTTTTTAGTGCTTTCTCTCAAAGCTAAAAACACGGATTTCATAACTGCTTCATCGGTTGGAAACGAGAGTTTGTTTTTTGTGTATTTCCGTATCTTTCCATTTAGGTTTTCTATAAGATTTGTGGTGTAGATTATGGTTCTTATTTCAATAGGAAAATCAAAGAATACTGTAAGCTCATCCCAATTATTTTCCCAACTTTTAATGGCGTAAGAATATTTAGAATCCCATTTAGTTTTGAAGTCATTTAAAGCAGCTTTGGCAGCTTCTTTTGTAGGAGCAGTATAGATTTGCTTCATGTCACGAGTAAATTCCTTTTTGTCCTTCCAGACCACGTAACGACACGAATTTCTTATTTGATGCACAACACAAATTTGAGTCGTTGATTTCGGAAAAATAGTTTTAATAGTATCCGTAAATCCATTTAAATTATCGGTAGCTGTGATAAGTATATCTTGAGTTCCTCGAGCTTTAATATCGGTTAAAACACTCATCCAAAAGGCTGAAGATTCATTTTTACCTAACCATAATCCTAGGACTTCCTTTTTGCCATCTGTTCTCAGGCCTACTGCAATATAAATAGTCTTGTTTATGACTTTAGAGTTTTCCCTAACTTTAAATACGATGCCATCCATCCAAACAATTAGGTAAGTGGCCTCCAAAGGCCTGTTCCGCCAAGCAATAACATCTTCTGTAATCTTATCTGTAATCCTTGAAATAGTGGATGTAGAAATATTAAAATCGTACAGCTCACGTATTTGTTCTTCAATATCACTGTTACTCATGCCTTTGGCATAAAGCGATATAATAATATTTTCGATGCCTTCTGTTGTACTTTCTCTTTTCTTTACAATTAAAGGATTAAAAGAACTATCACGGTCTCGAGGAACTTGAATCTCTGTTTCTCCTAAAACGGATTTTAATTTCTTTTTAGTGTAACCATTTCGAAGGTTGGCTGCTTTACTTTTTTTGTGCTTATCGTAGTCTAAATGGGCATCTAGTTCCCCTTCTAGTAACTTCTCAATACCACGTTTGTGCAACTGTTCTAAAAAGGATGTTAGCTCTGGTGCATTCTTGAATTGTTTTAAAAAGTCTTCGTTTAATAAATCTTCTGGTTTCATAAGTGTGTAAAAGTTAAAATTAATGAATAAAAAAATCTCAGATTAATATTTAACCTGAGATTTTAAAACTTACACAGTTTATGAGATACTGCCTTTATCGACCATAAATATAAATCCCGAAACAATCAACAGATTCTTTCGGGATTTAAAATAATTATTTTTTAACTAAATACCTTTAGTTATTTATCTTTCTTTGGATGTACTATTGTCATTTCATCAATTAAATGAGTAGCTCCTGCATATTTATCAACAATAAATAATACATATCTAATATCTACCATGATGTTTCTACAAATTTCAGGATCGTAGTTCATATCACTCATGGTACCTTCCCAAACTCTATCAAAATTTAAACCTATTAAGTTTCCTTCAGCATCTATTGCAGGACTTCCAGAGTTACCACCTGTGGTGTGATTTGTACCTAAAAAACAAACCGGAACTTTACCATTTTTATCAGCATATTGTCCGTAATCTTTTGTTTTATGAAGTTCACGTAATTTTTCTGGAACATCAAATTCATAATCTCCAGGAACATATTTTTCAATAACTCCATCTAAATAACTAACAGGATTATAGTAAACGGCATCTCTAGGCGCATAACCTCTTACTTGTCCGTAAGTAACGCGTAAAGTACTGTTTGCATCCGGAAAATAACGCGCATTTGGCAAGGCTTCCATCAATGCTTTCATATAGGTTTTTTGCAAAGCTACAATCGGTTCATTTTTTAGTTGATATTCTCTATTCAAATCCTTATAAAATGCTTCAATCATTGGTTTTGCATATTGATATGCAGCATCATTATTCAAGTTTTTAAGCACTTTTTTAGCTTTTCCATCAAACAATTGTAAAGCGGTATCTAGATTTGTAAAAGCTGTTTTTTCATAAATACTAGCATCAACGTTATCGTTATAGAAAGGCATTACATTTTCGAACACACCTTTGTCTACACCCACATCATAATTTTTGTGAATGCCTTTTAAAGTGCTTTCTATAGCAGCTTTTGCTTTGTCAAAAGACTTTGGATCTTTATTAATCGCTTGCTCAAACTGATATGCTCTAAAAGTCATGGTCATCAGTTCATTTGTTATTAAAAAGACTTCAATAAAGTTTCTTCTTTTGATGTTGATAGGAGCAAACTCTTTATATAAACGATCAAATTCAGGAAGAATATTTCCATACTTTTCCGTTAAGTTTTTTTCTGCTAATGCATTTGTAAAAGTAGCTTCAAAGGCTTGTCTTTTTTCTACCGCATCACTTTTTTGAATACCTAAATTTTCTCCAATCCATTTTTTCCAAGCATTGGCAATTCTAGCTTGTTTAGAAGCGTATTTAATACGAACCTCATCACTAGTTTTCATTTTTGAATCAATAACCTTTAAGGCAGCTTCTCTAATAGCGATATTTGTTGGGTTGTATTCTTCTGTAATGTGTTTAATTGCAACTGCAGGTAAATACTCGTCTGTGGTTCCTGGAAAACCAAAAACTAAGGTAAAATCACCTTCTTCTACACCGTCTAAAGAAATTGGTAAAAAGTGTTTTGGTGTATAAGGTACGTTGTCTTTACTGTATTTTGCAGGGCGATTATTTGCATCAGCATAAATTCTGAACATAGAAAAATCTCCAGTATGTCTAGGGAAAACCCAGTTGTCTGTGTCGCTACCAAATTTACCAATATTTGTTGGTGGTGCACCCACTAAACGAATATCCTCAAAACGTTCTGTAACAAATAAAAAGAATTGATTTCCTTGAAAAAAGGATTTTATTTTGGTTTGTTGCCAAGCTTCTTTGGTGATTGTTTTTTGTAAAGCATTCCCGTTTTTTGTAATGATAGATTGTTTTTCTTTTTCAGTTAAAGAATCATTGATGCCTTCTAAAACTTTGTCAGTTACATCTTCTATACGAACAATAAACTCAATATATAAACCTGGGTTTGGTAATTCTGCTTCTAAGTTCATGGCCCAAAAACCATCCTTTAAATAATCGTTCTCTAAAGTAGAATGAGATTGAATTTGACCAAAACCACAATGATGGTTTGTTAAGATTAAACCTTTAGGAGAAATAATTTCACTAGTACAACCTCCGTTAAAATGCCCAATTGCATCTTTTAAGCTAGAATTGTTAACATCGTAAATGTCTTTTGCTGTTAATTTACTTCCTAAAGAAGTCATTTCTTGTTCGTTCATTCCTTCTAAAAGAGAGGGAATCCACATACCACCTTGTTGTGCAAATACTTGTACAGAAAGGAGTAAAAATAGTATTTTAATATATTTCATATGTATTATTTTATAAAGGGATAAAGATACAAAAAGGGTTACTTTTTACCTAAAGGATATATTTCTTGTTCGATGAAATTTTTTGGAAATTCTTCATCTCCTTCAAAGCCCAATTCTATGTCTCTGCCAGAATACGGAATGTAGTTTGTTTTAAAAATATAATCCCAAATACTTAATGTAATTCCGAAGTTTACGCCATTTTTTCTGTCTTCTGGCAGTTCTTTTACGTGATGCCAAATGTGCATTTTAGGGTTGTTTAAAATATATTTTAACCAACCATAATCCCAATTAATATTTGCGTGGTTTAAATGCCCTATAAAAATGTTAAAAAAGTGGACAATAGCAACATCTTTTGCTGAAAATCCTCCAATAATGGCTAACGGAATGTATTTTAAAGAACTGTAAACTACAGGTTCCATCCAGTGATAACGTAAGTGTGCGGCAAAGCCCATTTCTTTTACTGAGTGATGTACTTTGTGAAAATTCCAAAGAAATTCGAAAGTATGTAACAGTCTGTGTGTCCACCACTGTACAAAATCAACCACAATAAAAAAGATAAAAATTCGTGCAAAAAAGGGTAGTTTATTAATTTCTAATAATTGAAAATTAGCAATTGATAGACCTACAATTCCTAAGAAATCATTAAACAATTGTGCAGCCGAATTTGATAAAGCAATGAGTACAATTAAATTCAATAAAAAGAAATTGAAGAACATATAAAACGTGTCTAGCCAAAAGTCTTTTCTAAATAATGATTGATTTTTTCGCCAAGGAAAAATAGCTTCTAATGCCCAAACAACTAGTGAAATAATGATTAATCCGTAGAAATAGTTTTCCCAATTGAGTTCCATTAAAACGGACTGTTTTACGTAATTCCAATAATCGGAATAAGAATTTTTTATGATGTCTAAGTATTTGTTCATAATCTAAAGATGGCATTTGCAACATCGTTTATAAGAAGTCTATTTTTAATTTAAAAACTAACCCGAAAAGAATATTTAAAAAGGGGTATTGGTATTGCTAAAATAAAACAATAAGGACTGAAAATAAAGTAAATTCTAAAGCAAAATAATTATCATCATAGCTCCAAAATTTATTGTCTGTAACCAATAAAGAACGTTTAAAAAAAAGTAAAAGTGTATGAAGAATATAATTTTAAACATATTTAGCCTTTTATTAATTGGGCTATCTGCAAACTCTCAAACAAAAGTTTATTATGTATCATTAAAAAAAGATGTAAAAATACCTGCACTTCCAATAAAGGAATACAAAGGTGAAAAGAAACAAACACTTGGAGAAAAAATAGCAGTTTATCCAGATATAGAATTTCAAGAAATTACAGGTATTGGTGGTGCGTTTAATGAAATTGGTGGACTAGCATTAATGTCATTACCGGAAGAAAGTAGAGAAAACGTTATGAGTAACCTTTTTAGTAAAGACCAAGCTCAGTTTTCATTTTGTAGAACTGCCATTGGTGCTAGTGATTTTGGTACAAATGCCTATAGTTATGCTGAGGTACCTAATGATTATGCAATGGAACATTTTTCTATCAAAAGAGAAGAAAAAAGTGTGATTCCATATATTAAACTGGCTCAAAAGTACAATCCGAATTTAAAATTATTTGCTTCTCCTTGGAGTCCTCCAGGGTGGATGAAATATTCTGGACTGATGGATCAAGGAAAAGAAAATGCAGCAGAAAACAAGTTAAAAGATGATCCTGAAATTTACAAAGCGTATGCCTCTTATTTTTCTAAATATGTATCGGCTTATAAAAAAGAAGGAATTGATGTACATAAAATTTTAATTCAGAATGAAACAGATATCAGTACCAAGTATCCTTCTTGTGTAATGCATCCAGAACAGATGTATAAATTTGTAGCTTCTTACTTGCGTCCAGAGTTTGATGATAAAAACATTAAAACTGAAATTTGGGCAGGTACTTTCCGTACTTATGGAGCTTTAGATGCCTTAGAGTTTGCAAACAAAGATGCGTTCCTTAACGCTGTAGATGGTATTGGCATACAGTATACCAACACAAAATTTATAAGTGATATGAATTTGTTGGTGAATAATAAGCCAACAATGCATACCGAAGGCGTTTGTTACAATGGAAAAAATACAGTAGAACAAGCTTTTAAAAGATTAGGAGAGGTTGCTTAGTAAATATATGCAACCAGGAGCAAAAAGGATTGCTTCTTTTTCTAAAGGAACAATTATTTCTCTAAAGAAAGACAATACCGTGTTTTTATTTGTTCAGAACAAAACGGATGTTGCAAAGAATTATCAATGTGTAGAAAAAGGAGAAACGGTTGCTATTGCTACTATTCCTGCAAATTCAGTTGCTGTAATTAGCTATGTGAGCAAGAAGCTATAATAGTATAAAGTGGTGGTTAGATAAAAGTGAATCACAAAAAAACTCCTAATTCTATTGTTAAAATAGAATTAGGAGTTTTTTTATAATGTCTAAGTGTTTATTTATAACACTTTTATTACCTCTTTAAATAATGCAATCATTTTAGGCTCTGCTTTACCAGCAACGGCAATAATTTCTGAAATATCTACAGGTTGTAAGTTTTTTGGATCACATTCATCCGTTAACACAGAAATAGCAGCGCAAGGTAAGTTTAATTGTTTGGCAACAATAACTTCTGGTACAGTACTCATGCCTACAGCATCAGTTTCTAAAATTTGTAACATTCTATATTCTGCTCTCGTTTCTAGTTGAGGTCCTAAAACACTAGTGTAAACACCTTCGTGTAATAAAATATTTTGTTCTTTGGCAATTGCACTAATTTTAGAGTTCATTTCTTTAGAATAGGGTTCTAACATATCTGCAAAAATATTACCAAAATTATTAGCGCCTTTAAAAGCTAAAGGAGAACTTCCTTGTAAATTAATATGATCGTTTATCAGCATTAAATCTCCTTTTTTATAAGTAAGGTTAATTGCTCCTGCTGCATTAGAAACTAATAAGTTTTTAATACCTAAACCGTGCATGGTTCTAATTCCGTAAGTAACTTCCCAAGCATTGTAGCCTTCGTATAAATGAAAACGGCCTGCCATTACAACCACCTTTTTTCCTAATAATTCTCCGTAAATTAATTTACCAGAATGAAACTCTACCGTTGCCACAGGGAAATTGGGAATATCTGAATACGAAATTTCTTTTTCAATTGAAATTTCATCAACTAATTTTCCTAATCCTGTACCTAAAACAATTCCTATTTCTGGATTTGTAATTCCGTTTGATTTTAAAAAATCGATGGTTTCTTGTAATTGTTGTTGCTTCATTATCTTAAAAATTGTTGAAATGCAGGATGATGCCCAATATCTTCAAACACATCTACATCATTTAATTCTGTTAACAAAAATACTTTTTTATCTTCTAAATCAGCCAAAGTATCTTTTCTAACTGAATCCGTTCCCCAGTCTTTGTTTTTGAAGATATTTTCTTGGAAAGAATTCATGCCTAAAAGATAATAACCACCATCTATTGCAGGTCCAATTACAACATCATTTTTATCTAATGCTGTAAATGCTTTTTCTATGTTTTCTGATGATAAATCGTATAAATCACTACCAATGATCATTACTTTTTCATAACCAGCATCAAATCCATTTTTAAACGCATTTAACATTCTAATACCTAAATCTTCTCCAACTTGTTGGTGTTTTTGAAAAACGTTTTCGTTCCAAATGTCGTTCTCTCTAATTTTGACGGAATAATAAACCGCTTTATCAGATGTAACTTCTGATGCAATATTTTTGGTTCTTTCTAGTAAGAATTTATAAATTTCTAGAGCAGTTTCATCTCCAACAGTTTTTGCCAAACGTGTTTTTGCTTTTCCTAATTCAGGATTTCTAGTAAAGATTAATAATAGGTTTTTATTCATTTTTTTAAATTTTGTCATTCCGAAATGAGGAACGATTGAGGAATCTTTGGATTGAAAATAGATTTCTTCTATCGTTGAAATGATATTTGTGCTTTTTAATTGAGTTGGTTTTGAAAACCGCTACTGCTAACTGCAAACTAATTTTATTGATAAACTTTTTCCCCTTTTGTAAGCCATTTGCCCCATTCTTTATTAAAAGCGTGGACTTTTTCTGTCGTATTACCTAAGGTATCCATTACTTTAAAATTGTTGTTTTTCCACTCGAAAATTCCACCGTATAGATTAAAAACATTGGTGTAACCATTTTTAATCAATTTGTTAGCAACAATTTCAGAACGAATTCCAAGAGAGCAATACACTACAATTTTAGCATTTTTATCCGTTGGTAATTTCTCTAAAGTTTCATTAATATTAAAATCATCAAAACCAACAAGAATTGCGTTTTCTAAATGACTAACGTTATATTCTTGTTCTTCTCTAGCATCCAATAAAATAGCTTTTGTTGTCGTTAAAGTATCTACAGAAATGTATGGAACATTATTCTTGTTGAATTTATTCAGTAATTTATCTAGTTTCTTTTGTGCAGAAACGGTAGAAGATATCAGTAAAAAAAGGATGCATATTTTCTTCATTTAAGTTGATTTTTTTTAAAATTTTCACAAAATTAGATCAAACACTTTAAATTAATATTTAACTTTTATAATTGAATTCCGAATCCTTGTAAATCACTTTCTAAAGGTGGTAAAAATTCTGTAATAATAGTTCTAAAATATTCTTTGGGTAGTATACCGTTTTGCATTAATTTACTAGTTAATTTATAATTGTAATCTAACGTGTAAAGTTAAAGTTTTCTTTCGAATCATCTAAAATAGCATGCCAAACAAGTGGAGTTCCTTTATTTGCTGGAATAGCTATTATTTCAGGATTTAACCAAAGTTGTTCTTTTTCTGGTTGATAAAAAGGCAATCCGCAATAACCTACAACAATTACATTGCTATTTATAGCTTTAAAATTAGGTTGTTTTATTACCAAATCTATAGACTTCTAAATAAATATTGATTCATTAAAATAAGAAATATACACCACAGTTACTTGTTGTTTAGCGTATTTAAAACTTTCCGAAATAATAAAAGAGCTTGTTTCCAAGCTCTTTTGCTATTCTGTAATTTTACCGAATTCTCTTAAATCGGCTGCTTCATATAAGTTTTTAGACTTTAATTTATTTTTATTAAAAAATAAAAACACTATTTTTCGTTTAAAGTCCAATCATATTTTAGGTAACTAACTTTTGCTTTAGGGCTAATTTTAGTTGTAGAATATTTGTTTAAATATTCTATAACCGAACCTTTTTTAGTGAAATCTACTTTAAACCAATCGAAAATTGAAGAAATTTGAACTTTATTAGCCGAAATTTTATTTCTAGTTGTATCATTTATAAACTCCTTCATTAGTTTTTCTAAAGTTGCATCTACATTTTGTTCTGTAAAAGCTACATTACCTAATTTAGGACAAGAACCAGAAGCACAATTTACACCCACATGAACTCTCGAATCAAATAAGTTTTTACGTAAAATAGTATGTTCAATATCATCTAAAGTATATGTTTTTCCACCCACTTTTGCAAAAGGGATTTTCCAAGCAGTTTTTCCATCTTGTTTGATATCTGTAATGCTTTTTAGAGGATAATTTTCTAAAATAATTTTGATAGTATATGCGTTGTAAGCATTTATCCAAAATGCTCTTTGTTTGTTTTCTGACCAAGAACTTGCTGGTGTTATTTTTTCTAAATAAGAAAGGTAACTGTCTAATTTAGCTTCATCATTTTTTAATGATTTATAATCTACAACGCCGCTTTTAGTAACGTGTTTTTGTAATAAGCTGTTAAAAATTGAAGTTTGTGCATTTACTTGTGATAAAGTAAAAATAGCCACTAATGTTAAAAGTATTTTTTTCATTGTATGTAATTTCTATAGATATAGACGAAACCTTTTTAAGTTGATTACAAA
This sequence comes from Polaribacter atrinae, assembly GCF_038023995.1. Taxonomy (NCBI): domain Bacteria; kingdom Pseudomonadati; phylum Bacteroidota; class Flavobacteriia; order Flavobacteriales; family Flavobacteriaceae; genus Polaribacter; species Polaribacter atrinae. The sequence continues at coordinate 3,237,502 of NZ_CP150660.1, forward strand.
AAAGACTTCGAAATTAGTTAAATTAAAGTTAAGTCAGTTTTTTTGTTGCTTTAAAAAGGGGTAAGTTAGTAAGTTGTGCTGTTATTTTTTAGTTTTAAAGGAAGTTTCTTAACAAGTTTGGCCCCGATTGAAGCGACTGTTTGAGCTCTTTTTGTTTTTACAAAAAAGCGAGTGCCTTTCGACTTCGCTCAAGATAAACTACAAGCGGGATTAGCTTCCAATAAAAATGATTATTTTTGCCACTAATTAAAAGAATAAATAGTTACAAAAATACATATTTTATGAAAGCATATATTTTTCCGGGTCAAGGAGCGCAATTTACAGGAATGGGATTGGATTTATACGAAAAGTCTGCATTAGCGCAAGAATACTTTGAAAAAGCAAACAAAATTTTAGGATTCTCGATTACAGATATTATGTTTGAAGGAACTGCTGAGCAATTAAAAGAAACGAAAGTTACGCAGCCAGCAATCTTTTTACATTCTGTAATTTTAGCGAAAGTTTTAGGAGATTCTTTTCAACCAGAAATGGTTGCAGGACACTCTTTAGGAGAATTATCTGCTTTGGTTGCAAACGGAGTTTTAACTTTTGAAGATGGTTTAAAATTAGTTTCTAAACGTGCTTTGGCAATGCAAAAAGCGTGTGAAGCTGCACCTTCTACAATGGCTGCTGTTTTAGGATTGGCAGATAATATTGTGGAAGAAACCTGTGCAGAAATTGATGGAGTAGTGGTTGCTGCAAATTACAATTGTCCTGGACAATTAGTTATTTCTGGTGAAATTGCTGCTGTTGAAAAAGCATGTGAAGTTTTAACTGAAAAAGGAGCAAGAAGAGCCTTGTTATTACCTGTTGGTGGTGCGTTTCACTCGCCAATGATGGAGCCTGCAAGAGCTGAATTAGCTGCTGCAATTGAGGCAACTGAATTTAGCAAGCCTACTTGTGCTATTTATCAGAATGTAGTTGCAAAAGCAGTTACAAGTCCAGATGAAATAAAAGAAAATTTAATTGCTCAATTAACGGCACCTGTAAAATGGACGCAATGTGTACAAGCAATGATTGCAGATGGTGGTACAGAATTTATAGAAGTTGGACCAGGTAAAGTATTACAGGGTTTAATGCGTAAAATTGATAGATCTGTTGCTGCTAGTGGTGCTGCGTTAGTAGAATAGATTTTAGTAAAGTACTCTTATAGAAAAAAACGAACTTGTGAGAGTTCGTTTTTTGGTTTTTTTTTTGGTTTCGTTAACGGTTTTGTGTATGATTAGTGGCGTGTTTAAGCACCTAATTTAGTAAATAAAAACCGAATAGAAAATCCGAGAGGATTTTCGTAAGTAGGCGAGAACTAGCCATTAATTATACACGGTGTTCTACGCAGTTTTTATTCAGCTATTCTTTTTTTCAAATCCATTCTTTCGTGTAATATTCTCGTAATCTCAACATAATTTTCGTTTAAAGTTCTATAGAATATTATATGTCGATTTGATTTTATTCCTAAAAGTTGCTTTGAAATTCCTTCATAATTCTTTCCTAAATCTGGATTTTCAGCAATTTCCTCACAATTTGAGATTAGTCCATCGTAATATTTATCGGCTTGTTTTTCCGACCAAACCTCAAATGTATATTCCCAAATTTTTGATAAATCCGTAACAGCTTTGTTCGTTAGTTTATATTCAGCCATTCGAGTGCTTTTTCGCCTTTAGAGATTCAAGATGCTTTTTCGGGTCAAAATCGTGCGCTATTCCGCTGTCTATTCCTTCTTGAATTGCTTTTTTCAATGCAATTACTTTACTTTCTTCTTCTTCTAAAAGTCTTAATCCTGCTCGTATTACTTCGCTAACGTTTTTAAATCTTCCCTCACTAATACTACTTTGCACGAATTGGTCAAAATAATTTCCGAGTGATATTGATGTGTTTTTGTTCATTTTGATACTATTTACATCAAATATACCAAAAATTGGTATGATTGCAAAATTTTTCTCAAATTGCGTAGAACTCTAATGATATGAAATCGTTTCAATGTTTTATATCAGAAGTTAATGAAGTTAGCTTTTTACAAGGATAGAAACAAACTAAATTAGTTTTTAATGTATTTTTTTAAGTTAAGTATTGTATAAAAAATATAAAAAAAAGTCCCAATTTCTAACTTGAAATTTGGACTTTTTAAATGAAAGTATTTAAGATTTAATTCTTGATTTTTTCTTGTGTTTTATTTAATAAAATAGGTTCTCCATAACCTAATTCTTTCATTCTACCCAATTGCGTTTCTGCATCACCAACAACTAACCAAATCATTTTATTAGGATTAACGTATTTGTTTGCTAATGCCGTAATTTGCTCTTTGGTCATGTTGTTAACCGTGTTTTCTTGGTCTTTTACATAATCTGCATTCCAGTTATAATCACTAATATTAGATAACATATTTAGTTTTGCTCTAGAAGTTTCAAAAGCTCTTGCGTTACTTTTAATTAAGAAACTTTTGGTAGTTTCTAAATCTTTATCAGAAAAAGTAGTTGGGTATTCTTCTAATATTTTCTTAACAGCTTGTGCAGATTCTAAGGTTACGTTAGATCTAACTCCGCTAGAAATAGTAAAAGTTCCTTTTGCTTTTGTTCCAGAAAAACCAGAACGAATTCCGTAGGTATATCCCTTTCCTTCTCTTAATTCTTGTGTTAAACGAGAAGCAAAACCACCACCACCAAGAATATAGTTCATAACAGAAGCAGCATAAAAATCTTTATCTGTTGCAGCTAAAGCTGGTGCGCCAAATTGTAAAACAGATTGTTTTGCGTTTGGTATATCGTAAAAATAAACAGCAGGCTTAGTTGGTGTATCTGGAGTTTTATATACTGGAATTGTAACTTCTTTTGCAGGCCAATTAGTATTTAAAGTAGCTAGAGAAGCCACTACTTTTTCTTTAGAAATATCGCCAACAATTAACATTTTTGCTACAGATGGAGAAATGTTGTTGTTGTAATATGCTTTTAAATCGTCAATTGTTATTTTTTCTACGGATGTTATACTACCTAAGATGTTTTTAGAACGAATGTTGTCTTTTCCGTAAATTAATTCATTGTAAGCATTTCTTGCTACAGAATTAGGACTTGCTTCTTGCTGACGTAAATTAGCAATTGTTGCTTTTTTTAGTAAATCGAATTCTTTTTCATCGAACCTTGGTTCTAACAAAATTTCTTGTGTTAATGCCAATGTTTTATCATAGTTTTTGGCTAAAGTTGTTCCGCTTAAAGTAATGTTTTCTACGTTTGAATACACGTAAATAGAAGCTCCTAGTTCTTGTATTGCTTCTTCTAATTCTTTTACCGTTTTATTTTTGGTTCCTTTATTTAATAAGTCTGCAGTTAAATTAGCGACACCTAATTTATCCATAGACTCTAATAATTGTCCGCCATCAATAGTAATATTAAAACGTACTAAAGGAACTTCTTCATTCTGTATTCCAAATATTTTTAGACCATTGTCTAAGCTACTTTTATATACTTCAGGTACTGCTAAAGAAGGTGTTTCTCCGTAAGGAGGTTCTACACTTCTATCAAAAGTAGAAGGTGTTTTCTCGTAAGTAGCAGCAATTTTAGGATCGAATTTTTCTTCGGCTCCTGTTACAATTTGTTCTTCAACCACATCTGCTAAAACAGCACCTGTTAAAGCTAAATCAATTGCATTTTTAGGAATAAAACTAGTAGCAACATAATTTTTGTTTTTAATGTATTTGTTATAAACACGTAGCACATCTTCTGTGGTTACCGCAAGGGTATTTTTAATGTCTTCAGTTACAAAACCAGGGTTTCCTGTATAGGTGTTGTAAGAAGCTAAATTTGTTCCTTTACCTAAAACACTCGATAAACTGCTGTAAAAACTAGTTTCTTGTCCTGCTTTAATCTTGTTTAAGTCTTTTTCTGAAATTCCTTCTGCTTCAAATTTTGCAAATGCTTTTACAATTCCATCTTTTACTGCGTCTAATTTGGTGTCATTAAAAGCTCTAACGATAAGTTGAGTTTCTCCTGCAACTTCAGAAAAATAATTATACATAGTTGTGTTTGATGTTAATTTTAATTCATCAACCAAAACCTGATTTAAAGGAGCCGATTTTCCATCAGTTAAATACTGAGTTAAGACTTCTAAAGCATAAGAATCTGTATGGTATTGCTCTACTGTTGGCCAAACCATTGTTAATTGCGGAACTCTAGCAAAATTATCTTCATAATATAAAGACTTAATTTCATCTACTTTTCCAGGTCTTTTTTCTAATGCAGGAATTTCTTCTGTTCCCTTAGGAATTTCATCAAAATATTTATGAACCCATTTTGTAGCTTGTTCAATATCTAAATCACCGGACAATACTAAAGTTGCATTGTTGGGTACGTACCATTTTTTAAAAAATGTCTTTACATCGTTTAAAGTAGCGTTTTGTAAATCTTCTAGAGAGCCAATTACTTGCCAATTATATGGGTGGTTACTTGGATATAGATTTTTACCAATTACATATTGATTATGTCCGTAAGGTCTGTTATCTATACTCTGTCTTTTTTCATTTTTAACAACTTGTTTTTCTTTTGCTAAAACAGGATCTGTAACGGTGTTTATAAACCAACCTAACTTATCTGCTTCTGCCCAAATCATTTTTTCTAAACCATCTTTTGGTACGGTTTGTAAATAATTTGTTCTATCTCTAGAAGTAGATCCGTTTGCACCAGAACCACCAATTCTTGCACTCATTTTATCTAAACCACCTTTTCCTAAATTTTCTGATTCTAAGAATAACAAGTGTTCAAATAAATGGGCAAAGCCGGTTCTACCTTCTACTTCTCTTGCAGAACCTACATGAACCATTAATTCTACTGCGACAACAGGGTCTGACTTGTCTACGTGAAAAACAACATCTAAACCATTGTCTAGTTCAATTTTTTGGTAGTTAATACTTAATTCGGGTGTTTTCTCTTTAGGAGTTTCTTTACAACTTAAAAAGGTTGTTGTAACTAAAAAAGCAAGTAATATTTTTTTCATTTGGGTTGATTTTTTAAAGATTGGAAAATACTAAAATTAATTGATGAGAAAACTTTAGAATTGTTAAATTAAATAAGTTTCTAAAAGAAATAGATTAAGATGCTATATGGCACTTTGTGTACTTTTTTCCCTGCCAAGTCTTTATATCTTCCATTTTTTTATCAATTTTAGCAACCATTTCAAAGTTTTTTAATCCGTTCCATTTTGGTGCTATTAATAAATCTACAGGAGCTTGACTGATAAAGCGTTCTATCACAATATCTGGTCTTAATAATGCAACGAATTCGGTTATAAATCGAATATAGCTCTCTTGAGTAAAAAGCTGAAAATCTTCTGGGTTTCGTTTGTATTGAGAGGCCATAATCGATTTTTTTACAATTTGTAAATGGTGTAATTTTAAGGTGTTAATAGGTAGTTTAGAAATTTCAATAGCGTGGTTTAATAAGTCTTCTTTAGTTTCTCCAGGTAACCCCATAATTAAATGGGCGCCTAAATGAAAACCTCTGTTTTTACATTTGTTAAAAGTAGCAATAGTGTCATTATAAGTATGACATCTGTTTACTTTTTTTAATGTTTTATTTAAAGTGCTTTCCACACCAAACTCTAAAGAAATAAAATGCTTTTTTGATAGAAAAGATAGGTAATCGATAACTTCATCAGAAATACAATCTGGTCTTGTGCCAATAACCAAACCAATTACATTTGGCACGCTTAAAGCCTCGTCATACATTTTTTTTAATGATTCAAAATCTGAATAGGTATTTGTGTATGCTTGAAAATACGCTAAGTATTGTTGTGTTTTGTATTTGGTAGCAAATCTAGAAATACCTTCTTCTAACTGTTGTTTTATGCCTTTTGTTGGTTGGCAATAATCTGGATTAAATGTATTGTTGTTGCAATAGGTACAACCTCCGTAGCCTTTAGAGCCGTCTCTGTTTGGGCAAGAAAACCCAATGTCTAAAGATATTTTTTGAACTCTTTCGCCGAAAGTTAATTTAATAAATGATGAATAATCTAAATAGCGTTTTCCTGAAAATTTCATAAAAAATATCTTTAAGAAATAATATAAATAATAAGGTTATTGAAAGAAAGTATGCTAAAAAAAAACTCCAATTTTAATAATTGGAGTTTTTTAATTTTGAATTTATTTTTGAGCTAGTTGCCATTTCCATGAAGAGGCTAATGCTTCTTCTAGAGTTTGTTCTGTTTTCCAGTTTAATTCTTTGTTAGCAATAGTAGTATCTGCATAAGCAGCAGTAATATCACCTTCTCTTCTTGGAACAATTTTATAATTTAATGGTTTTCCAGAAGCTTTTTCAAAAGCTTTAATTACTTCTAAAACAGAACTTCCTTTTCCTGTACCTACATTAAAATATTCAAATGCTTTTTTGTTATTCTTTTTGATTAGACGTTGTAAAGCAGCAATATGTGCTTTTGCTAAATCTACTACGTGAATATAATCACGAACCGCAGTACCATCTACAGTATCATAATCATCACCAAAAACAGATAATTCTGCACGCATACCTGCAGCTGTTTGTGTAATATAAGGAATCAAGTTTTGAGGTACTCCTAAAGGTAATTCTCCAATTTTAATTGATGGGTGTGCGCCAATCGGGTTAAAATATCTTAAGGCAATAATATTTAAATCATGTGCTCTACTAGCGTCTCTTAAAATTTCTTCACCAATTTGTTTTGTGTTTCCGTAAGTAGATTCTGCTGCTTTTACAGGTGCATTTTCTGTAATAGGCAACTCATCTGCTTGACCGTAAACAGTACAAGAAGAGGAGAAAATAAAGTTGTCTAACTTTCTGTCTCTCATTTCTTGTAATAAATATACTAAAGAACCTAAGTTGTTTTCGTAGTAATCTAAAGGTTTGTGCATACTTTCTCCAACTGCTTTAAAGGCAGCAAAGTGAATAATACCGTCTACTTTATTGTTTTCGAAAAAGTTTTTTACATCACTTTTAATTCTTAAATCGATTTGATGAAAATCTGGCTTAATACCTGTTATAGATGTAATGTTATCTAGTACACCGATAGATGTGTTCGATAAATCATCGATAATTACTACTTCAAAACCTTCGTTTTGTAATTCTACAACGGTGTGAGAACCAATAAATCCTAATCCTCCTGTAATTAATATTCTTTTCATTCTGTTTTATTTATGCATCATTAAGAGGAATTACAATGCAGTAATATGTTTGGTTATTATAAGATAGCAATGTTGTTTTTCCTCTAAATAACAATGCTATCCTTTTTAGTCTACAAAATCTAAAATAGTCTTTGTAATAAACTCTAATTGTTCTTTGTCTAGCTCTGTGTGCATTGGTAAAGAAATTACGGTCTTTATCAACTCATTGGTTACAGGGAAATCACTTTCGTTGTAACGAGTATCAGCATACGCTTTTTGAGAATGCAAAGCTACTGGATAGTATATCGCATTCGGAATTCCGTTGTCTAACAAATGTTTGTGTAATGCATCTCTTTTACCATTTGTAATTTGCAACGTATATTGATGAAATACGTGGCAATCACAAGTATCACAGATTTCGCCACAGGCACTTGTTGTTGGTGTAATAATATGTTCTGAAACAGAAAGTGCTTCGTTGTAAAAACGAGCCGCGTTTCTTCTTGCTTCACAATAGGTATCTAGTAAAGGTAATTTAGCTTTTAAAACTCCGGCTTGTATAGAATCTAAACGAGAGTTTACACCTACTACATCATGATAGTAACGTGTATACATTCCGTGATTTACAATTCCGCGAATGGTATGTGCTAATTCGTCATCATTTGTAAAAATAGCTCCACCATCTCCGTAACAACCTAAGTTTTTAGAAGGGAAGAAAGAAGTTGTACCAACGTTTCCAATAGTACCTGCTTTCTTTTTTGTTCCGTCTTTAAAAGTATAATCTGCTCCAATTGCTTGCGCATTGTCTTCAATTACAAAAAGATTGTGCTCTTTTGCAATTTCCATTACAGCATCCATATTTGCCACTTGTCCAAATAAATGAACAGGTACAATGGCTTTTGTTTTTGGAGTGATCGCTCTTTTTAAAGCTTCAATATCTATGTTGTATGTTTCTGCATCAACATCTACTAAAACAGGTGTTAGTTTTAATAATGCAATTACTTCTACGGTTGCAGCAAAAGTAAAATCGGCAGTAATCACTTCATCACCTTGCTCTAAACCTAGTCCCATCATTGCTATTTGCAATGCATCGGTTCCGTTTGCACAAGGAATTACGTGCTTTACATCTAGATATTTCTCTAAATCTGCTTGAAATTCATGAACTAAAGGTCCATTTATGTATGCTGAAGTATTTAAAACCTCTTCTATAGAAGAATTTACAGCTTCTTTTATTTGTTGATATTGACCTTGTAGGTCAACCATTTGAATTTTTTTCATATAAAAAATTTTGCTCATCAAAAATACGAACTTACTTTCATTTTCTTTGTAGTTATCCGTAAATAATAATTCTGTTATCTTTGAAAAAAATCAATTTTATGAAGTTTTTAGGACGTTTTTTTAAAATTCTGTTAATTCTTGTCGTGTTGCTAGTTGTTTCTGTCTGGATGTATTCAAAAACATATTATCCAAAATATTCTGGAGAGCTAGAATTGAAAAATATTTCTGATAAAGTAACCGTATATTTTGATGATATTGGTGTGCCTCATATCAATGCTCAAAATCAAAAAGATGCTTATGTTGCTTTGGGGTATGTACATGCTCAAGAAAGGTTATGGCAAATGGAATTGATGCGAAGAATTGCGGCCGGAAGACTGTCTGAAATTTTTGGAAAAGACTTGGTTAGGGTAGATCAGTTTTTTGGAGGGTTAGGGATAGAAGAAGCGGCAGAGAAAACCATTGCAGGTTTAGACAAAACAACTCAATCTTATATTTTAACTCAGTCATATTTAGAAGGAGTCAATCAGTATATAGAAGAAGGGAAAACACCTTTAGAATTTACGTTGGTAGGAGTAGAGAAAGAAAAATATACCATTAAAGATATTTATAATGTTTTTGGTTATATGTCTTTTAGTTTTGCTGTTGCTCATAAAACAGATCCTTTATTAACAGAAATTAAAGAAAAGCTAGGGGATTCGTATTTAAATGAATTGTTGAATTCTAATAATGAATATTTGACAATTAATAGAACGAGTATTCCAACTAAAATAGAAGCAACATTTTCTAAAACGGTAGCTTCTATTATGGATGATTTACCTGTTTCTCCTTTTATTGGGAGTAATTCTTGGATTCTAGGACCAGAAAAAACAAAGAACGGAAAAGTGATTTTTGAGAACGATCCGCACATAGCTTTTTCGCAACCTTCAGTTTGGTATCAAAACCATATAAAAACTCCCGATTTTGAAATTTATGGATTCAATATTGCTTTAATGCCGTTTCCATTGTTAGGGCACAATAGAGAATATGCTTATGGTTTAACCATGTTGGCAAATGATGATTTAAACTTTTATGTAGAAGAAAATAATCCTGCGGATGCAGCAGAATATAAAACGGTAGATGGTTATAAAAAGTATGAATTGAGGGATAAAACAATTCGTATAAAAAATGAAATTGACACTACTTTTAAGGTAAAAGTAAGCAAGCATGGACCTATAATGAATGATTTAATAACACATATTATAGATGATAGGCCTATTGCAATGAATTGGGTTTACACGCAATTGCCTAATGAAATGTTAGAGGTGTCTTATAAAATTTCTCATGCGCATTCTATGTCCGATTTTAAAAGTGGAGTTGCTAGAATTCATGCGCCAGGTTTAAATGTAATGTATGGTGACGCAAAAGACAATATTGCTTGGTTTTCTTCTGCAAAATTGTATCAATTAAGAGATAGCTTGTCTTCTAAAACCTATTTAAATGGAGCTTCTGGTAATGATGAAATTTTAGAGTTTTTACCTTTCGAAGAAAACCCGAAAGCTATAAACCCAAGTTGGAATTATGTGTATTCTGCCAATAATCAAGTAGATTCTGTAAGAGGTAAGTTGTATCCAGGATATTACCAACCACAAGACAGGGCTAAAAGAATTGTAGAGTTATTAGATAAAAAGAATGATTTTACAAAAGAAGATGTTGCTAATATGACCTACGATGTAAAATCATCTACGGTGGCAGAAATTATTAATAGTTTGTTGAAAAGTGTAGATAAATCAGGATTGTCTGCGTCTGAAAGAAAAGCGTTTTCTATACTTCAAAATTGGGATGGCGATTATTTAAAAACGGCAGTTGGTCCTACGATTTACAATCGTTTTTTATATGAGTTTTTAAGTGCTACTTATAAAGATGAATTGGGTGATAGTTTCGACTTGTTTATCAATTCTCAATTACAAGATGAGGTGTTGTTGAATCAGATAGAAAGAAAGAGTTCTGTTTGGTGGGATAATGTTGCTACTAAAAATAAAATTGAAACGAGAAACAATATCGTTCAAGAATCATTTAAAAAGTCTTTTTCATTTTTGCAAAATCAGTTGGGTGAAAATGTTGATAGCTGGACTTGGAATAGGGTTTTTTCTGTGGAATATGAACATGCTATAGGAAAAGCGGGAGGATTGTTGCGTAAACTCTTTAACTTAGGTCCTTATGAAACGATTGGTGGGAATGAGGTTATAAATAATCAGATTTTTAAATTAGATAGTACGGGGTATTATAAGGTAACTGCAGGTCCCTCTACACGAAGAGTTATCGATTTTTCTGATGTAGAAAATAGCTTAGCAGTTATACCTACAGGGCAATCTGGTAATGTATTTAGTAAGTTTTATAAAAATCAAACAAAAAAATATTTGCAAGGGGAATTTGTAAAAATGAAACTAAATCAAACTGAAATTGAACAAAGTGAGAATGTATTGATTTTTAAGCCGATGGAATAGCAAGAATTATTATTGGTGTTCAAAAAAATAAAGGAAGAGAAGATATAGTATTTTGTCATTTCTGCCTTTTGGGAGAAATCACATAAAGTTAGGTAAGTGCTATCACTGCTATGAGATTTCTCCTAGCGTCGAAATGACAATTGGAGTTGAAAATAACATCTAGAGGTATTTTAAGAAATAAAAATTACAAACAAGCGTTCCAAATAACCTCTTTTGGTGTAGGTGCTGTAATGGTAACTTGCTCTTTGGTTACAGGGTGTGTAAATTGAATTTTGCGCGCATGTAGGTGAATACTTCCGTCTTTGTTACTTCTGTCAAATCCGTATTTTAAATCGCCTTTTATAGGGGAACCAATGTTAGAAAGTTGTGATCTAATTTGGTGGTGTCTACCGGTTTCTAAATCAACTTCTATTAAGGAGTAATTGTCTAATTTTTTGATAACAGTATAATGAAGAATCGCTTTTTTACTTCCGTCAATTTCTTTAGCGTATGCAGTAGATTTATTGTTCTTCGGATTCTTTTTTAAGAAATTAATTAAGGTATCTTTTTCTTTCTTTGGATGGTTTTTTACAACTGCCCAATACGTTTTATTGATAGTTTTCTCTCTTAGCATCTTATTAAGACGCTCTAGGGATTTAGATGTTTTTGCAAAAATAATAATACCAGAAGTGGGTCTGTCTAACCTATGTACAACTCCTAAATATACATTTCCGGGTTTATTGTATTTGTCTTTAATGTATTCTTTTACAACATCACTTAAAGGTTTGTCTCCTGTTTTATCACCTTGTGTAATATCGCCTGCGCGTTTATTAACAATGATAATGTGGTTGTCTTCAAATAAAATTTGTAAATTTTCTTTAGTAGAATGCATTCTTGATTATTTAAAATCTTTAGCAACATCTTCATTCACGCCATCAATAAAATCTAAAAACTCTTCTCTTCCAAGTCCTGTAGAAGAAGAAGTGATAAAAGATTTAGGAAGCGTCTCCCAAGTGTTTAATAATTTCTTTTTGTAAGAAGTAATTTGTTTGTTTAGTTTAGAGCTACCTAATTTATCTGCTTTGGTAAAAGCAATGCAAAATGGAATTTGATTTTCACCCAAAAACTTCATGAATTCTAAATCAATTTTTTGAGGATCGTGTCTAGAATCTATCAAAACAAAAGTACAAACTAGTTGTTCTCTTTCTTTAAAGTAGTTTTCTATAAAAAACTGAAAAATGGTTCTTTTCTTTTTAGATACTTTAGCATAACCATAACCAGGTAAATCTACTAAAAACCATTCCTCATTAATTTTAAAGTGATTAATAAGTTGTGTTTTACCAGGTTTCCCAGAAATTTTAGCTAAATCTTTGCGCTCCATTAACATGTTAATTAATGAAGATTTACCAACATTAGAACGTCCTATAAATGCATATTCGGGCATTCTTTCTTTTGGAGCATTAGTAACATTACTATTGCTCATCACAAAATCTGCAGATCTAATTTTCATTATAATAGGTCTCTTTTTATTGAAATTTCTCTAAGCGAGAATTATATATTTTTAGAAGTAAGCCATGAATGAAGAATTTTGTTGAATTCTTCTGGTTTTTCCATCATTGCTGCATGCCCACATTTATCAATCCAAAATAACTCTGAATTCGATAAAAGTTTATGAAAGTCTTCGGCTGCTTCAGGTGGTGTAACACCGTCTTGTTTTCCCCAAATTAAACATGTTGGATGTTTCATGTCGGGTAAATCATTCGCCATATTGTGTCTTATGGCACTTTTGGCAATAGATAACGTTTTTAAAGCTTTCATTCTGTCATTAACAGTACTGTAAACATCATCTACTAATTCCTTAGTTGCAATTGCAGGGTCGTAAAAAACTTCTCTGGCTTTTTGTTCTATGTATTCGTAGTTTCCTCTTTTAGGAAAACTATCTCCCATTGCTTTTTCATACATTCCAGAACTACCTGTAAGTACAAGAGCACTCACTTTTTCTGGGTAATGTTTTGTGAAATATAAGGCAATATGACCTCCTAGAGAGTTTCCTAAAAGTATTGCGTTATCTATCTGTTTGTGTTCTAAAAACTCCTTTAAAAACTTTGCTAAATTTTTAACATTTGTTTTTAAAAGGGGTAAAGAATATAAAGGTAATTCTGGGATTAAAACTTTGTATCCGTTGCTAGAAAAATGATCAAAAGTTGAGTCAAAATTACTCAAAGCTCCCATTAATCCATGTAAAATAATGATTGCAGGTCCTTCTCCAGCTTCTGCATACGTAAATTTCCCTTCCTCTGTTAACTTATCAGTCATTAATTATTAATTGGCTTAGAAGCAAATGTAATTCTTTTTTACGAAATAAATATCGTTTTCGTAAAGGACTATTCTTAAAATAAAATAGACTCTACCTGCAATGAATTGTTAATAAAAGCGTTATTTATTAACAATGTGGTAAAAAGTGGTAAAAAGTGGTAAAATTTACATATTTTTGACTTCAATTAATATGTTTTAAGTGTGATAAACCTAATTGGTACATATGAGTGTAAATCAGATGCTAAGGGGAGATTGATGTTTTCATCAGCCTTTAAAAAGCAACTAGATTCTGTGTTACAAGATGGTTTTGTCGTGAAAAGAGCTGTTTTTCAACCGTGTTTAGAGTTGTATCCGATGAAAGAATGGAACTTGATGATGGAAAAAATCAACAAACTTAACAGGTTTAGTAAAAAGAATAATGATTTTATTAGAAGATTTACAGCAGGAGTAAAGATGGTAGAATTAGATGCTACTGGTAGAATTTTAATTCCAAAAGATTTGTTTGAGTTTGCAGGAATTAAAAAACAAGTAGTAATGTCTTCTTCAGTGAATATCATTGAAATTTGGGATAAAGAGAAGTATGAAAAAGCCATTGATGATGCAGCAGATGATTTTGCTGATTTGGCTGAAGAGGTAATGGGAAATACAGAATTAGATGAATTATCATAATCCAGTTTTATTGCAAGAGAGTGTAGATGCGTTAGCTATTAAAGAAGACGGTGTTTATGTAGATGTTACGTTTGGTGGCGGAGGTCATTCAAGAGAAATTTTGAAAAGATTGGGTGCAAATGGGAAATTGTTTGGTTTTGATCAAGATCCAGATGCTTTAGGAAATGTAATTGATGATGAGCGTTTTGTTTTGATTCCTGAAAATTTTAGATATATCTCAAGGTTTTTGAGGTTTAATGGTGTGCGAAAAGTAGATGGTGTTTTAGCGGATTTAGGTGTTTCTTCTCATCAGTTTGATGAGGCGGAAAGAGGGTTCTCTACTCGCTTTGATGGTGATTTAGATATGAGAATGAATCAGAAATCTAAAACATCAGCTAAAGAAATTGTCAATTCATATTCAGAGGAAAAATTGGCGGAAATATTGTTTTTATATGGAGAGTTGAGGAACTCTAGAAATATAGCAAAAACAATTGTAGAGAAGAGGCAAGAAGAGAAAATAGATACGAGTTTTCAGTTAAGAAAAGTGTTGCAAAAGTATTTACCAAAAGCAAAAGAACATAAAATTATAGCCCAAATTTTTCAGGCGATTCGAATAGAAGTGAACGAGGAATTAGATGTTTTAAAAGAGTTTTTAGAGCAGATGCCTAATTTATTAAAAGAAGATGGTCGATTAAGTGTAATCTCATATCATTCTTTAGAAGATAGGTTGGTGAAAAGGTTTATAAGAACTGGCTTGTTTAAAGGTGAGTTAGAGAAAGATGTTTTTGGTAGAAGTAATGAACCAATGCAAAAAGTAGGGAAGTTGATTGTGCCTACGGCGCAAGAGATTAAACTAAATAATAGGGCTCGTAGTGCTAAGTTAAGGATAGCAACTTTAAGAAAGTAAGATGTCTAAGGTTAAAAAAGGACTTTACGATTTTCTGAGAGGAAGTTTTCTTACAGATGATGCTGCCTTTAATAATTGGCGAATCATCATTTTTGTGGTTATGTTGTTGTTAATTATGATAACAAGCGCACATAAAGCAGAGCGAAAAGTTATTCAGATATCAATTTTGAATAAACAGAAAAGAGAGTTAAGAGCAGTGTATGTGGATACTGGTACTATTTTAATGAGAATGAAAATGGAGTCGAGTATCAGAGAAAAAGCAAAGGCAAGAGGTTTAGAACCTTTAAAATCCCCACCGAAGAAAATAAAAGTAACCATTAAAGATTAATAAAATTGGCAACTCAGAAAAAAAGCATACTTACAAAATTCTACTTAGTAGCTGCTTTTATGACGCTATTTTTGTTGGCTATTGTGTTTCGTGTTTTTTCCATTCAACATACGGAGGGAGATAAGTATCGAAAATTGTCTACAGAATTAACTATCAGACAAGATACTATTTACGCTAATAAGGGAAATGTTTATGCGGCAGATGGAAATTTGCTGGCTACTTCTATGTCTAAATTTACGATTAGAATGGATGTGGTTGCTGTAGATAGTGAAATTTTTGAGAAAAACATTGTGGCATTGTCTAAGTCGCTTTCAGGTATGTTTGGGAGAACGTCTTACTATTATCAAAATAAATTAAGAACAGCAAAAAAGAGGAGAAATAGATATTTGTTAATAGCTAGAAATGTAGGTTATACAGATTATTTGAAGATTAAGGATTTTCCTATTTTTAATAGAGGTGTTTATTCAGGAGGTTTTATTGCGGAGCATAAAACGGTAAGAGCACATCCTATTGGTAAGATTGCTGCGCGTACAATTGGGTATGCAGATTTTAGAGGGGAAGCAGGTATAGAAGGTGCTTTTGCAGATTATATGCAAGGAGTAAATGGTTTGCGATGGAAGCAAAAAATCGCAAAAAATCAGTGGAAACCTATAAATGATGTAAATGAAAAGGAGCCTATTGATGGGCATGATATTATAACAACTATAGATGTTAATATTCAGGATATTACGCATCATGCTTTGTTAGATAAATTAAAGTTTTTTGAAGCAGAGCATGGTAGTGCTGTAGTTATGGAGACTGCAACAGGAGAAATTAAGGCAATTTCTAATTTAGGAAGAGATTCTAATGGAGGATATTACGAAAAAAGAAATTATGCTGTTTGGGAAAGCCATGAGCCAGGTTCTACTTTTAAGTTAGCGAGTTTAATGGTTGCTTTAGACGATAAAGTAATAGATACATCAACTATTGTAGATACTGAAAAGGGTAGGATTTATGTAAATAATAGAAAGGTAGAAGATTCTCATCATGGTGGTTATGGTAAGATTTCCGTAGCAAGAGTGTTAGAGGTTTCTTCTAATGTTGGTGTGGTAAAGGTGATTCAAAAGTATTACGATAAAAATCCTCAAAGGTTTTATGATAAAATAGCCGAATATGGTTTTACAAAGCCAATTGGTTTTCAAATACAAGGAGAGGGGAAGCCTTATGTTCCGAGTCCGAAAGATGATAGTTGGAGTAAAATTTCGCTAGAGTGGATGTCTTGGGGTTATGGTATTTCTGTGACGCCAATGCAGACGTTAATGTTTTATAATGCTGTTGCAAACAACGGTGTTATGGTAAAACCAAGATTTGTAAAAGAATTAAGAAGAGAAGATAAGGTTGAAAAGGTTTTTGAAACCGAAGTTGTAAACCCTAAAATAGCTTCTGATGAGACTTTAAGTAAGTTACGAAAAGTGTTAGAAAATGTGGTGGTTAAAGGTACGGGTAAAAGTATTTATTCATCTAACTTTTCTATGGCGGGAAAGTCTGGGACTGCTAAAAAATACATTCCTAGAACTAAAAATAGTAAAGGAGAATGGGAAGGCGGTTTTTATTCAAGTCAACGTTATGTAGCTTCCTTTGCAGGTTTTTTTCCTGCGGATAATCCAAAATACTCTTGTATTGTAGTTATCCACGATCCAAAGAAAAAGAAAGGATATTATGGGGCAACAGTTGCTGGACCTGTTTTTAAGGAAATTGCGCAGAAGATTTATACAACAACTCCTATTGATAATCAGTCTGTAGATGATAAAATAGAATTTGCAGCTATAGATGAAAAGTATTTAAATTTTGATAAAGAACTAAATAAAGAATATCAAGAAGTTCCGGATGTTAGAGGGATGTCTGGTATGGATGCTTTGGCATTGTTAGAGAATATCGGGTTAAAAGTACAGTTTACTGGAGTTGGTAAAGTGAAGTCTCAATCACTGAGTAAAGGAGAGAAATTAATAAAAGGAAGAACCATTATTTTAAAACTGTCATAAACTGAAGAATTTAAAAGACATATTATATCAGGTTGCTATAGATCAAGTATTTGGGCTTACGGATGTTGAGGTGAATTCTGTTGTTTTCGATTCTAGAAAGATTGAAAAGAATGATGTTTTTGTTGCTCAAAAAGGAGTTTCTGTAGATGGTCATTTATATATAGAAAAAGCAATTAATTTAGGTGCAATTGCAATTATTTGTGAAGATTTTCCTGTGGGTAAAAAAGCAGGAATTACGTATGTACAAGTTGCAGATGCAAATGTTGCTTTAGCTATTATGGCTTCTAATTTTTATGAAAATCCGTCCAAAAAGATGCCGTTAATAGGTGTTACGGGTACAAACGGAAAAACAACCATAGCATCACTTTTATATCAGTTGTTTAAAAAAGCAGGTTATAAAGTAGGGTTGCTTTCAACGGTAAAGATTTTGGTTGATGAAGTTGAGTTTAAAGCAACGCATACAACGCCAGATTCTGTTACCATCAACAGGTATTTAGATAAGATGATTGATGCTGGTGTAGATTATTGTTTTATGGAGGTGAGTTCTCATGGAATTCATCAAAAAAGAACAGAGGGTTTAGTGTTTGCAGGTGGGATTTTTACAAACCTATCACACGACCATTTAGATTATCATAAAACATTTGCAGAATATAGAGATGTAAAGAAAACCTTTTTTGATTCGTTACCTAAAGCTGCTTTTGCGCTTACTAATATCGATGATAAAAATGGTGACTTTGTGTTACAAAACACAAAAGCTAAGAAAGTAACTTATGCTTTAAAAACATTAGCAGATTATAGAGCTAAGATTTTAGAAAAACAGTTTTCTGGAACACTTTTAAAAATAAATGAAACAGAAGTTTGGACCAAGTTAATTGGTCAGTTTAATGCTTCTAATTTGTTGGCAATTTTTGCAACTGCTGAATTATTAGGGTTAGAAAAGTTAGAAATTTTAACAGTTATTAGTCAGTTAGAAAATGTTAGTGGTCGTTTCGAGTATGTTATTTCAGAAGATGGAGTTACGGCAATTGTAGATTATGCACACACGCCAGATGCTTTAAAAAACGTATTAGAAACCATTAATGATATTAGAACAGGTAATGAGAAATTAATTACAGTTGTTGGTTGTGGTGGTGATAGAGATGTAACAAAAAGACCAAAAATGGCACATATTGCTTCTCAGTTAAGTAATCAAGCGATTTTTACATCAGACAATCCTAGAACAGAAAATGCACAAACTATTTTAGATGAAATGGAAGTTGGTGTTGCTGCTGAAAATTATAAAAAAACATTGTTAATTCTAGATAGAAGACAAGCAATTAAAACTGCTTGTAAATTTTCTGAAAGAGGAGATATTATTTTAATAGCAGGAAAAGGGCATGAGAATTATCAAGAAATTAATGGAGTGAGAACTCATTTTGATGATTTAGAAGAAGTAAAGAACTGTTTCAATCAATTAAAAAAATAATTAAGAATGCTATATTATTTATTTGAATATTTAGAAAATATAATGGATTTTCCTGGTGCTGGATTGTTTCAGTTTATCACATTTAGAGCTGCGGGAGCTTTTATTTTATCATTATTAATTTCAACAATTTATGGTAGAAGAATTATAGATTTTTTAAGAAATCAACAAGTTGGAGAAACGGTTAGGGATTTAGGTTTAGATGGTCAAAAACAAAAAACAGGAACGCCAACAATGGGAGGTGTTATTATCATTTTAGCAACATTAATTCCTGTTTTCTTATTAGCCAAATTAGATAACATCTATGTAATCATTTTAATAATAACTACGGTTTGGATGGGGTTAATTGGTTTTTTGGATGACTATATAAAGGTTTTCAAAAAAGATAAAGGCGGTCTAAGTGGTAAGTTTAAGGTTTTAGGTCAGGTTGGTCTGGGTGTTATTGTAGGTTCTATGCTTTATTTTAATGATGGAGTTACTATAAAAGAACAATTACCAAAAGAGCAACAAATAATAAATAAAGAAGGGAGAAAGGTTGTTTTTGGTGAAGCACATAAATCTACAAAAACTACAGTTCCTTTCTTCAAAGACAATGAATTAGAGTACTCAAAAGCCTTGAGTTTTTTAGGGGATGGCTATGAAAAATATGGATGGATTGTTTTCATATTTATTACTGTTTTTATTGTAACAGGAATTTCAAATGGAGCAAATTTAACAGATGGAATAGATGGTTTAGCAACTGGTTCGTCAGCAATAATAGTGTTAACCTTAGCGGTTTTTGCTTGGGTTTCTGGAAACATCATTTTTGCAGATTATTTAGATGTAATGTATATACCAGATTCGGGTGAAATGACTGTTTTTATTTTGTCGTTTGCTGGGGCATTAATTGGTTTTCTGTGGTACAATACGTATCCGGCTCAGGTCTTTATGGGAGATACAGGTAGTTTAACTATTGGTGGAATTATAGCGGTTATTGCAATTGCTATCCGTAAAGAGTTGTTGTTGCCAATTTTAGCAGGAATATTTGTAGTAGAAAATCTTTCGGTAATTATGCAGGTTTCTTGGTTTAAGTACACAAAAAAGAAATTTGGAGAAGGAAGAAGGATCTTTAAAATGGCGCCTTTGCATCATCATTATCAAAAATTAAACTATCACGAAAGTAAAATTGTAGTCCGTTTTTGGATTGTTGGAATTTTGTTAGCAGTATTTACAATTGTTACTTTAAAATTAAGATAAATGAAAAGGCTCGTAATTCTTGGTGGTGGAGAAAGTGGTGTTGGTACAGCACTTTTAGGAAAACAAAAAGGGTACGAAGTCTTTGTTTCGGATAAAAACGGAATATCAAAAAAGTATAAAGAAGTTCTTTTAAATAACGAGATCGATTTTGAGGAAAATCAACATACAGAAAGCAAAATTTTAAGTGCCGATGTAGTGATGAAAAGTCCTGGAATTCCAGATAAGGTTGCTTTAATTCTGCAATTAAAAGAAAATTCAATTCCTGTTATTTCAGAAATTGAATTTGCAGCGCAGTTTACAGCCGCAACTATTGTGGGAATTACAGGTTCTAATGGAAAAACAACTACCACATTGTTATTGCATCATATTTTAAAAAATGCAGGTTTAAATGTTGGTGTTGCAGGTAATATTGGTGACAGTTTTGCGCAACAAGTTGCAGAGCAATCTTATGAAAGCTATGTGTTAGAATTAAGTAGTTTTCAGTTAGATGGAATAGAGAGTTTTAATAGTCATATTGCAATTTTAACAAATATTACACCAGATCATTTAGATAGATATGAATATGATTTTAATAAATATATAGATTCAAAATTTAGAATCACTAAGAATCAGACAGCAACCGATTATTTAATTTATGATGCAGATGATGATGCTATCAATAATTGGTTAAAAGAAAATAAAACAAGCGCAAAATTAGTTCCGTTTTCGCTTGAAAAAGAATTAGAGTATGGAGCCTATATCAAAGACAATAATATTATTATCAATATAAATAAAGACAAAATTAACATGCCGTTATCAACTTTATCAGTAAAAGGAAAACATAATACAAAAAATGCTATGGCAGCTACTATGGCGGCTCAATTATTAAAGGCTAGAAAGCAAGTTATTATAGAGAGTTTAGAAGATTTTGAAGGAGCAGAACACCGCTTAGAAAATGTAGCAAAAGTTAGAGGAGTAGAGTATATAAATGATTCTAAAGCTACCAACGTTAACGCAACGTATTATGCGTTAGAATGTATGGATAAAACCACAATTTGGATTGTTGGTGGTGTAGATAAAGGAAACGATTATAACGATTTGTTGCCTTTGGTTAGAGAAAAGGTAAAAGCAATTGTTTGTTTGGGTGTTGATAATGATAAGATAAAAAACACTTTTGGTTATGTGGTAGATATTATTGTAGAAACTGCGGGAGCGGAAGAAGCTGTAAAGGTATCTCAAAAATTAGCAGAAAGTGGAGAAGCTGTTTTATTGTCGCCAGCATGTGCTAGTTTCGATTTGTTTGAAAACTATGAAGATAGAGGTCGTCAATTTAAGAACGCAGTAAGAAATTTGTAAAGTTGTTTAATCGTGTAATTGTTTACATGTTTAATTGAAATAGAATAATATTTAATTAAGAATCTAAAAGTCTAAGTGTTTAAATAATGAAAACCATTTTTCAATATATAAAAGGAGATAAAACCATTTGGGCAATTGTTGCTATTTTGGCCATATTCTCATTTATGCCAGTTTATAGCGCAAGCACAAACTTGGAGTATGTTGTTGGTTCTGGTTCTTCTTTTGGGTACCTTATAAAACATGTAGTTTTGTTAATTATGGGCTTTGCTATTATTTATGGGGTTCATAAAGTGCCTTATAGATTTTTTTCTGGTGGTTCGGTAATAATGCTTCCTGTAATTGTCTTTTTATTGATTTATACGCTGTCTCAGGGTACAACTATTGGAGGGGCAAATGCAAGTAGATGGATTAGTATTGGTGGTATTGGTTTTCAAACCTCTACATTGGCAGGTTTGGTGTTGATGGTATATGTAGCAAGATATTTATCTAAAAATAAGGATAATGTAATTGGTTTTAAAGAAAGTTTATGGCAGTTATGGTTGCCTGTTGCTGTTGTTTTAAGCTTAATTTTACCTGCCAATTTCTCTACAACGGCAATTATTTTCACCATGATTTTAATTATAACTTTTATTGGTGGATATCCGTTAAAATATTTAGGAATTATAATCGGAGCCGGAATTGGAGCGTTGTTGATTTTTGTTTTAGCAGCAAAAGCTTTTCCTGATTTAATGCCGAATAGAGTACAGACATGGGAAAACAGAATTACAAGTTTTTCTGATGATGAAGGCAAAGAAGCTTACCAAGTAGAAAAAGCAAAAATAGCTATTGCTATGGGAGAAACATTTGGTGTTGGTCCTGGTAAAAGTGTACAAAAAAACTTTTTACCTCAGTCTACATCAGATTTTATTTATGCCATAATTGTTGAAGAATATGGTTTAGTTGGTGGTTTTTTAATTGTATCGATATATTTTATTTTGCTGTTTAGAATTTTTGTTGTCATAAGAAAAACGACAACAATTTTTGGTACTTTGTTAGTCCTAGGAGTTGGGCTTCCAATTATTTTTCAGGCTTCTATAAATATGGCGGTTGCAACCAATTTATTTCCAGTAACAGGGCAAACTTTACCGCTAATTAGTAGTGGTGGTACTTCTATTTGGATGACTTGTTTTGCATTAGGAATGATTTTAAGTGTAAGTGCTTCTAAAGAGGAGACAGAAGAAGATATTTTAGATGATAACCCTTTAAACATACTTCATGAAACAATCGATTAACATATTAATCTCTGGAGGAGGTACAGGAGGGCACATTTATCCTGCTATTGCGATTGCAAACGAATTGAAGTTGCGTTATCCGAATGCTAAATTTTTGTTTGTAGGGGCAAAGGATAAAATGGAAATGGAAAAAGTTCCGCAAGCGGGATATGAAATAAAAGGATTGTGGATTTCTGGAATACAAAGAAGGTTAACGGTAGACAATTTATCTTTTCCTTTTAAGTTGATCAGTAGTTTATGGAATGCATCTAAAATTATTAGAAAATTTAAACCAGATGTAGCTATTGGTACAGGTGGTTTTGCAAGTGGGCCAACTTTAATAATGGCAAATAGAAAAGGAATTCCGACTCTTATACAAGAGCAGAATTCGTTTCCTGGAATTACTAATAAATTATTGAGTAAAAAAGCTTATAAAATTTGTGTTGCTTATGATAATTTAGAACGTTTTTTTCCTGCTGATAAAATTGTAAAAACAGGAAATCCTGTTCGTCAAGATTTATTATCTATTCATTCTAAAACAGAAGAAGGTAAAAGTTTTTTTAAATTAGATAAAAACCAGAAAACTATTTTAGTTTTAGGAGGTAGTTTAGGAGCAAGGAAAATTAATCAATTGGTGGAAACTAATTTAGAATTCTTTAAAAAACAAGGAGTTCAGGTTATTTGGCAATGTGGTAAATTGTATTTTGAAGAATATAAAAAATACAACGAAATAGAAAATATTCAGGTGCATGAGTTTTTAAATAGAATGGATTTTGCATACGCTGCATCAGATATTATTATTTCTAGAGCAGGCGCGAGTTCTGTTTCCGAATTGTGTATTGTAGGGAAACCTGTATTGTTTATTCCTTCACCAAATGTGTCGGAAGATCATCAAACAAAAAATGCAAAGTCTATTGCGAATAAGCATGGTGCAATTTTGTTAAAGGAAAGTGAATTAGAAACATTTCCAATTGTTTTTGAAACCTTATTAAAAGATAAAGGAAAACAAAGCAATTTGTCAGAAAATATAAAGGAACTAGCGCTTCCGGGAGCAACAACAGCTATTGTAAATGAAGTAGAAAAATTATTAAAATAGTGAATTTAAATAATATACATAACGTCTATTTTGTCGGAATTGGAGGCATAGGAATGAGTGCAATTGCTCGTTACTTTGCGTCTAATGGAAAAAAGGTGGCTGGTTATGATAAAACAGCTTCTCAAATTACTTTAGATTTAGAAGGTTTGGGTGCTGAAATTCATTTTGAGGATGCTGTTAAAAACATTCCTATTTCATTTTTAAATACAGAAAAAACGTTGGTTGTCTATACACCTGCAGTTTCTAAAAATCATGCTGAATTAAGTTATTTTTTAGAGAATGGTTTTACGGTTTTAAAAAGAGCAGAAATTTTAGGCAAAATAACAGAAACAACTTTTTGTCTTGCGGTTGCGGGTACACATGGTAAAACAACCACTTCAGCTATTTTAGGGCATATTATGCAGGAAGTAAATGCAACTGCTTTTTTAGGTGGAATTGCAGAAAACTATGATTCTAACCTAATTTTAGGTGCTGATAAAGTTAGTGTTGTAGAAGCAGATGAGTTTGATCGATCTTTCTTAAAGTTGAGTCCTAATATTGCTTGTGTAACCTCT
Organism: Polaribacter atrinae; assembly: GCF_038023995.1. NCBI lineage: Bacteria > Pseudomonadati > Bacteroidota > Flavobacteriia > Flavobacteriales > Flavobacteriaceae > Polaribacter > Polaribacter atrinae. The sequence continues at coordinate 3,261,545 of NZ_CP150660.1, forward strand.
ATGGATGCAGATCATTTAGATATTTATGGAGATGCAGAAGCTTTAAATGAGTCTTTTGTAGAGTTTGCAAACAAGGTTTCTGGAACATTAATTGTAGCAAAAGGATTACCGTTAAAAGGGTTGACTTATGCAATTAATGAGGTTGCAGATTATGTTGCTTCGAATTTAAAAATAGAAAGCGGAAAGTATGTTTTTGATGTAAAAACACCGTCATCAGAAATTAAAAATATTGAATTTCATTTACCAGGTCAGCATAATGTTACGAATGCATTAGCGGCAATAGCTATGGCTGATGTTTATGGAGTCTCGTTAGATATAATTAAAAAACGTTTATCAACTTTTAAAGGCGTAAAAAGAAGGTTTTCATATAAAATTAAAACAAACGATTTTGTATTAATTGATGATTATGCGCACCATCCAACAGCAATAAATGCGGTAGAAAGTTCTGTAAGAGAAATGTATCCGAATGAAAAAGTATTGGTTGTTTTTCAGCCACATTTGTTTTCTAGAACAAAAGATTTTATTGAAGATTTTGCTGTTGCATTATCAAAATTTGATGAAGTTTTATTGTTAGACATTTATCCTGCAAGAGAAGAACCGATTGTTGGAGTAGATTCTAAATGGTTGTTAGATAAAATTGATTGTAAGAATAAAAAATTAAGTAAAAAAAATAAATTAGTAAAAGATATTAAAAATTCGTTGGCAAGTGTGGTAGTAATGTTGGGTGCTGGTGATGTTGGATTGCTGGTTAATGAGGTACGTGATGAACTTTTAAAAACGATAGAAAATGAAGTTTAAGAAGTTTTTAAAATACATAGCATTCCTTTTATTAATAGGGTGTTTGGGGTTTTTGTATAGTTTTTCTGGAAAAAGAAATTCGAATAAAAAAGTGACAGAAATTATTATAGAATTTGAGGCTGGAGACAATCAATTTTTGACACATTCTATGGTTAATAAATTGTTAATACAAAATGACACAACTGTGAAAAACCAAGCAAAATCTGTGATAAATTTATACAGTTTGGAAAAAACGGTTTCGGAAAACCCATATGTTGAAAATGCAGCTGTATTTTTAACCATATCGGGGACCCTAAAATCCATCATAAAACAGCGTACACCTGTTGCAAGAATTGTTGATAAAAAAGATTCTTATTATGTTGATAAACAAGGTGTAAAAATACCTTTGTCTAGTAATTATTCAGCAAGAGTAATGCTTGTTTCTGGTGTTAAACAAGAGGAAGAAGTAAAAGAAATATTGCCTTTAATATCCTTTATTTTACAGGATAATTTTTTGCAAAAAGAAGTGGTTGGAATTGAGAAATTCGCCGACGATGAGTATCAATTTTCCGTGAGAAGTGGAAATTATAAAATTGATTTTGGAAAATTATCTGAAATTGATGTGAAATTTAAGAAGTTAAAAGCGTTTTATAACAAGACATTTGAAGATAAAACGATTGAAGAGTATAAAACGATTAATTTAAAATATCACAACCAAGTTGTGTGCGCAAAATAAATCAAAATGGAGAACAATAAAATAGCAATTGGTTTAGATATTGGTACAACCAAAATCGCAGCAATGATTGGTCGTAAGAATGAGTATGGCAAGATTGAAGTTATAGGAATTGGTAAAGCCAAAAGTTTAGGTGTAAAACGTGGTGTTGTAAGTAATATAACGCAAACAATACAATCTATTCAGCAAGCAGTAGAAGAGGCAGAAAGTGTTTCTGGTGTTAAAATTCATGAAGTTGTTGTGGGAATTGCTGGGCAACATATTCGTAGTTTGCACCACAGTGATTATATTACAAGAAATAATGCAGATGAGGTAATTGATGATAATGATATTGAAAATTTAATAAACCAGGTTCATAAATTAGTGATGTTACCAGGAGAAGAAATTATTCATGTATTACCACAAGAATATAAAGTAGATTCTCAAGCAGATATTAAAGAACCTATAGGAATGTACGGTGGTCGTTTGGAGGCAAACTTTCATGTAGTTGTTGGTCAGGTTTCATCCATTAGAAATATTGGACGTTGTGTAAAGAGTGCAGGTTTAGGTTTAAGTGAAATTACATTAGAACCTTTAGCATCTGCATCTGCAGTATTAAGTCAAGAAGAAAAGGAAGCAGGAGTTGCATTGATTGATATTGGAGGAGGAACAACAGATTTAGCTATTTTTAAAGACGGAATTATTAGACATACAGCTGTAATCCCTTTTGGAGGAAATGTAATTACAGAAGATATTAAAGAAGGCTGTTCTATTATAGAAAAGCAAGCAGAATTATTAAAAATAAAGTTTGGTTCTGCATGGCCTGGAGAAAATAAAGAAACAGAGATCGTTTCTATACCTGGTTTAAGAGGTAGAGAACCTAAAGAAATTACTTTAAAAAACTTATCAAGAATTATACATGCTAGAGTTCAAGAAATTATTGAGCATGTGTATTTAGAGATAAAAAATTACGGACATGAAACTGCAAAAGGAAAACTAATTGCAGGTATTGTGTTAACAGGTGGAGGAGCGCAACTAAAGCACTTACGCCAGTTGGTAGAATATATAACAGGGATGGATGCAAGAATTGGCTATCCTAACGAACATTTGGCAGGAGAATCTGATGAACTTTTATCTAGTCCGGCTTTTGCAACAACTGTTGGTTTATTAATGGAGGGTTTAGAAAAACAAAAGCCAGATCCTGTTGTAGAAGAAGAAGTTATTAAAGAGGAGGTTATAGAACAAGTTATTGATGAATATCAAGAGCAAATTCAAGAAGAAAAACCACCTGTGGTTGAGGAAGTACCAAAACCCAAAAAGAAGTCGTTTTTTGAAAAATTTACAGAAAGTTTAAAAGATTTTTTGGACAACGCAGAATAAAGATTGAGATTAAGAGAAGAGAACAAAAATCAAAAAAATAATAATAAACAATATATCGGTTATTATGAGCGCAGAATTCGATAACATTTCATTTGACATGCCTAAGACACAATCTAACACAATTAAGGTAATTGGAGTTGGTGGAGGCGGTAGTAACGCAGTAAACCACATGTTTACGCAACAAATTAAGGGAGTAGACTTTGTAATCTGTAATACAGATGCACAGGCTTTAGAAAATAGTCCTGTTCCTAATAAAATTCAATTAGGGGTAAGTTTAACTTCTGGTTTAGGTGCAGGTGCAAATCCAGAGGTTGGAGCACAGGCAGCTAAAGAAAGTATGCAAGAAATTCAGCAAATGCTGAATACTCAAACCAAGATGGTATTTATTACTGCTGGTATGGGTGGTGGTACTGGTACAGGAGCGGCTCCTATTATTGCAAAAATTGCAAAAGATATGGATGTTCTTACTGTAGGTATTGTTACGATGCCTTTTGCCTTTGAAGGTAGAAGACGTGCTAAACAAGCCCAATTAGGAATCGATCAATTGCGCCAAAATGTTGATTCTTTAATTGTAATAAATAATAATAAATTACGTGAAGTTTATGGAAACCTTGGTTTTAAAGCTGGTTTCTCTAAAGCAGATGAAGTTTTGTCTACAGCTTCTCGCGGAATTGCAGAAGTAATTACGCATCACTATAAACAAAATATAGATTTACATGATGCTAAAACTGTACTTTCTAATAGTGGAACTGCAATTATGGGTTCTGCAAAAGAAGAAGGGCAAACTAGAGCAAAAACAGCTATTATTAAAGCATTAGATTCTCCTTTATTAAATGATAATAAAATTACAGGAGCTAAGAATGTATTGTTATTAATTGTTTCTGGTACCAATGAGGTAACCTTAGATGAAATTGGTGAAATAAACGATTACATTCAAGATGAAGCTGGTTATGATGCCAATATTATTATGGGTATTGGAGAAGATGAAGAGTTAGGTGATGCTATTGCTGTTACTATTGTTGCTACAGGTTTTGCAGCAGATCAACAAAGTACAATTACAAATACAGAGGTAAAAAAAATTGTTCACACTCTTGAAGACGAGCAAAAAGCGACGTATGATTTTAGTGAAAAAACAATTACTAAAGCACCTTCTTTAAACGAGCCGTTAACAAATGCTGTAGAAGAGAAAGTTGTTCATTCTTTAGAAGAAGAAGTTGTAGTGCCAAAAACAAATTTGGTTAAAACGACTAATGAGATCGTAAATATGTCGGTTGTTTATGATGAGGTTGATTTAGAAATTGCTTCTGAAGATGATTTTGTTATTACAGATGTAACTCCAGCTCAAGAAGTACAAGCTGTAGAAGAACCAAAAGCAGTGCAACCTAATTTATTATTTGATTTACCTTTAACTCCACAGGCAGAAGTAGAAACTCCAAAAGTAAACGAGATTGAAGCTACAGATGTAGAAGAGGTTGTTTTTGAGAGAAAAGTGGTAGAAAAACGTTATGTTTTAGAAGACTTTGATGCGCAACCAACTATTGGTAAAAGTTCTGGTATGGTAGAAAAAAAAGTCGTTGAAGAAGAAATTAACTTTGAATTAAAGACAAGAGCTCCTCAAGCAGAAGTAAACCAAATAGAAACGCAGAGTGAAGAGGTTTCTCCTTTAGATTTAACAATTACGGAGTTACAAAAAAGAGCTGAAGAGAGACGTAAAACCATGAAAGGTTTCAATTATAAGTTCAATGATCAGATGAACAAAAATATAGACGATATAGAGCGTCAACCAGCTTATAAAAGATTAGGAATAAATTTAGATACCAATAGTCCTATTAGTAGTACAAAAACTTCTATTCAGAAGAATACAGATGAAATTAGTTTTAAATCTAATAATTCTTTTTTACATGATAATGTAGATTAAACTTTTAATAAGTTCCCCCAAAATAGTATTTAACCATATCTTTAAAAAGATATGGTTTTTTATTTTAAGAAAATAAATGAATTCGTCATTTTAAAACTTCAATTGGTCTACATTTTTAGGTTAATTGTCTTAGTAAGTGAAGTTAAAAAGTAGTATCTTAATATCTTTACTTAAAATTAGGAATTATGATAAAACATTTACACAACTCAATTACTAAAATTTTATTCTTTTTACTGATCATTTTAAGCATATCTATAACTGCTCAGGATGAACCATTTAATTGTGATTATAACGCATATTTATTTCAGAGAAATGATATTTATGCCTTAGATTTAGCTTCAGGTAGCTCTTATGTTGTAAAAGAAGATGTTACAGAAGGATCTGTAAATGCAGTAGGTTATAACCCTGCAGACGGATATATTTGGGGATCATTAAGTACGCCTGCAAAAACAATTGTAAGAATTGGAAAAAACTTTAATGTAGAAACTTTTTATATAGATGAGTTACCAACTTCTAGCAGATATGTTGGAGATGTTAGTTCTGAAGGAATTTACTATTTAAAAGGTGGTGGAACTAGTTTTTTAAAATAGATTTAAATCCTGAATCTGCTAATTACACAAAATATGTAAGTACAAATACCTTATCAAAAAATATTTCTGTGCATGATTGGGCTTTTAATGCTGTTGATGGTCATTTATATACTGTAGAAAAAAAGACAAATATATTGTATCGAATTAACGCTGCTACAGGTGAAGTAACTGACTTAGGAGAAGTTCCTATTTTATCAGGTTTAAGTTATACGTATGGAGCTGTTTATTTTGATGCTTCAGGTCGTTTTTATGTTTCAGCAAACCAAACAGGAACAGTATATGTTATTCAAAGTGTACAAACATTACAAGAAGGAAGCTCTTTAGATTCTAATCTTTTTGCATACGGACCTTCAAGTAGTTCTAATGATGGTGCAAGATGTCCTACGGCACCTGTGCCTCAAGAAGATTGTGCAAATGGTGTAGATGATGATGGAGATGGATTAGTAGACTGTGATGATCCTGCGTGTTCTGGTGTTGCAGCTTGTCCTGTACTTGCGCCAGAAGTTTCTAGTGGAAATGATGGTGGTTTAGAAAGTAATGACCGTCTTTCTCAGCAAATAAATCAAAGAAATTATTTAAGGAAAAAAGAGAATTATAAGTTTGACAAATCAAAAGCAAAAAGAGTAATAAAAACTAAGAATTATAAAAAGACTGTATCAAAAAGTACAAGTTTTGAATTAAAAGATTTAATTCCTTTGGATGTAATTCCTGGAACTACAACCTTAGAATCTTCTCCGTCAGATTTAATTGCTATTACAAATGCAACCGAACTGTATTCTGTAGATTATGTAAAGGATGGAGAAACAGTAGCTGTTGTTTTGGCAACAAAAACAGAAAACGGAGTGTATGAACATACTAAGTTTATTTGTGATCGATTGTTAGGAGCAGAATTATTATCTGTTTCTACCATAGAACTATTTCAAGAAGAGGTGGAAGAAGGAGAAGATGGCGAAGAAAAAGAGGGCGTACACTTTATTAAATCAATTATAAAGAATAGCAACGAATCAAAGGAATTTGTTTTAAGTTTTTCTGGAAGATTGATTAATGATGATGTAAATTTTGAAATAGACAGTCATTGGAATATTGATAAATATGAAGCGGGAGCAACTTATTATAACTTTCAAATTTGGACAAATAGTGTAGATGATTTGTTAACTTTGGGAGAAGAAGCTTTGGCTTTATTTGAAATACAAAAGCCTATTTCAGATTATGTTACATCAACACCACCACCTGTTTTTGTTAAAAAAGGAGAATATGTAAACGGTACTTTAGAATTAGAGTTGATTAATGTTAGAAGAAGTAAAAGTGTGGTTATTGATGCTGGATTTAAAAGAACAGAAACTTCTGCAACAGAGTATTTTAATAATACAATGAGTTTAACAGGTAATTATATTGAATCTTTGGTTATTGAAACAGGAAACATTTTTGACATTGGTTTTAGAATTGAAAATGAATATAATTTAACTCCAGATGATTTATTTATGTCGGATGGTGTTTGGGGAAAAGATGATTCTCCTGCAGGAACAACTGTTAGCGAATTTGCAATTACACAAAATGATAATATTTATGTTGGTAGTGGGTATAGGGTAGAAAGAAATATTTATTTAAAAGCAATAACAAGTGAATATGTTTCTGCATTTAGATCATTTACACCAAGAACTACCGCTGTTGATTTATCTGAATTTGATACGTTTGAGTTAGATGCAAGCGGAACAGGTGATTTAGAGATTACAATTTTAAAAGAAGGTATTGATGCGTGGGAAAATCAATTTAGAACCACTATAAAGTTAAACGAAACAGAAAGTCATTATACAATTCCTTTAGCACATTTTGTATCTGCAGCGGGAGGTAATATTAATCTAACAGATGCTATAAACATTACTTTTACCATGTCTTCTGATGGAACAACCGTTTTAGAGAAAGAAATGAATTTAAAAGATATACAGTTTACACAACAAGCACTTAACGTTAATACAGAGGTTATTGCAGAAAATGAAGCAATATTAACTCCAAATCCAATGAGTTACAATGCTAATTTAAGTTTTTATGCAGAAACAAATGCAGTAACAAAAATTGAAGTATATAATGTAACGGGTGCTTTGGTTAAATATACGGAAGAAAATACCACGATTGGAAACAATAAAGTTTCTCTGTTAAGAGAAGGTTTAAAATCTGGTGTTTATTTTATCAAAATTAGAAATGATTTTAGAAATTATAAAACAATTAAATTGGTTGTGAATTAAAAAGGCAGTATCTCATAAACTGTGTAAGTTTTAAAATCTCAGGTTAAATATTAATCTGAGATTTTTTTATTCATTAATTTTAACTTTTACACACTTATGAAACCAGAAGATTTATTAAACGAAGACTTTTTAAAACAATTCAAGAATGCACCAGAGCTAACATCCTTTTTAGAACAGTTGCACAAACGTGGTATTGAGAAGTTACTAGAAGGGGAACTAGATGCCCATTTAGACTACGATAAGCACAAAAAAAGTAAAGCAGCCAACCTTCGAAATGGTTACACTAAAAAGAAATTAAAATCCGTTTTAGGAGAAACAGAGATTCAAGTTCCTCGAGACCGTGATAGTTCTTTTAATCCTTTAATTGTAAAGAAAAGAGAAAGTACAACAGAAGGCATCGAAAATATTATTATATCGCTTTATGCCAAAGGCATGAGTAACAGTGATATTGAAGAACAAATACGTGAGCTGTACGATTTTAATATTTCTACATCCACTATTTCAAGGATTACAGATAAGATTACAGAAGATGTTATTGCTTGGCGGAACAGGCCTTTGGAGGCCACTTACCTAATTGTTTGGATGGATGGCATCGTATTTAAAGTTAGGGAAAACTCTAAAGTCATAAACAAGACTATTTATATTGCAGTAGGCCTGAGAACAGATGGCAAAAAGGAAGTCCTAGGATTATGGTTAGGTAAAAATGAATCTTCAGCCTTTTGGATGAGTGTTTTAACCGATATTAAAGCTCGAGGAACTCAAGATATACTTATCACAGCTACCGATAATTTAAATGGATTTACGGATACTATTAAAACTATTTTTCCGAAATCAACGACTCAAATTTGTGTTGTGCATCAAATAAGAAATTCGTGTCGTTACGTGGTCTGGAAGGACAAAAAGGAATTTACTCGTGACATGAAGCAAATCTATACTGCTCCTACAAAAGAAGCTGCCAAAGCTGCTTTAAATGACTTCAAAACTAAATGGGATTCTAAATATTCTTACGCCATTAAAAGTTGGGAAAATAATTGGGATGAGCTTACAGTATTCTTTGATTTTCCTATTGAAATAAGAACCATAATCTACACCACAAATCTTATAGAAAACCTAAATGGAAAGATACGGAAATACACAAAAAACAAACTCTCGTTTCCAACCGATGAAGCAGTTATGAAATCCGTGTTTTTAGCTTTGAGAGAAAGCACTAAAAAATGGACCATGCCAATCAGAAATTGGGGAGTGATACTAAATCAATTTTTAGCTATATTTGAAAACAGGATTAAGTTATAAATAACCTAACCCTGAAATTTTGAACTTACACACTTTTTAGGATAGTGTCATTAAAAATAATTTTCACCTATTGTTTATTAAAAAATCCCGTAATTAATTTTTAATTACGGGATTTTTTTTTAAATATTTTTTCATCATCGTAGATCTTTAATGCTGTAATACTTTTTTTTGGGGGGATTGTGGTTCTTTTTTTGTCATGCTTTTGTGTAGAAGTTACTTAATAGGTTCTTAAAAAGAACGTGAGCTTAAGCTCTATTAAATGTATCTGAAGAATTAAACTTGTAAGTTTATATGATCAAGGAAAAATAGTAAGTAAGTTTTAAGAAACCTTATAGATTCCTTTATTTATTTTTAATAGGAATATAGTTGTTTTTTCTTTTTTTTGTTTTTAACTAACTGATAAAAAGGTTTTAAAGTTTGTTTAAGTAGCGTTATTTTTTATTGGATGCTATGGTTTGTAAGTAATACTATCTTATAATCTAGTGTATTAGCTCTTTAAAAGGTTTTTTAATTTACAAAACTTAGCTAAACGGGGCAAAGATGCTATTTAACTATAGTTAAATGTTAATGAGTTGATTTGATGTTTTTTAAGAGGTTTTAAGATTATCTTTGAATAAGATTATAAGAAATTGATATAAAGTTTAAAAATATATAGTCCCCTAGATTGTCCCCCAATTTTTCCTAAAACCATGTCTAAATTTAGATATGGTTTTTTCTTGTTATACTATAAGAGGTCTGCTTTGTGCTTTTATTGTTCGTGAAAAAATAGTCTTTTAATAGGTAATCTTGTTTACAAAAATAGTCTGCGTGAAGGATTGAAGCAATTGTTTGAGCTCTTTTTGTTTTTACAAAAAAGCGAGTGTGGAAAGCCTGACCTGAAAGGGTACGCCATAAAATAACTTCTACTAATATTTGTTTTTATGGAGTATGATTAAAGAATGGTAGACGTTTTAAAACAAAAAAAATCCATCTATATAAGATGGATTTTAATATGTAATGAGATTTAAAGTTTAACTTAATGCTTCTTTAATTCTTTTAATTGCTTCTCTAATTTGTAATTCTGATGCTGCATAAGATATTCTAATACAGTTTGGCGTACCAAAAGCTTCACCGGTTACTGTAGCCACATTTGCTCTTTCTAAGATAAATAAAGAGAAATCACTTGCAGTTTCTATCTTATATCCGTTGATAGTTTTACCAAAGAATGCAGAAACATCTGGAAAAACGTAAAAAGCTCCTTCTGGAACGTTTACTTTAAAACCATCAATTTCTCTTAATAATCCAATAATGATATCTCTACGAGTTTTAAACTCGTCTACCATATATTGAATTTTAGAAACTGGTGCTAAAACTGCTGTAATTGCTGCTCTTTGAGCAATACAGTTTGTACCAGAAGTAATTTGACCTTGCATTTTTGTACATGCTTTAGCAATCCATTCTGGAGCACCAATATAACCAATTCTCCAACCTGTCATAGCAAATGCTTTTGCCAAACCGTTTACAGTAATGGTTCTGTCGTACATGCTTTCAATTGCTGCAAAACTAAATGGTTTTGTTTCGTAATTGATATGTTCATAGATTTCATCTGATAAGATAAAAATCTGTGGGTGTTTTTCTAAAACTGCTGCCAACGCTCTGTATTCTGCTTCACTATAAATAGTTCCACTTGGGTTGTTTGGTGAGTTAAAGAAAATCATTTTTGTTTTAGGCGTAATAGAAGCTTCTAATTGTTCTGGAGTGATTTTAAAATCATTCTCTATAGAAGAAGGAATTTCTACATACGTTGCTTCGCATAAAATTGCAATTGCAGAGTAGCTTACCCAATAAGGTGCTGGTAATAAAACTTCGTCACCTGGGTTTAATAATACTTGTGCTATGTTTGCAATAGATTGTTTTGCTCCTGTAGAAACAACAATCTGACTTGGTTTGTAAACTAAGTCATTATCGCGCTTAAATTTAGTGCAAATAGCTTCTTTTAAATCTGCATACCCATCTACTGGAGAATACGAATTGTAATTTTGATTGATAGCTTCAATAGCAGCGTCTTTAATAAAATCTGGAGTATTAAAATCTGGTTCTCCCAAACTTAAACCAATAATATCTTTTCCTTCTGCTCTTAGTTCTCTTGCTTTAGCAGCCATTGCTAAGGTTTGAGATACAGGTAAACTGTTAATTCTGTCCGATAATGGATTTTTCATCTTACTGTTAGTTGTTGTTGTTGTTTTACTTATGCTATTTCTGGGTTTTTACCCAAAACTCCCAAATGTCTAAAATGTTCTATAACTGCTTTACGCATGGTTGCATATTCGTTATAAGGCAAATTAAATTCCTTGGCGGTTTCTTTTACAATTTTAGCTAATTTATCATAATGTACATGAGAAATATGCGGAAAAATATGATGTTCAACTTGATGATTTAACCCACCTGTATAGAAGTTTACCAACCAATTGCTAGGCGCAAAGTTAGATGTAGTGTATAATTGGTGGACTGCCCAAGTGTGTTCTAAATTTCCATCTTCATCTGGAAGTGGCATTTCTGTATTTGGTACAATATGTGCCAATTGAAAAACCAAACTTAAAATCATACCTGCAGTATAGTGCATTACAAAGAATCCTATTAAAACTTTCCACCAAGCAATGTCTAAAACTAATAAAGGTAAAACAATCCAAAGGGCATAATAAGCTATTTTAGAAATTACCAATTTGGTCCATTCTGTTGCTGGGTTAGGGAATTTACCATAAGATAATTTGCGTTTTAAATAACGATGCATTTGTTTAATATCTGTAGTAATTGCCCAGTTAATGGTTAATAAACCATATAAAAATATAGAATAATATTTCTGAATTTTATGTACTGGCAGCCACTTAGAATGTTGAGAAAAACGAATAATTCGTCCTGCATCTATATCTTCATCATGCCCTTCTACGTTGGTAAATGTATGGTGTAAAACATTGTGTTGTACTTTCCAATTATACACGTTTCCGGCAAGAATATAAATACTACTTCCCATAAGTTTGTTAACCCATTTTCTTTTAGAAAAAGAATCGTGATTGGCATCGTGCATCACATTCATACCAACACCAGCCATTCCTATTCCGGTAATCACCATTAAAAGTGCCATTACCCACTGAGGCATAGTAACTGTTAAGATTAAAATAAATGGAACTAAGAAAAGAGAAAACATAATAATTGCTTTTGTGTACAATTTCCAGTTTCCTGTTCTTTTTAATTCGTTTTCTTTAAAATATGTATTTACTCTTTTATTAAGGGTTCTAAAGAATTTAGCTTTATCAACTCTCGAAAAATTTATTGTTTTCATGTACTGTTTTAAATAATTTACAAAAATATGCTTTTTGAAATAGCTTTTTATGATAAACGTCAGTTATTGTTAAGAATTGTTCCAATGCAAATGGCTATTTTTGCAATTCAAATATATTTATTGATGGAAATTATACTTAAATACTTTAAAGACCTAACGGCAACTCAAATTGATCAGTTCTCTAAACTTCAAGAATTATACCAAGATTGGAATTTAAAAATAAACGTTGTTTCTAGAAAAGATATAGACGAATTATACTTACGCCATGTCTTGCACTCTTTGGCAATAGCCAAAGTGGTACAGTTTAAACCCGGATCTAAAGTAATGGATGTTGGTACTGGTGGAGGTTTTCCTGGTATTCCTTTAGCCATTTTATTTCCAGAAACTCAGTTTCATTTAGTAGATTCTATTGGTAAAAAGATAAAAGTAGTAAATGAAGTTGTTGCTGGTTTAGGTTTAGAAAATGTAAAAACTACCAATGGTAGAGTAGAAGAGGTAAAAGATACTTATGATTTTATTGTAAGTAGAGCAGTAGCACAAATGGAAACTTTTGTGGGATGGACAAAAGGTAGAATTGCCAAAAAACAAAATCACGATTTAAAAAACGGAATCTTATACTTAAAAGGTGGAGATTTATCTGAAGAATTAAAATTATACACTTCTGCTACAATTTACGATTTACCTGACTTTTTTGATGAAGATTTTTATGAAACAAAAAAAGTGGTTCATTTAGGGATGAAGTATAAAGCATAATGCTTTAAGAAATAAAAATATTAAGTATTAAGATTTTTAGAGGCTGCTATTTTTAGCAGCCTTTTTTGTTGCTACAATACTAATGATTAGTATTTGTGTGGCATGAAACAACATTAGTGGTAATAAAACAATACCAATAGTTGCCATGTTACCAAAGAGTATTTTTGAAAAGACCGTACCATGTACTAAAGACTTTTTTGTACCACAAAATTGTGCTGTTATTTGATCTTCTCTGTTAAGTTTTAGTTTTTTAGACAAAAAACCAGTGAGGTAAAAAGCGATAGAAAACAATAGGATAACACCACCTAAAATAATGCATAAATCTAAAAACGAAACAGCGCTAAAGATGTTTCTTTCAAAAGATTCTGCAAAACTTTTGTAAATAATTAAAAGGATAATCGATTTATCAAAAAGAGTAAGTTTACTGCTGTGTTTTTGTACAAAAGCACCAAAAAAACGTTGTAAAGAAAGTCCAATTATAACCGGTACAATTATTTGAAGAATTAGTTTGATATAAATATCAGTAAAATCGAAGTCTGATTGTATTTCATTAACAAATAGTCCCATCCATAAAGGAGTTATGGCAATACCAATAATTCCAGAAATACTGGCATTAAAAATTGCTCCAGGAATATTTCCTTTAGCTAAAGAAACCATTACAACCGAAGAAGATACTGTAGATGGTAAAGCAGCTAAGAAAAAGAAGGCTAACCAAATGGTTTCTTGTTCTGAATTTTGTATAAATGGATGTACTAATAAAACGAGTAAGGGAAACAATAAAAAGGTAGATAGTTGTACCAAAATATGTAATTTCCAGTTTTTGAGTCCTGCTTTTAACTTACTCGGACTCAGTTTTAATCCGTAGAAAAAGAAAATAAGTGAAATACCAATAGAACTAATCGTGTTAATTGGAAACTTACTTTCTTGTGTTCCCCATTGAGGAAATAAATAAGCTATTAGTATTACGACTACTATAGAGAGAACAAACTTATCAATCTTTATTTTCATACATTATTTTTAAAATTAACAAATCATCATCAACCGATGTTCTCCTGTTTTTTCTTTTGGAGCTCTATGCAGACAAGGAAGTACTTTGCTTTCTGGATGATCTATTGCTAGTTTCCATAAATTACCGATTCCTAAATTTATTGGTTGTGCTTCTGGTTTTGCTTGATAATGTAAATCAAAGAAATATTCACTTAAAAACGATTCAAAACCAGCATCTGGTCCATCATAAAGTTTTTTGAGTTCAATTCTTATTTCTGGAACTAAAATTTTTTGTGTGCCTTGCGAGTTCGGTAAAATATCACTTGATGCTCCATGATATGTGCATAAAAAAGTATCTGCTGGTATTGGAGAACGATCTACATGAAACGAATATACATCCGTAGGGAAAAAAGGAAATGCATCATCTCTCTCGTAATGCTTAATGATATTTAAAGTTGGAATTTTACCATGTTTTTTTAATACCTTAAAGTCGTTTAAAAGAATTTCTAGCGCAAGTTGACCTTGTTCACTTAACTGAAGATCTAAAAGTTGTTGAGGGAGAATTTCACTCATATTTCCATCTAGTGTAATTTTATTGACTATTTCAGAAAAATCACCTTTTAAAGTACGGTTCCAACAGATTGCGTTGATATCTCCTTTAAATTTAGTAGATAGTAAATCATTAAAGTTATCAACTTTATAAATTTGATTTTTGCTCATTATGGTTTACATTTCTAATTTAAAGGTGCTAAAAATAACAGGTTTTACTTCGTGCAAAGTTCCGTCTTTTTATGAAAGAATAAAGCCAAATTAAAACAAAATATTTATTCTTCAAACAAAATCATCATAGAAATTCCTGGTACAGATACATTGCCTTTAACTTCTTGCTTTCCTTCAAAATCAAAAGAATCGTTTATAACAGCAACTCTATAAGTTTGGTCTAATTGGTAATTTATAATTTTATTTTGGCTATTAAAAATAACTAGTATTTTAGACCAAGAATCCTTATTGGCATTATTTTTAAGTTGATAAGAAACGAGGCTATGATCTATTTTTTTAAACTCTAAGTTTTCTTGCACTTCTTTAGCCGTTGTCATGCGAAATGCAGGATGTTTTTTTCTTAATTTGATAAGGTTTTTATAATAAGCTAAAACGTCGCTATTTTTCACTTTTAAATTCCAATCTATTTCATTTATTTTATCTGGTGATTTATAAGAATTATGATCTCCTTTTTTGGTACTCATTATTTCTGAACCTTCATGTAAAAAGGGAGTTCCTTGTGAGGTTGTAACAATAGCAGTTGCCAATTTATGCATTGCTTTTATATCCTTTAAAGATGCATCTGGTCTAGATATTTTTAATTTATCGAATAAGGTGTAATTGTCGTGACAAGAAACGTAATTGATAGCTTGCCAAGGTTGCAGTGCCCAAGGAAAATCTGTATGATTTATATACATGTAATTTACTTGAGGGTGTTGTATAACTCCAACAATTCCACATTTTAGAGATTCTTCTTTAAATTTAGCACCACTAACAAAGCCAGTACTTCTATCATCAAAGGTGCTTCCTTTTATGGCATCTCTAATTTCATCAGAAAAAGCGGCAATTTTGGGCATTTGTGGAATGTGTTTTTTTAAAGCCCTTTTCTGTTCTGGTAACGGTGAGTCTCCACCTGTCCAACCTTCTCCATAAATAAGTGCACTTGGGTTTATTTTGGTAATTTCATCGGCAATTAGGTTCATTGTTTCAACATCATGAATGGCCATTAAATCGAAACGAAAACCATCTAAATGATATTCTTCGGTCCAATATTTAACAGATTCCAAAATAAATTTTTGTGTCATTTTTCTTTCTGATGACGTTTCATTCCCACAACCCGATGCGTTAGAATAACTACCATCGTTGTTAAAACGATAATAATACTTGGGAGTTTCTAAATTAAAATTTGAGTTTTCTATAACTCCAGTGTGGTTGTACACAACATCTAGAATAACACCAATTCCCGCATTATGAAATGCTTGTATCATTTTTTTAAATTCCGGAATTCTTACTTCTGCTTTAAAAGGATCTGTAGAAAAAGAGCCTTCTGGAACATTGTAATTTTGAGGGTCGTATCCCCAATTAAATTGTGGCACCTCTAAATGAGTTTCATCAATAGAATATTGATCGAATGTTGGCAATAGGTGAACATGTGTGATTCCTAATTCTTTAATATGGTCGATTGCTGTAGCTACATTAAGTGTGCTTTTAACGCCTTTTTCTATCAAACCTAAATATTTACCAGGATACGAAGAGTTCGCCTCTGTTTGAATGGTAATATTGCGAATATGCAATTCGTAAATAATAGCCGAATTAGGTGATTTTAATTGCACATATGTATCTTGTTCCCAATTTTTAGGATTAATGGCATCCATATTTAAAACCATAGCTCTTTCTCCATTTACGCCTACAGCTTTTGCATAAATACCTGGGGTTTCTGACAACCAATTTTCATTAATAAAGGTTTGATACGTATAATAGGTTCCGTCTAAATCTCCTTCAATTGTTTTTAGCCAAAGTCCATTTTCTTCAGGTACTAAATTAAAAGTAGCAAAGACTTCAGAGTCATTTCCTGTTTTATAGAAATTTAATTTTACAGCGGTGGCGGTAGGAGACCATATTTTAAAAGTAGTTTTTTCTTTAGAGTAGTCTAACCAAAGGCTTTTATCTGTTGTTGGGTATTCTTCAAAAGAAGAAAAATTGTGTTTATTCTGTTCCATCTCATCCTTATTGAAAGTACAAGAAAGTTCTTCTTTTTTATTCACATATCCAATGTAATTCTTGAATATATTTTGAGTTTTTATTGCGCTGTTATTTGTCTATTTTCTAAAAAATAGAAGAAGTAGTTTTTGAAGTAAATTTTTCTAAAAACAACATTCCTTTATAAGAATTCCCTTTAACGTTTAACTTCGGACTCCAAACAGCAATGCAGTATTTATCTGGGAGAATGGCAACAATTCCGCCTCCAACACCACTTTTACCGGGTAATCCAACACGAAAAGCAAACTCGCCAGATTCATCATAAAAACCGCAAGTAAGCATAATGGCATTAATTCTTTTTGTTTGACTTTCTGTAATTACTCTTTCTCCTTTTTGTGTTGTAAAATTATCAATCGTTAGAAATAAAAATATTTTTGAAAGTTCTTTACAAGTCATTTCTAAAGAACACATGTAAAAGTAAAAATCTAAGACTACATCTACATCGTTTTTAATGTTTCCAAAAGATTTTATAAAATTACAAAGCGCCACATTTCTATATCCAGAAGCTTTTTCAGATTGTGCTACTTTTTCGTTGTATTGTAAAGTTGGAATGTTAGAAATTTCTTTACAGAAGTCTAAGAAGTCTTCTTTTGGATTTTTAAGGTGGCTTACCAATACATCGCAAATTACAATTGCACCAGCATTGATAAAAGGGTTTCTTGGCTTGCCTAAATCTGCTTCTAATTGCAATAAAGAATTAAACGGGTTTCCAGAAGGTTCTACATCTACTCGGTCCCATATTTTTACACCTTCAAATTTATAGGCTAAGGTTAATGAAAGAATTTTAGTAATACTTTGTACCGAAAACTTTTTATCAAAATCGCCAACACCAAAAGATTCTTTATCAATAGTTGTAATATTTATACCAAAATTTTCAGGATCTACAAAGGCCAATTCAGGAATGTAATTGGCTACTTTACCACTTTGAGGCATGTTTTTTACTTCTAAATAAACGTCCTCAATTATTTTTTGATACTTCTCCATTTTTTATTGATGTTCTTAGTCATCACAAACCTATTCTAAAATTAGGTAAGAAACAACATAAAAAAGAAATCAAAAAAAAGGAACTACATTGCTGTAATTCCTTTTTTTAATATTTTTATGAGATTCCTCAATCGCTTAAAAAAGCTCATTTCGGAATGACAATTCGTAATAATATTGTTACACAAGCTCAACAAACAAACCTTCGTCTGTTTTAGTAACCTTTGCAACTTTATGTTTTGTTAAACCTTTAATGGTTTTATCCCATTTCTTGTTAGACAAACCAGACTTTACTTTTAAGTCGTTTAAATCTATTTTTTCTGCTTTGGTAACAATTGCCAAAACAGCTTTTTCATCATCATTCAATTCTACTGCAGCTGCTTTTTTCTCTGGTCTCATTTGAGGAAAGAATAAAACTTCTTGTATAGATTGGTTGTTTGTTAAGAACATAATTAAACGGTCCATTCCAATTCCCATTCCAGACGTTGGTGGCATTCCGTATTCTAAAGCTCTTAAGAAATCTTCATCAATAAATTCAGTTGCCTCATCATCACCTTTCTGCGCCAATTTAAGCTGGTGTTCAAAACGCTCACGCTGGTCAATTGGGTCATTTAATTCAGAATAGGCATTTGCAATTTCTTTACCACAAACCATTAACTCAAAACGCTCTGTTAATTCAGGGTTGTCTCTGTGCTCTTTACAAAGCGGAGACATTTCTTTAGGATAATCAGTAATAAAAGTTGGCTGAATGTAGTTTCCTTCACATTTTTCACCAAAAATTTCATCAATTAACTTTCCTTTCCCCATAGTTTCATCCACAGGAATATTCATGCCTTTTGCAGCTTCTCTAATTTCAGCTTCTGTTTTACCAGTAATATCAAAACCAGTAAAATTTTTAATAGAATCTGCCATTGTTACTCTTGCGTATGGAGCTTTAAAGTCTATTTTGTGTTCACCAAAAGTAGCTTCCGAAGTTCCGTTTACAGCAATTGCACAATGCTCTAGAAGTTGCTCTGCAAAATCCATCATCCAATTGTAATCTTTGTAAGACACATAGATTTCCATGGCTGTAAATTCTGGGTTATGAGTTCTGTCCATTCCTTCATTTCTAAAGTTTTTAGAGAATTCATAAACACCATCAAAACCACCAACAATTAGTCTTTTAAGATACAATTCATTAGCAATTCTCATATATAGTGGAATGTCTAATGAGTTATGATGCGTTATAAAAGGTCTTGCTGCTGCACCTCCAGGAATTGGTTGTAAAACCGGAGTTTCAACTTCAAAATAACCAGCATCATTAAAGAAAGAACGCATTGCGTTAAACAATTTTGTTCTTTTTATAAACACCTCTTTTACGTGTGGGTTTACTACTAAATCTGCATAACGTTGTCTGTAACGTAATTCAGGATCTGTAAAAGCATCATAAGTAACACCGTCTTTTACTTTTGGTAAAGGCAATGGTTTTAAAGACTTGCTTAACAATGTAAAGTTTTTAACACGCACTGTTTTTTCTCCCACTTTAGTGGTAAACAATTCACCTTCTATACCAACGAAATCTCCTAAATCTAGTAATTTTTTAAAAACATCATTATACAATGTTTTATCCTCACCAGTACAAATTTCATCACGGTTAAAATACACTTGTATTCTACCTTCTCCATCTTGCAGTTGTGCAAAAGAAGCTTTTCCTTGTATGTTAATAGACATTAGTCTACCAGCAATAATTACCTTTTTTCCTTCAGCATAATCTTGCTTTATCTTTGCCGAATTTGAATCTATTGGATATAAATCTGCAGGATAAGGATTGATGCCTAAAGCGCGTAATTTTACGAGCTTTTCTCTACGTACAACTTCTTGTTCTGATAATTGCATTTGCTGTTTAGTTTTCTAATGTTTATTTAAGAATGCAAAGATACAATCAAATGAATTAATAGACAATTGAGAATAAAATAAAAAACAACTTCTTTATTTGAGAATATTAAAAAACATCGTATATTTGTCGGCTGCTTTTTGTTAGGGCAGCATTAGTTGTGTTGTTTTGGCGCTTTAGTAAAAGCGTCGTGGTTTTGTTAACCAATGGAAAGCTTCCCTGAAACGGGACGCTTTTTTTTATGCCTTTTTGTGAACAGAAATCACGTTTGTTTTTGTATAATGTGCCAATTTCTCTTTTAAACGCTGTGTCTTTTAGTAGCTATTTCCAGCTTGGAATTTATCTTTAGCGAAGTAGAAAGGCTATACCTTTTATGCTCTCATTATAAAGTTTACTTTTTTGTAAACTGTGGTAATCTCTTTTTGATTAGCAGATTGCTTCGTGCCTCGCAATGACAATTTTAAAAAAGGCATAAAAAGGAAGCCACTTATAATGCGAAGCATTTAACGATTCCAAAAAATATTAAATTGTAGTTAATCTGGGCTAGAGTTGTTTGCAGACTTATATCAATCTTTTAATTATATGTAATAATAGATAAGTAATTGTCTCGTCATTGCTAAGAATGAAGCAATCTCTAAATATAGAAAACGTAAGTTTTAATAAACAGATTACTTCGTCGTTCTTACTCGTAATGACGCTTCTCATGATTTGTTGAGAATAAAAAATAGTATTTAAAAAAAGCTTCCTTTAAATTCCCAAAACTGAATTATAAATAACACAAAATAGATGGCTGCAATAGAAAACTTAATAGTTGCAGAAGCTAAAAAACCAAGAAACGCTCCAAAAGAAGCTTTTAAAGCTCGGTTTGTGTCTTTGCTATCATAAAGTAATTCCCCTATAAAAGCACCCAAGAAAGCACCAATTAACATTCCGAATGGAATAGGGGTGAACAAACCGATAAATAAACCAATTGTAGTACCGTAAACTCCATATTTTGTGCCGCCAAAACGTTTTGTACCCATGCCAGGTATAAAGTAATCGAGAATCCAAATTAGAATCGCTACTGCTAAAGTAATTCCTAAAAAAGTCCAATCCATCGGAATTATTTTAGTGAAATGTAATAAAAGTAAACCCAACCAACTTGTTAAAGGTCCTGGTAAAATGGGCAAAAAAGCGCCAATAATGCCTAAGCAGACGAAAAGGAATCCTAATAGTAATAAAAATATATCCATAAAAATTTTAATAATTATAAAGGTTTAAAGTCAATAGACATCTACAATTTTCTAATTATAAGACGATTATACTAAAGTTATGTTACAAATATTATTAACTAAAAAATTAGTTTAAACTAAATATTTAGTTATATTTGCATTGTTGAACTAAAAAATTAGTTATAATTATGAGCAAACAATTAACAAAAGCAGAAGAGCAGATTATGCAAATCTTATGGGATTTACAAGAAGCTTCTGTAAAAGAAATAATAGATAAATTACCAGAACCAAAACCTGCATACAATACCGTTTCTACCATTGTTAGAATTTTAGAAACGAAGGAGTTTGTGGATCATAAACCCGTTGGAAGAGGGTTTTTATATTTTCCGATAATTGAAAAAGAAACGTATAGCAACCAGAGTTTACACAAATTAATGAATGGTTATTTTGATGGTTCTTTTAAAAGTTTGGTGTCCTTTTTTGTGAAAGAAAATAAAATGGATGTTGCCGAACTAGAATCTATTTTAAAGGAAGTGAATAAAGGGAAGGAGTAAACAGTTTTCAGTTGCAGTTGGCAGTCTCAGTTTTCAGTTTTAATTATTATTAAAGTGTAGATGTTATTCCGAATGCTACTGAAATTAAAATACTTTTTTAATTGAAAGTATCTAGCGCAGCTAAAGAAGAGGAATCTCTTTCCTATATAGAAGTAGTTTTTTCAATATGAGATTTCTCAATCGTCTAAAAAGACTCATTTCGAAATGACAGTGTGATAATAAAAAAATAAAAAAAAACTATGATCAATTATATTCTACAAGTCATATTATTTCAAGTATTGTTTTTGGCTATTTATGATTTCTTTCTAAGTAAAGAAACCTTTTTTACTAAAAACAGATGGTATTTAATTAGTACACCAATTGTATCTTTCATTTTACCGTTTATTAAAATTCCTACGTTTCAAAAAGCGGTTCCAAAAGAGTTTATTATCTATTTACCAGAAATTGTTTTATCACCAGAAAAAGTAATTCAGGATGTTATTCAAGAAACGAGTTTGTATGAATCTATAAATTATGTACAGCTTTTATTTTGGTTTGGATTCAGTCTTTTTTTGATACTTTTTTTAATAAAACTGTTTAAAATAACAAACCTAATTAGAAGAAGCGAAGTTGAAAAAAAAGCGAATCATACGTTAGTTTTAATACCGAATCAAACGAAAGCATTTTCTTTTTTTAACTTTATTTTTTTAGGAAAAGAAATTCCAGAATCTCAACAAGCACAAATTATAGCACACGAATTGGTGCACAGTAATCAAAAGCACTCTTTAGATTTATTGTTCTTCGAATTTTTAAAAATTATGATGTGGTTTAACCCAATGATTTTTATGTATCAAAAGAGAATAACACTCATTCACGAGTATATTTCTGACGAAGTAGCTGCAAAGTCTGAAACAAAAGAAATGTATATCAATAACTTATTATCCAACTTTTTTCAAGTTGAAAACATTGCCTTTGTGAACCAATTTTATAAAAAAACCTTAATTAAAAAAAGAATTATTATGATGAAAAAGACACAATCAAAAAAAATGAATCAATTAAAGTATTTAGTTTTAATTCCGCTATTGGCGAGTATGTTATTTTACACTTCTTGTGCAGAAAATGAAGTAAAAGAAGATGTTGTTGCAAAAAAAGAGTTGCAAACTAGATACTTTGAATTGAAGGATGGTGTAACTGCTACTAAGGGTAAAAATGAAACTTATTTAGATTCTTATTTTGGATCTGGAATTCCTGAAGGAGTAGAAGTTAGTTTGAGTGATCTAACTGTTGAAGAAAGAGAGGAATATGATGAAATTATGAATAGAATTAATTCTTTAAAAAATGAGAAGTATTCTTCAATGTTTGATATTAAGATTTATAAAAAGAAAAATGGAAGAAAAACAATGGCATCAATTGTTGATTATTCTAAGATGAAAAAAGATAGTAATGCTGAATTTGTAGAAACAGAAGATGTTTCATTTATGGTTATAGATAAAGTACCAACTTTTCCAGGTTGTGAATCTGGAGATAAGAAATGTTTTTCTAAAGAAGTTCAGAAGCATTTTTCTAGAAACTTTAATGCAGATTTACCAAATCAATTGGGTTTAGAAGCAGGGAAGAAAAGGATTTTTATAGGTTTTAAAATTGACAAAGAAGGAAATGTAGTAGATGTAAATGCAAGAGCACCGCATAAAGATCTTAAGGAAGAAGTTATTGCGGTAATGAATACGTTGCCTAAAATGATTCCTGGTGAACATGATGGTAAAAAAGTTGGTGTAAAATATTCAATTCCGATTTCAATAATAGTAAATTAATACATCTATGAAAAGGAGAAATTAAGTGTATAATTATTTGAAATAGTTAAAGTCGAGGTGTAAGCTTCGGCTTTTTCATTTTTAAATATAAGTTGTTTTTATACCCAAAATTGGCTTTTTTTTAAGGCTTAAAAAGTTTAAAGTACAAGTCAACAAAATTTAGTAAATTCACACTCTAAATAAAAGTATGTTTTTAAGGGTTTTATCTTTTTTAATAATGTTGGTTTTTATCACTTCGTGTGATTTATTTTGCCCTCCAAAGGATAAAAACACATCAGATTTAGATACTATTGTAGATTTTTCTTCTGTAGATACTTTTCCTTCTTTTAAAACTTGTGATGCTATTATTGATAAACAAGAAAAAATGGATTGCTTTCGAACAACCATTCACCAGAAAGTAGGAGCGGAGTTGCAACAACATTCATTTGCTGTTAAAGATTCTATTAATGAAATGGTGTACGTGGATGTAATTATTAATTCTGAAGGAATTTTTAGCTTAGATACTATTCAGGCTTCAGTAAACCTTAAAAAGGAATTACCAGAATTAGATAGTTTATTAAAAGTGAGTGTAGAAAATCTTCCAAAAATCTATCCTGCAAACAAGCGAGGAATTCCGGTTACTACAAAATATCGATTGCCTATTAGAATTCAATTAAAAGAATAAAAAATATAGAATCTACAATCTATTCTTTAACTTTTTTCATTTTTTGATAAAGAGTATAATAAGGCTGTTTTAACGTTAATGTTTTTTATAGATATGCTTTTTTTTCTGTATATAATTTATTTTTTAAGTTATTTTGATGCATTAAATGTAACGGTTTCGTAATAATCACCTTGAAAAATGAGAATTATAGTAACATTAAATTAATTTATATTTAATGTTTTATATTTACCGCAAGCAAAAATACTTTTAAGCTTCTTTGTCTTTTTAAATAAGAATACTTGCTCGTTTTAAAGGACAAAAGTATTTTTATAAAAAAGCTAATTATTATATTTTTTATGAATAACCATCTTTTAATAGCGCAAATAAAAAAGAAAGATACCGTTGCTTTTAAAAAATGTTATGATTTATTTTTTCAAGATTTAGTGGTTTCTGCAAATAGATATGTATCAGATTTTTTAGTTAGTGAAGATATTGTTTAAGAAGTATTTGTTTATATCTGGGAACACTCAGAAAAGATGGAAATTAAAACATCATTAAAAGCCTACTTATTTGTGATGGTTAAAAATAGATGTTTGAATCATTTAAAATCTGTAAAAATTACAGATAACCAAGATTATATAGAATATAGTAGATCTTTAATAGACCGTGTAGAATTACCTAATTTTACAGAAGATAACAATACTCTTTATTTAAAGGTTTTAGCCATTGTTGATGAGATGCCTTTAAAAATGCAAAAAATTTTTAAATTAAAATTTATAGAAGATTACAAGTATAATGAAATTGCAGAAGAACTAAATATTTCTTTAAATACTGTTAAAACACAGTTGAAAAGAGCTAAAATTAGGATTAATGATTCTTTAGTAATTTTGCTTTTTTGGTTAATATTTATCAATGTTTTTACCTTGATGTTGGTTTAATTTGAATTTTTTTAAAATTTATTGATTTTTTTTGTCACCCTTTTTTAGTTTTACGTTGTCTTTAGTGTATAGTATTTAATTACAAATTATAATTACACTTAAAAAAGACATTCTTAAAATGGAATTTTTCTTAATAATAAAAAAAATAAACAATACGCTTTCCGAAGAGGAAAAGATAGTGTTTGATAAATGGTATTCGGAATCTGAAAAACATAGAGCGTATTTTAAAAATGTAAAAGAAAACAAGAATTCTGAAAAATATCTTTTTGACAAAGAAAAGAATTGGACAGCAATAAAAGGTAAGGCTAAAATCAGCAAAAAAACTACTTGGAAATATTATGCAGCAGCAGCTTCAATTGCATTATTGTTTTCAATATCTTATTTATTTAATCCTATAAATAAAAAAGTAAACACTTCAGAAATAATTACCGATACAGGTTATAGTAATAAAGCAATACTAACTTTAGAAGATGGTGAAGAAATACTTCTCTCTAAAGATCATAAAATAGAAAACGCTCTTTTTAAAAGTGAAGATAAAAGTATTGCATATAAAAAAAACAATACAAAAAGAGATTAAAGAAGTTACTACGCAACCAAAAATTATTTATAACTATCTAACAACAAAAAAAGGAGGAGAATTCTCTTTAACCTTGGCAGATGGAACTAAAGTGTGGTTAAATTCAGAATCTAAGCTTAAGTATCCAGTAAGTTTTATAAAGGGAAAACCAAGAACTGTAGAACTAGTTTATGGAGAAGCTTATTTTGAAGTTTCATCAAGTAAAAAGAATTCTGGAGATGGTTTTATTGTTTTAAACACTTTACAGAATATATCTGTTTTAGGAACTCATTTTAATGTAAAAGCATATCTAGAAGATCATCTAATAACAACAACCTTATTAGAAGGTAAAGTTATGGTTGAAAATAACGAAAAAGTTAAAATGTATTTAAAACCTAATGAAGAGACCATTTTAAATGCTTTAACATTAGAAATGCAAAAGAAAGAGGTAAATGCAAAAGAAAAAATTTCTTGGGTAAAGGGGTATTTTAGTTTTGACAATACTTCTTTATTAGAAATCACAAAAATACTTTCTAGATGTTATGATGTTGACATCTCTTTTGAAGATGAAAAAATTAAAGATTTAAGATTTAATGGAGTTTTGAGTAAAAAGCAAGACGTAAAATCTGTCTTAGATGCAATTATAAATACAACAGATATTACTTATGAAGTAAATAATAGAAAAATTAAATTTAGAAAATAAAAAGGAATGTGGTTTGTCCATCTCTCACAATATTAAAACCACAATTCCTTAGGTTCATGCTTATTAATAATTAAACACTTAACAAATTTATGGAAATTAAATTTACTGGAGACTTTTTTCTGTTGCGAAAAAAGCTATTAACAACTATTATGAAAACGTTCATATACTTATTCTGTGCCATCTCATTTGCATTTGTACCAAGTGAAGGAGTGTCACAAAACGCTAAAATTAAAATAGACACAGATAAAACCATATCTGTAGAAGAAGTTTTTAATTTGATTAAAATGCAAACAGATTATACATTTGTTTACGAAAATAGTATTTTCAAAAAACTTCCAAAAGTTAGCTTACACAAGGGGATTATCATTGTAAAAGATCTTTTAGATAAAAGCTTACAAGCAAGTAATGTTGTTTATCAATTTAATAAAGATGGTTCAATTTCATTAAAAAAGAAATCTGTTCAGCAAAAGGTTTCAGGTGTTTTAGTTGATGATAAAAACATGCCTATTGTGGGGGCTTCTGTTCGTATAAAAGCAACAGGTATTGGTGTTGCTACAGATTTTAATGGAGAATTTTCTATACCAGCTTCTAAAGGAGATATATTGGTTTTTCAATCATTAGGTTTCGAGTCTAAAGAAGTAGTAGTTGGTAGTTTGTTTGTTTGTTATAAAGGTAGTCTTACAAGAATCATCAGAAAACTTAGCAGGAATTGTAATCACAACAGGTTACGATAAAATTAACAAGAAAAGTTTTACTGGAGCAGCAACAACCATTAAAGCAGCAGATTTAAAAATTGATGGTATTAATGATGTAAGTAGAATGTTAGAAGGTAAAGTAGCCGGAGTTATTGTACAAAACATTACCGGAACTTTTGGTGCTGCGCCACAGATAACTATTAGAGGTTCTTCTTCTGTATTTGGTAACAATAATCCATTGTACGTTATAGATGGTGTGGTGCAAGAAGATATTGTAGAGCAAGATTTAGATGCTTTAACTTCTGGAGATGCGTCTACTTTAATTAGTTCTTCTATAGCGGGTGTTAATGCTACAGATATAGAAAAAATAGATATTTTAAAAGATGCTTCTGCCACTTCTATTTATGGTGCAAGAGCAAGAAACGGAGTTGTAGTTATAACGACTAAAAGTGGTAAAAGAGAGAGCCCTTTAAAAGTAAGTTACACGTTAGAGCAAACGGTAAGAGATATACCATCTTATTCTCAATATGATATTTTAGATTCTAAAGAAACCATTGGTATTTTAGAAGGTTTAAGAAGTCAAGGTTATTTAAGACTACCAGGTGTTGGTAATTCTAGATTTTCTGGAGTTTATGGTATTTTAGAAAAGAAAATTAACAGCTATTCTAATGGAGGTTTTGGAGTACAAAATACTCCAGAAGGTAGAAGTGCTTTTTTAAAGGATTACGAGTTGGCAAATACCAATTGGTTTAAAAAATTGTTTAGACAATCTTTAATGCAAAACCACACGCTTAACTTTACAGGTGGTGGAGAGAACAATTCTTTTTATGCATCTATTGGTTTTTTACATGATCCGGGTTGGTCTGTTGCAGATAAAGTATCTAGAATTACAACGAACTTAAAGAATACATTTTACTTTTCAGATAAGTTTAATATTTCAATTGCTACAGTTGCATCTGTTAGAAAACAAAAAGCACCAGGTTCTTTTAATAGAGAAGCCAATGTTGTAGACGGTCAGTTTAGTAGAGATTTTGATATCAATCCGTTTAGTTACGCATTAAATACTTCTAGAGCGTTAAGACCAAGAGATAATGATGGTAATTTAGAATACTACACCAATAATTGGGCTGATTTTAATATTTTAGAAGAATTAGAAAACAATACATTAGATTTAGATGTAAAAGATATTCGTTTTCAATTAGATGCTTCTTATAAAATTTCAGACAATATTACGTACGATTTAAATGCTTCTGCAAGATATGTAAATAGTGTTAGAGAGCATCAAATTAGAGAAAACTCTAATGTTGTTAGAGCTTATAATGCAGACGAAACCACTGTAATAGCAAATGCAAATATCTTTTTATACACAGACCCAAATAATCCAGATGCGATTCCTGTTTCTGTTTTTCCAGAAGGTGGTTTGTATCGTAAATTCGATAACAGTTTAACTTCTTATTATGTTAGAAACAGTTTTCAGTTAAAGAAATATTTTAATCAAAAGCATAATTTTAATGCTTTATTAGGTCAAGAATTAAGATATGTAGATAGAAATAACGAGAATTTTACAGGTTATGGTTTACAATATGAAAACGGTTTTGTACCATTTACAGATGCTAGATTATTAGAAAAAGTAGTTGCAGAAGGTGGAAACTATTTTGGGTTGGGTAGAGAAAGAGAAAGAACGGTTGCCTTCTTTGGTAGAACTACGTATACATATAATGATAAGTATGTTTTTTCTTTAACAGGAAGGTATGATGGTTCTAATAGACAAGGTAGAAGTTCTAAATCTAGATGGTTGCCTACAGGTACTGTAAGTGCAAAATGGAATGCAAGTGAAGAAGATTTTATACAAAAATCAAAAACCATTAATAACCTACAATTTAGAGCATCTTATGGTTTAAGTGCTTCATCAGGTCCTGCTACCAACTCTTTGGCAATTTTTAGAAGTGAAATTACAGATAGATTAACGCCATCTGAAAGAGAAACATATTTAGATATTCAAGATTTAGAAAACTCTGAATTAACTTGGGAGAAACAACACGAATTAAACATTGGAGTAGATTTAGGATTATTTAATAATAGAATTCAATTTACGGCAGATGTGTATCAAAGAGATATTTTTGATAATATAGACTTTGTGAGAACTTCTGGTATTGGAGGAGAATTTTTTAAAACAGGAAATAATTCTGATACAACTCAAAAAGGAATCGAGTTTGCTTTAACATCAACCAATGTAAAAACAGATAATTTTAGTTGGACCACTTCTTTAAACTTCTCTTTTTTCGATCAAGAAATAACAAAATTACAGAACAAACCAAGAGTAATTGATGTTTTGGTTTACAAGGAGGAAAATTAGAAGGATATCCAAACAATTCTTTATTCTCTTTTCAGTTTGATGGATTAAATTCAGACGGTATACCAACATTTATTTTACCAGAAGGAGACAACCCAGTTACAGATGTAGATTTTCAAGACAGTTCTAATATTACAGATTATTTAGTGTACAACGGTTCTGTATTACCAAATGTTGCTGGTGGTTTTTCTAATTCATTTAAATATAAAAATTGGGATTTAAATATGTTAATCACTGGTTCTGGTGGTAATGTTGTAAGGCTAAACCCTGCATTAGATAACTTTTATTCTGGTACAAATGTATTTACAAAAAGTAGTATTAATAGATGGGTTTTACCTGGAGATGAAAATATTACCAATATTCCTAAAGTTATAGATGTTAGAGATAATAATATTTATAACAGTAGCGATTTGTCTAGAGCCTACAACGTTTATAATTTTTCTGATGCAAGAGTAGTTAATGGAGATTTTTTAAGAATGAAAAGCATCTTTTTAGGGTACAGTTTTAATAAAGATGTATTAGATAAATTAAGCCTTTCTCATCTAAAACTTAAATTACAAGGAACCAACTTGTTTTTATTGTATTCGGATGATAGATTAAATGGGCAAGACCCAGAATTTTATGGCACAGGTGGTGTTGCTTTACCTATAACTAGACAATTTACAATGTCTTTAAATATTGGACTATAAAATATATTACAATGAAAAAACTACAGAAAAATATTTTAAAAATAACCACAATTATATCTTTATTCTTATTAATTAGTTGTGATGATTATTTATCTGAATTACCAGATAATAGAGCAGAAATAGATTCTCCAGAAAAAATAAGCGCTTTAGTTACTTATTAGCTCTACATCATCATGGTGGGGTAGAAATTTTTGGAGAACTAATTATGGATTATCAAATATAAATTCTGATGCAATTTTTCAGGCAGACAATCCATTTGGTAAAGGTTGGGCCTATGATATTTTTGGTTCTAGTGAAGGTTTTAACAATCCTAAGTTCGATGAGTATTTTAAAGTAACAAATCAATCTGCAGGAACCGGTAGAGGGTATACTGGTTTGGTGTTATTTGGTAATGATGAAGCTCTTTTAAATAGGGCAGAAGCTTATGCGATGCAAGAAGATTATGCTAACTGTTTAAACGATTTAAATGTTTTTTTATCAAAGAAAACAGAAGGTTATAATAGCGGTACAGATATTTTAACAGAAGACATGGTACTTAATATGTTTCCTGTAACTCCAGGTGAATTAACTCCTTTTTACACTTTTAAAGATGATAAACAAATTTCTTTTATCAATGCGATTTTAAAATTCAGACAAAAAGAATTTTATCACGAAGGGGTAAGATGGTTTGATGTAAGAAGGTTTAACATTGCTATTAAAAGATATTATAGAAAAGATGATATAGATGTAGAATTGCCTAAAGATGATTTAAGAAGACAATTACAAGTTCCAGAATCTGCAATAAACTTCGGACTAACACCTAATCCTAGATAATTATGAAAAAGATATATATGTAGCAGTTTTAATTTTCGGAATTATTTCTGCTTGTAATCTAGATGAAGATAAGTTAACAGACAGTAACTTAAATACAGAAACACCAAGTTTAAATACTACCGATGAGTGGTTAAGAGACCATATTACAATTCCATATAATATTGATGTAAACTATCAATGGGACGAAGGTAGAGTAGATTTAGATAGATATTTATTTCCACCAACTTTAGAAAAAGTAGTGCCTATTATGCAAGTGGTTAAAAAAGTTTGGATTGATACCTACACAGAGTTAGGTGGAGAAGATTTTGTAAAAATAATTGCACCAAGAGAAATGGTTTTGGTTGGTGGTACAAATTTAAATCCAAGCGGAACAAGAACTTTAGGTTTTGCAGAAGGAGGAAAGAACATTGTGTTATTTGAAACCGATTTAGTAGATGTTAAGAATAAAAGCCAAGTAACAAGGTTTATTCAAACAATTCAGCATGAATATACGCACATTTTAAATCAACAAGTTCGTTACGATGAAGAAGCTTTTAAGCAAATAACCCCTAGTGGTTATACTGCACAATGGTTTAATCCTGCCAATGAAGAAGAACGATTTGATATTGCAAACAGTCTTGGTTTTATAACGGATTATGCGAGACTTAATGAAGGTGAAGATTTTGCAGAAATGGTAGAAACAATTCTTACCAATAACGCAGAAGATTACCAAGAAATTATAGATAATATTAAAGCTAAAATTATAAGTAATGCAGTTTCTACTGCCTTGTCTAATTTAGATTCTGATGCTACACAAGCAGAAATAGATGCTGCAACCCAAGGAGCAACAATTACAGCAACTCCACAAGCAGATAATGCTGTAGCGTTGATAAAAGCCAAAGAAGCAATTGTTGCAGAATATTTTAAGAAATCTTTTAATATAGATTTATATGAATTACAAAAATTAGCTACCGATAATATTTTAGAAGCAATTAAATAATACTAAGAACATGAAAAAAATAAAAATAAATACGTGTCAATTAATTGTAGCGCTTTGTCTTTTTGTATTAAGTAGCTGTGATGAAAACAATGATCCTGAACTTTTATTTGAAGACACACCAACAGTTAGAATAGAAAAGAGTATTGCAGAATTAAAAACAGCTCTTCAAGGTTCTGAAAACGGATGGAAAACAACTTATTTTACGGATGATTCAGAACTAGGAGGTTTTACTTTTTTATTCGATTTTATTAGTGATTCAGAAGTAATTATGGATTCAGATTTTGGAACGCCAGATGTTAGCGCTACGAGTTTGTATGATATTACTTTAGGCTCTACTGTTAAACTTACTTTTACAACAAAAAACGTAATTCATCAGTTATCAGATTCAAATAATTTTCCAGATGATGATTTAAGAGGACAAGGTTATAAAGGTAGTTTTGAGTTTTTATACTTTAAAACAGAAGGAGATGATATTCTTTTTAAGTCTAATAGAGATCGTGATATTATCATTCGTTTTTCTAAAGCGTCTAAAGAAGATTGGACTAGTTTAACAAGTCTAAATAAGACAATGTTAGAAACTAACATTCCAAAAAATCCATTAAAATCTGTTTTTAGAAATATTACTTTAGAAAGTGGAGGTAAAACAACTTTATATGGTTTTTCTTTTAATGAAGCTAGAAGGTTTGCAACAGTTACAGCAATAAGTAAAGATGCTGTAAAAACAGACCTTAGCTTTGGTATTGCACCAAAACCTACTGGTTTTGTTGTTAGTCCTGCAATAGAAATAGAAAATGTAGTCTTAGAAGAGTTTATTTACAATTTAGATGATGATGAGTTTGTTGCTGAAGTTGATGGTGTTAAAATTACTTTAAGTTATGCTGATGAACTAAGTTTTCTATTACCATTTTATGATTTTGGAAACGAGTCTAGAGGTAATAATAATATGAGATTGTATAGAACTAATTTACCTAATTCAGATTTATCTAGTGAAAATTTTATAAACTTTTATAAAGAATGGGAAGCACATTTTACAGCTACTCAAAGTGGTAGAACTGTTACTAGAGTCTATTTATATAATTTAGAAACTGTAGATAATTCTTTTGTTCAAGTAAGATATTTATCTAGTGGACGTTCATTTAGTTTAAATTTTAAATTTACGTATACTGTTACAGAAAATGCTACTGGTAATAAAATTTATAAATTAACAGAAACGGTACCCGTTAATACAACAAGAAGAGCAGGTATATTACCGCTATTAGATTTTTTGTTTAGAGATAGTGGTTTCTATGTACAAAAAATGGTTGATTTTAATGCAAATCAAAATACCTTAGGTATAATTCCTGTTGATGATACTACAATGCTTGCGCAATGGTATGATTTTTAAAAAAAAATATATTCCCCCAATAACTTTAAGTTTTAAAACTTATCATTTTTACTAAAGATGAACCTTTTTCTAATTAAAAAGGTTCATCTTGTTTTTGTGCCTATTGGTTGTTTTTATTATAAGATATAAAAAAAGGTTCTAACTTTTGCTTTCGCAATAATTAGAACCTTTAATATTTTATTGAAACTCTAAACTTAGAACCTTTTTAAAAAGTAAACTGTTTAATTCAACATTTTCCAAAGTTTGTCTTTTAATTCTTGCAGGCCTTTTTGAGCAACTGAAGAAATAAATATAGCTTCTACACCTTCTGGTAAATCTGCTTCTATTTCTGCTTGTAACTCATCATCTAACATATCTGTTTTAGAAATGGCTAGTAAACGGTCTTTATCTAACAACTCTGGGTTGTGTTTTTTAAGCTCATTTAAAAGAATTTCATATTCTTTGTTAATGTCATCACTATCTGCAGGAACTAAGAATAATAACGCGGAATTACGTTCTATATGACGTAAAAAACGATGTCCTAAACCTTTTCCTTCTGCTGCACCTTCTATAATTCCAGGAATATCTGCAATTACAAATGTTTGATGGTTTCTATGTTCTACAATACCTAAGTTAGGTTTTAAAGTAGTAAAAGCATAATCTGCAATTTTTGGTTTTGCAGACGTTAATACGGATAATAAAGTAGATTTTCCTGCATTAGGGAAACCAACTAAACCAACATCTGCTAGTAATTTTAATTCCATTCTAAACCAACCATCAAAACCGTCCATACCTGGTTGAGCATATCTTGGTGTTTGATTGGTAGAAGATTTAAAGTTCCAGTTTCCTAATCCTCCTTTTCCTCCACGTAATAAAATTACTTCTTTTTGATGTTCTGTAATTTCTACAATTACTTCATCTGTATCTGCATCTTTAATGATGGTACCTAATGGTACATCAATATAAATATCATCTGCATCTGCACCAGAACTTCTACTAGCACTTCCGCCACCACCACTTTCTGCTCTAAAGTGACGTTTAAATTTTAGGTGAAACAACGTCCACATATTTTTATCACCTCGTAAAATAATGTGTCCTCCACGTCCACCATCTCCACCGTCAGGCCCACCTTTGGTAATATACTTTTCTCTATGTAAGTGCATAGAACCTTGTCCTCCTTTACCAGAAGAAGCGTATATTTTTATGTAATCGACAAAATTTCCTTCAGTCATAATTGTTGTTTAATCGTGTAAATGTTTAAGTGTTTAATTGCTCTATGTAATATTCGTTTAAAGGTTACACAGTTAAACAATTACACAGTTACACATTTTAAAGTGCATCAAATACTTTTGCAATTCTTTGTGTAATTTCTTTAATAGAACCCAAACCATTAACGCCGTAGTATTTATCTTGAGCATCAAAATAATCTTTTAAAACAGCTGTTTTTGTGTTGTATTCGTTAAAACGGTTTCTAATTTTACTTTCATCAGTATCATCTGTTCTACCGCTTGTTTTTCCTCTTTCTAATAAACGAGTAACTAAAGCATCTTCTGGCACTTCTAATGCTACCATTCCGTTTATTTGTTCTCCTTTTTCAGCTAAAAAAACATCTAAAGCTTCTGCTTGAGATTCTGTTCTAGGAAAACCATCAAAAATAAAGCCATTTGCATCTGCATTTTTTTCAACTTCAGCTTTTAGCATATTAATAGTTACTTCATCCGGAACTAAATCTCCTTCATCCATATATTTTTTAGCTAACAAACCTAATTCAGTTTTATTTTTAATGTTAAAACGGAATACATCTCCTGTAGAGATATGTACCAAGTTATACATGTCTTTTAAAAAATCTGCTTGTGTTCCTTTTCCTGCACCTGGAGGGCCAAATAATACGATGTTTTTCATTTTAGGTTGTGTTGATAATTGATAAATTGCAGGGTAATTTCTACCTAAACCATTATAATCTAAACCGTAACCAACAATAAATTTATCTTCAATGTTTTTTCCGATATAATCTATATGTAGTTCTTTTCTAAATACGTCTGGTTTAAAAAATAACGTTGCAATTCTTAGTTGTTTTAAATTTTTATCTCTAAAGATATTATAAATTTCTTGAAGAGTGTTTCCTGTATCAATAATATCTTCTAATATAATTACAGTTCTTCCTGTTAAGTCTTCATTTATACCTACTAATTGTTTTACGTCTTCTGTAGAAGAGGTACCACTATAGGAAGCTAATTTTACAAATGACACTTCACAATCTCCATTAAATTCTCTTATAAAATCTGCGGCAAATAAAAAGCATCCGTTTAAGATACCTACAAAAAGAGGGACTTCTCCTTTAGGCAAGTCTGCTTTTACTTGTACTGCTAATTGTTTTACGATTACCGCAATTTCTTCTTGATTAATAAAAGGTTTAAAATATAGATCTTGAAGTTTTATAATACTCATGAGGTTGTTCTTTTAATTGCTAGCTGTTCAATGAAAAAACCGTTTTTAAAATCTGATGCTCAGGAATTAAAAACGGTTTCAATATATCTAAAAATAAGTTTAATTATTTTTTTCTTCTTTTTTAGTGGTGTCAAACATAATTGGTGTTGCCACAAATAATGATGAATAAGTACCTACTACTACACCAATAATTAAGGCGAACATAAATCCTTTAATAGAATCTCCTCCAAATAAGAAGATTGCTAACATTACTAATAATGTTGTTAAAGAAGTATTTATGGTTCTACCTAATGTAGAGCTTAGTGCTTTGTCTACTACTTCACTATATTTCCAGTTAGGATGTGTACCTGTAAATTCTCTAATTCTATCGAAAATTACCACGGTATCATTCAGAGAGTATCCAACCACTGTTAGAATTGCTGCAATAAACGATTGTCCTATTTCCATATCAAAAGGCATAAAACTGTAAGTAATAGAGAATACACTTAATACAATTAATACATCATGGAATACTGCAATTACTGCTCCAATAGAGAAAGAAATTTTTCTAAAACGTAATAAAATGTATAAGAAAACTACCAATAAAGATCCAAATACTGCGTATAATGCTGATGTTTTAATATCATCTGCAATAGTTGGTTCTACTTTCATATAACTCATTACTCCAGAACCTTCTTTTTCGAAACCTGGTTTAAAGTCTTCGTAAGTAGTTGTTCCTAAATAAGATTTTAATCCTGTAAATAATGCACTTTGAACTTGGTCATCTACATCTTGTCCATCTTCATCAATTTTATAAACAGTTGTTATTTTTAATTGATGATCAGAACCATATGTTTTTACTTCTGGAGCCGTACCAAAAGCATCTTTTAAAGTTGAAGCAACTTCTGTAGCGTTCATTGTTTGATCGAAACGAACAACATAAGAACGTCCTCCTTTAAAATCTACACCTTGTTTTAATCCAACAGAGAAAATAGAAACGATACCTGCAATAATTACAGCACCAGAAATGATGTAAGCAATTTTACGTTTTCTTAAGAATTCTACATTAATATTTTGGAACCATCCTTTAGAGATAGAAGTGTTAAATGTTAAGTTAGCACCTTTGTTTACAGATTTATCAATTAATAAACGAGTAATAAAAACGGCTGTAAATAAAGATGTTGCAATACCAATCATTAATGTTAAAGCAAAACCTTTAATTGGTCCTGTACCAAAAACATATAAGATAACACCTGTTAAAAGAGTAGTAATGTTAGCATCGATAATTGCAGATAAAGCTCCTTTAATAGAGAAACCTTCTTCTACAGATTGTTTTAATCCTTTCTTAATTGCTAAACTTTCTTTAATCCTCTCAAAGATAATAACGTTTGCATCTACAGACATACCAATGGTTAAGATAATACCTGCAATACCAGGCAATGTTAACACTGCGTTGAAAGAAGCTAAAATTCCGAAGATAAATAAGATGTTTACAGCTAAAGCGATGTCTGCATATAAACCAGCTTTACCGTAGTATAAAATCATCCACACTAAAACTAATAAAATAGCCAATCCAAAAGATTGAATACTGTGGTCTATAGATTCTTGTCCTAAAGATGGTCCTACAACTTCTGCTTGAATAATTCTTGCAGCTGCAGGTAATTTACCAGCTTTTAAAACGGTAGCAATATCTTCTGCTTCTGTAATAGTCATGCTTCCACCAGAGATAGAAGTTCTACCACCTGTAATAGGAGTATTCACAGAAGGAGCAGTATACACATAGTTGTCTAATACAACAGCTACAAATTTACCTTGGTTTTCGGTAGTCATTTTAGCCCATTGCTTAGTACCAGAACTATTCATGGTCATACTAACTTCTGGTTTGTTTAATTGGTCAAATACTTGAGAAGCATCTAAAATTACATCACCTTCAATAGTCGCATTACCACTACGGTTTCCTTTAATAGCATATAAACCAATTAACTCAGTTCCGTCTGTACCTTTATTAGATTTATAATCCCATAAAAATTTAACATATTTTAATTCGTTAGGCAATAACGCTTTCACGTCTTTTCTGTTTAACAAACTATTTACCATTGCAGTATCTAAAACTCTAGCTTGTCCAACTAAAGAACTCATTTGTTGTTGAGATTGTGCTATGTTTGGAAAGAAATAGGTAAAAAGGTTCTTTTGGCTTACATCTGTAGAATCGATTGATTCACCTAATAAATCATCAATATCATCTTTTTTAGTTGAGTCGATAACTTTTTCTGCTGCAGTATCGTCTTTTAAGATTTCAGCAATTTTACCATTTGCAGTAAAAAAGTAATTTTGAACTTCTGCATTAGTATATACTTCCCAAAACTGTAATTCTGCTTTACTAGTAATTAAACGTGTAACACGCTCAATATCTTTAGCTCCTGGTAATTCAATTTGAATTCTACCAGAGTTTCCAATTCTTTGAATGTTTGGTTGTGTTACACCAAACTTATCAATTCTACTTCTTAATACTTCAAAAGCAGTACCAATAGAACTGTTAATTTCTTCTTGTAAAGTTTGTTTAACGGTAGCATTAGCTTCGTTAAAAGTAATTTTTTCACTTAAAGCTTTTGTTCCAAAAATAGAAGGGTCACTTAATTTAGTGTCACCAGCTACTTTTTCAAATTCTTGAAAGAATAAGTCTAAATATGTAGCGTTACTATTTTTTTGAGCTTCATCAGCAGCTTCTAATGCTTGGTTAAAAGCAACGTTTTTAGAATCGTTAGCTAAGCTTTTTAAAACTTCTTTTACAGATACTTGTAAAATAGCGTTAATACCACCTTTTAAATCTAGACCAAGATTCATTTCTTTGTCCTTTACATCATTATAAGTGTACGTTGTTACACCTAAATTAATAATGTCTTTGTTTGCAACACTGTCTAAGTACTTTCTTTCAAAAGTAGCTTTTTGTCTTGCATCAATATTATCACCTTTGCTTTCTGCATATGCTGCGGCATCATCTTCTACCTTAGTGGCTAAAAATGTAAATGATAATTGGTATAAACTTACTAAACCAAAAAGGATAGCAAATAACTTTATAAGTCCTTTATTCTGCATTTTATATGTATTTTATAATCAAATTTTTAAAAACGAGCAAATATATGGCTTCTCGTAAAATCTGACAATTATTTTTGTTGATTGTTTTTTGTAATTATGAGTATGGTACTCATGATTTTAAAGAGGTCGGTAAAAAATGTAAATGAATATATTTTTATAAAAGGAAGCTGTTGGGACCTGCTCTAACTTCAGGTTCATTGTAAGAGGTTTTATCCTTTATAAAAGGATTCTTTTTATGTACTTTATAAGTAGTTTTAAAGAGTTGATTTGCTTTATTTTGATCTATTTTTTTTAGAAAAGCAAATGAGTTGTAATTTGTAAGTTTGTCTGAATTGTATTTAATTTCAAGTACAAAATGGAAATCGGAATTAGAAATATCAGCTTTGTTCGTTATTTCATGAATATCAATATGGTACTTAGATGAAGTCTTGTTTTTTTCTTTATGGTTAGAATTGGTATTTACAACCAATGCATGTTCCTGTACAAGTTTTTTCTTTATATTATCAATATGAAAAACACTGTAGTAAGAAATTTTTAAGGTTCCGTGATCTGTTTCATTGATTTTAATATTAGAAACACCAATTTTTAGAAGCTTTTCTTTTACATCAGCAATAGTACTTTCAATATCTTTATTGTCAATTTTAGCATCTACAAATTCAAGCACTATTTCTTGATTAGGTAAGGTAACCTCTTCATGAAATGCTCCAAAACAAATAAATAGTAAGAATAAAGTACCGATGTACCATTTTGTCCTCATGTGTCAAATATATAAAAAAAGATTGCTTTTTAGTTCTTTAATAAACAATCTAATTTATTTTTATAAGTTGTTGTGTTTATTGAATAATATACATTTTTAAAATACAAGATAATTATCATATTCTGGCTTCTTAAAAATCAATATTTTTGTTC
The DNA here is from genome assembly GCF_038023995.1 of Polaribacter atrinae. Taxonomy (NCBI): domain Bacteria; kingdom Pseudomonadati; phylum Bacteroidota; class Flavobacteriia; order Flavobacteriales; family Flavobacteriaceae; genus Polaribacter; species Polaribacter atrinae. The sequence continues at coordinate 3,300,889 of NZ_CP150660.1, forward strand.
TCTTGTTCCGTTGTAAATATATTGTTTGGCTGTTTTTTCACCTTGTTGTTTAAATGTTTAAAAACCTATTAGACTTGTTGTTATGCGTTTATTTTATTACTTAGAATACCATTATGATAATTTTTTTTATGATTTTTTGAATTACATTTTATTTATCATAATTCAATTTTTATTCATTATTTAATGAATGATTTTAAGATAATTGCAGTTGTTTTATTGTATCAATAATTTAAAAGGTTTTGTTTATTGATTTGATTGTTGCATAATTTAAGTATGTTTGTTATAATATAATAACCCCCAAATATTATACTAATTGATTATTTTTTCCCCTTTAAGGTCTACCTTATTATCACGGATTCTAAAAAAAAATAGTTATAAAGATGCCAGTTATTTTTATAGGTCTTTTTTTAGTGTAAAAAACATTAACTACTATTTGTTATTGTTTGATGAATTAAAGCTTAGGCAAGTAGTTTCTACTGAAAATGAAATTTTTTTTACTTCTAAGTTTAAATTCGGTAGTACAATTAGAGAAGTTAAACGTGGTCTTAAAGATGATTTTCATGCTGTTAAAACACTTTGTGGTACAGTAATTTTATATTCTAAAGCTTTAATTGGTGATGATAAGGTTGTTTTATAACTTCATTTTTATAAAAAGAAGTTAGTTCTTTTTAGGTACACTTTTACCAACATGAATAATATAGAACAAATTGAAAGTATTTTACGAGAAAAATATTTGAAGTTTGATTCTAAAGTTTCTTTTTCTGATTTTGCTAATAAAGATCCTTATGGTAATTCGATTTTTGTAGATGATAAGGTTAATTTTTCTGTATTATATTTTTCTTTCAATTTTGAATTTCATGATTATGTAATGAATCTTAAAAAAATAAATGAAGAAAAGATCATTGCTAAAAAGATAAATTGGAATGCAGAAATTAAGAAAAGACTTTAGTGCTATTTTTTTTGAAAAATAAAGCAGTGTTTCTATTACTATTTTGTTATTCGTTTTTTAAAATGAGAGTAATACTTAATCTTATTTCTCCATAAGAAACTTCTTCGTTTAGTTTGTCGTAAATAGGTTTTAGCTCTATTTTTCGCTCCAAATCATTAAAAGCAACTCGTACTTTGTCTACAACTTCTCTATCTACAAGTTCTTCTAAATTCACCTCTTTTCCCTCCATGTAAAGTTGAGATAAGTGTGAGAAAATAGTGGTTATAGACAAATTTCTTTTTTCTGCAATTGCTTTTGGTTTTAAACCTTCTTTAAATAAGTCAAAAGTTTTTTGAATGGTACTAATTTTCCTTGGTTTGGCTACTTTTTTAAATTTACGAATCACGTTCATAAATTCTTCACCATACTTTTCCATTTTATTCATTCCAACTCCAGAAATAGCTAAAAATTCATTTTCGGTTGTTGGAAGTTCGCTTGCCATTAATTTTAATGTTTTATCATTAAAAATAATGTATGCTGGCATGTTTTCTTCTTTAGCTATGGAGTATCTTATTTTTTTAAGTTCGGTAAATAAATCTTTGTTAGTTTCTCCTTCAGTAGTTGTTTTTATTGTTTTTGTTTTCTTCTTTTTATCTTCGGAAGTTGTAGGGGTTGTTAGTCGAATTGTTTTTTCTCCTTTTAAAACTTTCCACCCGATGGGTGATATTTTTAAAGCAGAATTTTCACTATACATGATTTCAATCAATCCTTGGTTTGCCATTTGAATCACATAATCTCGCCAATCAAAAAAACTAACATCTTTTCCTATTCCGTAAGTTTTTAAATTGAAGTATTGTTTTGTATGAATATCTGCATTGTTACTTCCTCTTAAAACGTTAATCAACATGGTAATTCCGTCTTTCTCTTTCATTCTTACGATTCCAGAAAGTGCTTTTTGAGTTAAAATAGTGCCTTCAAAATCTTTAGGAGGATTTTCACAAACATCACAGTTACCGCAATTCTCTGTTAGATGTTCCCCAAAATAAGATAATAAAATTTTTCTCCTACAAGATTTCGCTTCTGCAAATTGAAGCATCCTATTCAATTTTTCTTTTTGCATGTCGCTATTTGCGCCTCCATCTGCAAACTGACTGTACAATACAAAATCTCTCATATTGTAGTATAAAACAGTTTCTGATGGCAATCCATCTCTTCCTGCTCTTCCAATTTCTTGGTAATAGCCTTCTAAGTTTTTTGGTAAGTTGTAATGAATTACAAAACGAACATTAGATTTGTCAATTCCCATTCCGAAAGCGATGGTTGCAACCACTATTTTTATATCATCATTTATAAAATCGGTTTGCGTGCTTTCTCTTTCTTCATGATTCATTCCTGCGTGATAAAATGCTACAGAATGCCCTTCTTTTTTAAGATAGTTTGCAACTTCTTCTGTGTTTTTTCTACTTAAGCAATAGATAATACCGCTTTCATTTTTTCTTCGTTTGATAAAACTAGTAATTTCTTCTAGTTTTTTCTTTTTTGCAACTTGTCCTCGTACTTCAATACTTAAGTTTTTTCTGTTGAATGAAGAAATAAATAATTTTGAATTTGATAATCCTAACTGATTTTCAATATCTTTTCTAGCAGATTTATCCGCAGTAGCGGTTAATGCCATAAAAGGGACATGTGGCAATGAGTTTCTAAAAACTTTTAATTGTGTGTATTCGGGTCTAAAATCATGTCCCCACATACTTACACAGTGTGCTTCATCAATAGCGACTAATTTTATGTTTAGTTGTTTTAACCAAGTATTACGAACAGCTATTAGTTTTTCTGGAGATAAATATAATAGTTGTATTTCTCCGTTAATGGCTTTATTAATTACTTCGTTTTCTTCTTGTGGAGAATTGGAGCTGTTAAAAAAATCGGCTTTTATTCCGTTTGCTTTTAAAGCTTGTACTTGATCTTTCATTAATGAAATAAGCGGAGAAACTACAATTGTAATTCCATCAAATAATAATGCAGGTATTTGGAAACAAATAGATTTTCCTCCTCCGGTTGGCATTAATACAAAACTATCTTTTCCTTCTATGGTTCTGTCTATGATTTCTTCTTGTAAAGGGCGGAAATTCTCGTAACCATATATGTTTTTTAAAAGGGTATGTGTTTGCTTTTTCACTTTTTCAATAATTAGAATGCAAAGATACGTGTTATCTGTAAATCTATTAGATTATGGCTTGTTGATGTTCTTTTAGTGTTACATCTTACTAAGAGTTTGATAGTAATAAAGATTATTTAAAGTTTGTTTGTAGTTAAAGGATTTTGCTACGTCTAGAGGTTAGTATTCTTTTTTATTGTTGATAAATGCTGTGCTAAAACAGATAATGATGTATAAAAAAAGCCTCAAAGAAAATGTTTTTGAGGCTTTTAAATATTAAATGTGGTGTTAGATAAAATCTATTGATAGATTTATAATTCTAATAAACCGTTAGTTGCTTTAACACCAACTGCAGATTCTGCTAATTTTTCTTTTTCAGTATCTGTTAAGCTAATTTCAACAATCTTTTCAATTCCGTTAGCGCCTAATACACAAGGTACACCAATTGATAAATCGCTTAAACCAAATTCACCTTCTAATAAAGCAGAACAAGGGAATATTTTTTTAGTATCGCAGGCAATTGCTTGTACCATTGCAGAAACTGCTGCACCTGGAGCATACCAAGCAGAAGTACCTAATAAACCAGTTAAGGTTGCTCCACCAACTTTAGTGTCTTGTACAATTTTATCCATACGTTCTTCAGATAAAAATTCTGAAACAACAACACTATTTCTAGCTGCTTTTCCTATTAATGGCACCATACCTGTGTCTGAGTGTCCACCAATTACCATACCGTCAACATCAGAGATAGGCGCACCTAACGCTTCTGCTAATCTGTATTTAAAACGAGCAGAATCTAAAGCACCACCCATTCCGATAATTTTGTTTTTTGGTAATCCAGTAGTTTTATGAACTAAATAAGTCATTGTATCCATTGGGTTAGAAACCACAATGATAATTGTATTTGGCGAGTGTTCAATTAAGTTAGCTGAAACTGTTTTTACAATTCCTGCGTTTATTCCAATTAATTCTTCACGGGTCATTCCTGGTTTACGTGGAATACCAGAGGTAATTACACAAACATCAGAATTAGCTGTTTTAGAATAGTCGTTTGTACTTCCTGTAATTTTTGTATCAAAACTGTTTAAAGAAGCAGTTTGCATTAAATCCATTGCTTTACCTTCTGCAAAACCTTCTTTAATGTCTAAAATAACAACTTCGGATGCAAAATCCTTAATTGCGATGTATTCTGCACAACTTGCACCTACTGCACCTGCTCCTACTACTGAAACTTTCATATATATAATTTTTAAGATTTATAATGTATTTGATCTCTAACAAAAGTACGAAAATTACTTAAGATTTTAGTTCTAAAAAAGTAAAAAGACACCTTAAAAAGGTGTCTTTTTACGAAAAGGATTTCGACTCTTTTTATCTAAAACTAAATGCAATACCTGCGTTAACGGTATTGTATTCTTGTAAGGTGTAACTTCCAAAAATCTTAAAGAATCCTAGGCTTAATCTTGCTCCAATTGTAGATGTTAACCCGCTAACTTTGTAGTCTAAGTTTAAAGGGTCAACTAGTGTTTTTTTGTATGTTTGATTAAGTCCTCCTGAATATTCTAGTTCGTAAGTTCCGTTTATATTTAAAGAAGAAGAACCGCTAACATATCCAATACCACCATAAATATTTATAAAAGGGAAGTTTAATGAAGCTAAAGCTTGCACTGTATAAGAATCTAATTTTAATTCGCCTAAACCGTTAGTTATGGTTATTCCGTTTTCGCTCGGGTCGTCTATAACACTTGTAACTGTCATATTCGTAAAAGCACCCATTATAGAAACGTGAAGAGGTAATTTGTCTAAAGGGCCAAACCATTCTGTAATTTCTTTTTTAATTCCTAAACCAAATAATTTCCCTTTTGCATCATCGCTACCTACTTCTGGTACAACACGTACAGTTGCTTCGAACTGATAAGGTAGACCTAAGCTTATTTGTACGGATGGAGTTGGTGCTGCGTTTAAAGGTAAATCGTCTCCAAAACCATCTGGCATTGTAAAATTTCTCACTAATTCTGGGTGGATACCATTGTTTATTGTAGGGTCTGAGTTTGCAGGTATGGTTACCTCAAAACCATTTTGTATAGCACTATCACTACTTCCTAAAACGGTAGGAGAAGTAATTGGGTTTTTTGTGATTTTATCGGATAAGTTTAATGAATTTACATTAAAAATTTCTTTATCAGATGGAATAAGGGAAAGGTTAGCGCCTATGGTGATATCAAAACCTAATGTTTTGTGAACTTTTGCTGTATGGAACCAACCACTGCTCATTCCGTAGATAAAGCCTTCTGCTGCTGGTCTCAAGTAAGCTTCTGTTAGCAGGTTTGCGTCTGAAATGTCAGCAAAAAGAATGTTCTCTAAACCATCTTGCGCTTTTGAGTTAAATGTAAAGGTAAATATGCAAATAATAATTAATAGGCTATTTTTCATTGCTTTGAGGTTTTATTAATAATTGGTTAAAATTATGTTAAAGTGATTGCTAAAATAGATGATTTTATCAATAAAAAAAGGGTCCTTAAATTTTAATCCCTTTAAAGGGAGGAATAATTCTTATAAATAGGTGTGTAAAATGTGTTGAGATCTATTGGTTTTTAGGTAAAAAAAAATACACATTCCTATTACTAGAAATGTGTATCATATATAATTGTTTAGAATAAAACTTATACATCAATATTTGCATACTTTGCATTTTTTTCAATAAAATCTCTACGTGGCGGAACTTCATCTCCCATTAGCATAGAGAAAACTCTGTCTGCTTCTGTTGCGTTGTCTATAACAACTTTACGTAAAGTTCTAAACTCAGGATTCATAGTAGTATCCCAAAGTTGGTCTGCGTTCATCTCCCCAAGACCTTTATATCTTTGGATAGCAACATTACCGCCCATTTGCTGTGCAATAATATCACGTTGATTGTCATCCCAAGCGTATTCTCTTTTCTGACCTTTTTTAACTAAATATAAAGGTGGAGTTGCAATGTAAATATAACCTTGCTCTACCATTGCTCTCATATATCTAAAAAAGAATGTTAATATTAAGGTAGCAATATGTGATCCATCTACATCGGCATCACACATAATAACTACTTTATGATAACGCACTTTAGATAGGTTTAAAGCTCTTGGGTCTTCTTCTGTTCCGATAGAGACACCTAAAGCGGTAAACATGTTTTTGATTTCTTCGTTTTCAAAAACTTTATGTTGCATTGCTTTTTCTACATTCAAAATCTTACCACGTAGTGGAAGAATTGCTTGGAAGTTTCTATCTCTACCTTGTTTTGCTGTTCCACCTGCCGAATCTCCCTCAACTAAGAAAATTTCACATTGTGCTGGGTCAGTTTCAGAACAGTCAGATAATTTACCAGGTAAACCACCAATAGACATTACCGTTTTACGTTGTACCATTTCTCTGGCCTTACGTGCTGCGTGTCTTGCGGTTGCTGCTAATATTACTTTCTGAACAATGATTTTTGCATCATTTGGGTTTTCTTCTAAATAGTCAGATAACATTTCTGAAACCGCTTGCGATACTGCAGAAGTAACTTCTCTGTTTCCTAATTTTGTTTTTGTTTGCCCTTCAAATTGTGGTTCTTGTACTTTTACAGAAACAATAGCTGTTAATCCTTCACGAAAATCATCACCAGCAATTTCGAATTTTACATTTTTTAATAATCCAGATTCATCTGCATATTTTTTTAATGTACTTGTTAAACCACGTCTAAAACCAGATAAATGTGTTCCTCCTTCGTGCGTGTTAATGTTGTTTACGTAAGAGTGTAAGTTTTCTGCGTAAGAAGTGTTATAAACCATGGCAACTTCTACAGGAATACCATTTTTCTCACCTTCCATAGAAATTACAGAGCCAATTAATTGCTCGCGAGTAGAGTCTAGGTATTTGATAAATTCTGGTAAACCTTCATCAGAATGAAAAACTTCTGATATAAAGTTTCCTTCATCATCTGTATTTCTTCTATCTGTTAGTGTTATGGTGATTCCTTTATTTAAAAAAGATAATTCACGCATACGAGTAGATAAAGTCTCGTAGTTAAATTCTGTGGTTTGTTTAAATATTGTTTTATCAGGTAAGAAAGTAACAATAGTACCTGTAAAGTCAGATTCTCCAATAGTTTTTACTGGATATAGTGCTTTTCCTTTTTCGTACTCTTGTTCCCAAACTTTTCCTTCTTTGTGTACGGTTGCTCTTAAATGATCTGATAATGCATTTACACAAGAAACACCAACACCGTGTAAACCACCAGAAACTTTATAAGAATCTTTGTCAAATTTACCACCAGCACCAATTTTAGTCATTACAACTTGTAATGCAGAAACGCCTTCTTTTTTGTGGATTCCTACAGGTATTCCACGACCATTATCTTTTGTGGTAATTGAGTTGTCTTCGTTTATGGTAACATCAATTGTGTCACAATAACCTCCCATTGCTTCATCAATAGAGTTATCTACAACCTCATATACTAAATGGTGTAAACCACGTACTCCAACATCTCCAATATACATGGAAGGACGCATTCTTACATGCTCCATTCCTTCCAGTGCCTGAATACTGGAAGCATCATAATTATTTTTATTCTCTTCGCTCATTATAAAAGTTAAATTATGTCATTTTGGGTAAGTATGACGAAGTGCTCTATTTATTAAAAGATTGCTTCACTACTTTTTATATGACGTTTATTTTAATAAAATCTCGTTTTTAAAAAACGAATTTAACAATCTCAAATTTACGACTTATAAAGTAGTTTTAAAAGCTTTTTAATGATTTTGGTCTAAAATTATCAACATTTGTTAATTTTATAAAAGTGCTTTAAATCGCTTAAAATGGGTTTTAAAATTAATTTTGATATTTTTTATTTCAGATTAAAACTCAGAATGATAAAAAGTGGCTTAAAGCTTTTATTTTGGAATTGTAAAATAGCGTTGATTTTCTGTTTAACGGAATATTTAGCGCATTATTTATAGCTCTAAGTTAAGTTGATAAAACTCCGCTAAAAAGATAATTCTAATTCAGTAAAATAATTAAATAGATCTAAATCAGTGAATAGTGTTTAGTTGTTTTTCTAGTAAAAAATAAAGGCTATAAATAGGTTTCAATTTTGATGTTACTGTTTTGTAAATTATTTGTAAAAAAGGAGTTGAACTTATTTAAAAAGTAACTATTCTATGATTTTAAGTTAACAAGTGTCTTGCTTTACTAGGATAAATTAGCAGTCTAATATAATCTTAAAATAAAATAAATGTACTTTAAATTTTTACTTACTTTTTTAACACTATTTAGTGTAGTTAGTATAAACGCTCAGGATACTGGCGTATTAAAAGGAACGATAACAACAGAGGATGGAGAGCCTATTATGGGTGCAAATGTTCATATTAAGAAATTGTCTTTGGGTACAACTTCTAATGAAAATGGAGAATTTATATTAGAGAAAATTACAAATGCTTCTTATATTGTAGAAGTTTCATATTTAGGGTACAATACAATTGTAAAGAAAGTATTGATTAGTCATTCAGAAACAATTCAAAACTTTGTTTTAAAAGAAAGCTCATATCTATTAGAGGGTGTTGTGGTAACATCTCAAAAAAGAGAGCAAAAAAATAAAGATGTTCCAATTGCTATTACTTCTTACGGAACAGATTTTATAGAAAATCAAGGAACTTTTGAGTATGATGCTTTATCAGAATATGTACCTGGTTTTCAAGTGCAGATTCAAAGTGTTAATAATCCTGGAATTGTTATTAGAGGAATTACAAGTGATAGTGGAGATTCTAGAGTAGAACCAAGGGTTTCTATATTTCAAGACGGAGTTTCAATTAGTAAATCTAGAGGATCTGTTGTAGAATTGTATGACATAGAACGTGTAGAGGTTTTAAAAGGTCCGCAAGGAACCTTGTTTGGTAGAGGTGCGCAAATTGGTGCGATGCATATCATTCAGAATAAAGCAAAAAACGAAACATCTGGGGCTGTAAAAGTTGGTTATGGTAATTACAATCAGGTTTTAACAACTGGGTATTACAATACACCTTTGGTGGATGATAAATTGTTTTTTAGAGCTGCGGCAATTTATAATTCTAGAGATGGTTTTATAGAAAATGTTTCTGGTGGAGATTTAAACGGAAAAGAAACACTTGCTTTTAGAACATCATTTAAATATTTAATAAATGATAATACAACTTTAGATGTTATTGCAAATTGGCAAAAAGATACGCCTCCAGGTACTTCTTTTAAAAGTGGAACTTATGCGCCAATTGGTGGCGATACAAATCCAAATACTTTTGCTGATTTAGAAAGGGGAGAAGAATTAGGTTTAGATAGAACTGTTTATGGTGTTACAGGTATTTTAAAACATGAGCTGAATGATGTTTGGGATGTTACTTCTACAACGGCTTATAGACAATTTGATTCTAACGAAGCTTTTGATGCTGACGGAACTGCTGCTCCTGCACTTTATTTTAGAGAAATTTCTAAAGGAAAACAATTTAGTGAAGAAGTGAGATTCAATTTTGATACTGATGAGAAATTTAGAGGATTCTTTGGAGGTAACTTTTTCTATGAAGACGGTTCGCAAGAAGTACCTTGGGAATTGGATGAAAGAAGTTTTGGGATGTTAATTTTAAACCCTGCTGCTTTTGTTTTAAACGGTGTACCAACGTTGTTGTCAAATATACCTAATGATCCTGCAACTTTTGGCCCAATAGCAGGTGCTCCTTTAAGTTCTTACAATAAAGAAACAAATACAAATTTTGGTAAAAATTATTCTGGAGATATTTTTGCGGATGCTTCTTATGATGTTACAGATAAATTATCGATTACTTTAGGATTAAGAGCAACTTGGGAGAATATTAATGCGGCGTATCAAGTAGAAGATGCTGTTACTCCATCTAACTTAGGGCATTTAACAGGTAATTATCCAAATATTTTATTTGCAAGTACAAATGGAGAAAAAATAGAGGCTAGTGATAATTTTTTATCTGCAGTTGGTCGTTTCGCAGTAAATTATGATGTGAATGATAATATTACTTTATTCGGAACAGCTGCAAGGGGAAGAAGACCCAACGTTATTAGTGTTACAGCAACGGAAACAAATATATTATCTGATGAAACGGTAATGTCTTATGAAATCGGAGCAAAATCATTATTTTTAAATAATAGATTACAGTTTGATATCAATGCATATATGTATGATTATGCTAATTTTCAAACAACAATTACCAAGTTTGAAAACGGAAACCTTATTTCTATACCAGAAGATAGTGGAAATGCAAGTTCATTTGGTTTTGAAGCCGCTACGCAATTTGCTTTTACAAAAAGCAGCAGTTTCTTTGCTAATTATGGGTATATAGATGCTTCTTTTGATGATAAAGATTCTAATGGGAATGAACAAGCTTTAGCAGGAAACACATTTAGATTAACGCCTAAACATTCATTTTCTTTTGGATTTAACATCAACCCAAAAATTAATAAAAATTTAGATTTCTTTTTTAGACCAACATATACTTATAAGTCTAAAGTGTTTTTTGAAGAAACTAATTTACCTAATATTTCGCAAGACGGTTATGGAATCTTAAATTATAAAGTGGGGCTAACCATAAACAAAATGTATGAGCTTGGTTTTTACATGAACAATGCTTTGGGTAAACAATATATTATTGATGCAGGTAATACGGGAGGAGCTTTCGGAATTCCGACTTTTATTGCGGGAGCACCAAGGTTTTTTGGAGCACAATTAAAAGTGAAGTTTTAAGTTTTAAAAATAAATAAGAAAGACGGTTAGAAATGTATTCACGTTTTTAATCGTCTTTCTTTAAATATAATTATAATGAATAAAAATATTTTATCGTTTCTTTTTTTAATACTGTTTATTACTGTTGTTAAAGGACAAGATGTTGTAAATTTAGCTGCTTTAGAAAAAAGTATACATAATAAAGAAGCTAATAGTAAGGGAATGAAATCAGGAAATGAAGCCAGAATTATTTGGTCAGAAAATTATAAGGAAAAGGAATCTCCAATTGCATTTGTGTATTTACATGGTTTTGGTGCAAGTGGTAGAGAAGGGGAGCCGGTAATGAGTATGCTTTCTAAGAAATACAATGCAAATGTTTATCTATCTCGTTTAAAAGAACATGGTTTAGATAGAGATGATAATTTTATAAACCTAACACCAGAAAATTATATTGCTTCTGCAAAAGAAGCTTTAGAAATAGGAAAAAAGATTGGTAAGAAAGTTATTTTAGTAAGTACATCAACAGGTGGAACATTAAGTTTAAAATTAGCGTCAGAAGATGCTTCTATTTTAGGATTGGTGATGTATTCTCCGTTTATCGGACTTAAAAATCCTGCATTTGCAGCCATTGTAACTCCAGAAGGAAAAGCAGGATTTATAAAAATGAATGGTAGCGAAATTATGAAGCAAAAAAGACCACGGGAAGAAGCTAAATATTGGTCTACTTCTTATCATATTAATGGGTATGAGGCTTTGAAAAAAATGTTAATCAGCAACATGACTCCGCAAACATTCTCTAAAGTTAAGATTCCTGTTTTTGTCGGGTATTATTATAAGAATGAAGAAGAACAAGATCAGGTAGTTTCTGTGGATGCAATTTTAAAAATGTATGATGGTTTAGGTACTTCTGTCGATAAAAAAAAGAAAGTCGCTTTTCCGAAAGCCGGAAATCATGTAATTGCGTGTGATTTAAGGTCGAATGATTGGGAAAGTGTATATAATGAAACTGTAGCTTTTATTGATGCAACGATTTTAGAGAAAAAGCAACAATATAATTTTGAATTGCAAGGGCATAGAGGTGCAAGGGGTTTATCACCAGAAAATACAATGCAAGCTTTTGAAAAAGCGTTAAATTTAGGTGTAAATACCATAGAGTTAGATGTGGTTATTAGTAAAGACAACAAAGTAGTGGTTTCTCATGAGCCTTGGTTAAATGATGAAATTACGTTAGATGCCAAAGGAAAACGTATTACAAAAAAAGATGCTGCTGCTTTTAATATGTATAAAAATAAGTATCAAGAAATAAAGAAATATGATGTTGGTTCATTAGGGAATTCTAAGTTTCCTGAGCAAGAAAAAGTTGCAGCTTACAAACCTTTATTGTCTGAAGTAATTGCTTTTGCTGAAACTAAAAATACTGAAATTCTTTATAATATAGAGATTAAAAGCACGCCTACGGATGAAAAAAATGGATTTCAACCCGCTGTAGCGGAATTTTCAGATCTTGTAATAGCGCAATTAAAAAAAGCAAAATTACCTGTAGAAAGAATCGTTATTCAAAGTTTTGATCCTAGAATTTTAGAATATATTCATAAAACGTATCCAGAATTTATTTTGGCATTTTTAACGTATCAGAATGATTTTAAAACGAACATGAAAATGTTAAGTTTTGTGCCAGAAATTTATAGTCCATATTTTGTGTTGTTAAATAAAGAGGAAGTTAGTAGCATTCAGAAAAATGATATGAGGGTTATTCCTTGGACAGTAAATAAGAAAGAAGATATGATTAACTTATTAAATATGGGGGTTGATGGTTTAATTACAGATTATCCTAATATTGCAATTCCTTTAAGAAAGTAAGTTTTTTTATTATAAATCGTGAAGTCCCCCAATTTTGCCGTTGAATTTATAAGGAACCGACTATTTAATTAGTAGGTTTCTTGTAAATAAACTTTGATATTTGTTATATCAATAAATAAACAACGATATATTAGAAATATTGTAATGGTTGTATAAAATCTTAAAAAAGAAGATTATAAACGACATTTTCTCTATATATTTGGCATCAATAACGTTACAATGATAAATAATAACAACAATCGTAATTTCAATAATCCTAATTGTTAGGGTAAGAAGGTTGTTGTTTAGAAATATATACATAAAGCCTTCCAAATCGGAAGGCTTTTTTTGATTGAAAAAATGCTTCTCGCTTTTTATGCGAGATTTCAAAAGAAGTGTCATTCTCACGAAAGCGGGAAACTAAAAAAATAAAGAAATGAGCAAAATAATGACGGTAGACATTTTGTCTAGTATTAAAGGAGCAGAGCCATCGGAATCGGTGAATCAATTATTTGAGGTAATTAAAAATGCAAATACATCAGATAATAACGTTAATACCAATCATAACAATGCTGTAACTTTAGATGATTTAAGAGAAGATGTTGTTATTGATAGTCCGCAGGCAGAAAAACAAATAATTATTGAAAACTTTCCGAAAGAAAAGAATGGTTTTTTAGTAGTTTCTAAAGTGATAGAAGAATAATTATGGAATCGCAAATACATAAAATTCATCAGCAATTGGTGAACAAAGAAATTTCGTGTACAAAACTGGTACAAGAAAGATTAGATTTATTAAAATCGAACACACACAATACGGTCAATTCCCTTTTAGATACCTTGGCGCTAGAATTAGCTGCTAAAGTAGATGCTAAAATTGCAAACGGACAAGAAATTGGTTTGTTAGAAGGAATTCCATTCGGAATTAAAGATGTGTACATGGTGCAAGGAACTTTAACAACGGCAAGTTCAGATTTATTAAAAAAATACAAATCGCCATATACGGCAACTGCTATTCAGAAATTATTTGATGCAGGTGCAATACCGTTAGTAAAAGAAAATTGTGATTCTTTTGGACACGGTTCTTCTTCTGAAAACACCATTTTCGGAGCCGTTAAAAACGCAATCAATACAGATTTAGTTTCTGGAGGTTCTAGTGGAGGTTCTGCAGTAAATGTTGCCAAAGACTTTACGGTATTTTCAATTGGTGGAGATACGGGAGGTTCTGTTCGTCAACCGGCAGGTTATAATAATGTCTACGGATTAAAACCAACGTACGGAAGAATTTCTAGATTCGGATTAATGGCATACGCATCTTCTACAGATTGTGTTGGCCCAATTGCAAAATCGATAGAAGATATTAGAATTGTTTTAAATGTGATGAGTGGTCAAGATATTAAAGATCAAACTACCTATCAATCGGAAGCTATATCAGAAGAGAATATTTTAAATGCTGATGACATAAAAACTGTTGGATACTTTAAAAATTTCATCGAAAATGATGCGATTGATGCCAAAGTAAAATCGGACTTTTTAGCAACCATAGAAAAAATAAAAGCCAAAGGAATTGAAGTAAAAGAATTAGATTTCTTTGAGTCTGATACCTTAGTTTCTACCTACTATACTTTAGCAATGGCAGAAACGGCATCGAATCTATCTCGATTAGATGGTACCAATTACGGAAATAGAATAGAAGGAGATAGTTTAAAAGATACGTATTCTATTACACGATCAGAAAATTTCTCTGAAGAATCTAAACGTAGAATTGTTGGTGGAAACCAAGTATTATCTCAAGGTTTTTCTGATGAAATTTACTTAAAAGGATTAAATGTAAGAGATCAAATTATAGCTAATTTTGAAAAAGATTTTAAAGAGGTTGCTATTATTTTATCACCAGTAACACCAAATTCGCCACCAAAAATTGGCGATAGTTTAAAAGATCCTTTAGCAATGTATTTGTCTGATGCGTATACGGTTGGTTTTAGTTTAGGGCAATTGCCAACGTTAACAGTACCACAAGGAACAGAAACAGGATTACAAATTACGGCAGCAAAAAATAATGACGAACTTGTTTTGAAGTTTGCTAACTTCTTAAAAGATACGATATAATGGAACTGGAACAATTAAATGAGCTTATAAAAAAGCACGACTTAGAGTTAGTAATCGGTATTGAAACGCACGTTCGATTAAATACAAAATCAAAGTTATTCTGTTCTTGTGCAAATCAAGAAATAGAGCAACCAAACCAAAATATATGTTCGGTTTGTACTGGACAAATGGGAGTTTTACCTTCTATTAATAAAGAAGCAATTACCAAAGCTATTTATTTCGGTAAGGCAGTAAAATCTACTTTCTCAAACGAAGTAATTTCTTGGGATCGTAAACATTATGAATACCCAGATAACCCAAAGAACATTCAAATTACACAGTTTCACAATCCTGTAATACCAGATGGACAAGTTTCTTGTTATAGAAATGACGGTTCGCAATTTACAGTGAGTTTAACACAAACTCATATAGAGGAAGATGCTGCAAAATTAATGCACGAAAAGAAAGTATCTTTAGTCGATTTTAACAAAGCGGGAGTTCCGTTAATAGAAATTGTAACAGATCCTTGTATTCGTCATATAGAAGATGCATCTACGTATGCACAGTACATTCAGCGTATTGTTCAGAATTTAAAAATATCTGAAGCAAATCTTGAAAAAGGAGAGTTTAAATCGGATGTTTCTGTATCGCTTCGTAAAAAACACACGTATGATTTAAACCCAAGAACAGAAATCAAAAACTTAAATTCTTTTAAGTTTATGGTAGATGCTTTAAAGGAAGAAATTGAAAAGCAATTAAGTTATTACGTAGAAAATAAAGCGTTTAGACCAGACCAAACAACGGTTTTATGGGATGCAGATTTAAAGCAGACTAAAACCATGCGTAAAAAGGAATTTGAAGCAGATTATCGTTTTATTTCTGAGCCAGATTTACCTTTTGTAAACATCAAGAAAGCTGTAGATAGTATACATGTTGATATTAGTTCTTTGCCTTTTGCAGTAGAATCTATTTTGATAAAAGGTGGCGTTTTACCACAAGATGCTAAGTTTTTTACAGCAGATTCTTTACGTTCAGAAGTTTTTGTTGCCATCAATAATAAAATAAATGATGCTTCTTTTGTTGCCAAAACATTGGTAAATAATATTGGAGCAGATGAGTATGAGAATATTCATAGTGTAGATCAATTAGCTGAGATTTTTCAATTATTTAAAGATGATAAAATAACGTCTGTTTTAGTGCAAAACGGAATTACATCGTATTTAAAAGATAGAACTTTCGATTACAACAAGTATTTTGAAGACAATACTATTTCTGAAGATAAAATTAAAGATGCCGTTAAAAAAGTAATTGCAGAAAACGAAGCAACAGCAAACGATATTAAAGCAGGAAACCAAGGAAAAGCAGGTATTCTTGTTGGTAAAGTTATTGGTATTATTGGTAAAGGCGCATCAGGGAAAGTAATTCGTCAAGAAATATTAAATGCTTGTTCTGCGGATGTTAAAACGACTAAGAGTGCAGCAGTAGCTGATGAGTCAAAAGCAACTAGTGATCAGCCAAAGGCAAAAATAGAAGAAGAAACGTTACCTCAAGTTCCTATTATTATAAAAGAGGAATACAGAACACATAAAATTTCTCAAATATCAGAAGATTCAATTAATGATGAGGTTACTTTATCTGGTTGGGTTTCTAGTGTTAGAGATCATGGTGAATTAATTTTTATTGATTTACGCGATTCTAGCAATCAAGTTTTTCAAGTACGTTTAAGTAAAGAGACATTTCCTAATTTAGATGAGCTTGTAAAGTTAAAATCAGAATCTGTAATTTCTGTTACCGGAGTTGTAGTTCAAAGAAATGAAGATGATTATAATGCAGGTTTAAGAACGGGTAAGTTAGAATTAGAAACGTCTGCTTTAGATATTTTAAACTTATCTAAAACGCTTCCTTTTGAAATAAAAAGAGCAATGAAATCGAACGAGAATGTTCGTTTTCAATATAAGTTTTTAGATCATAGAAATGATGAGGTTCGTAAAGCAATTGTAAACCGTCATAAAGTAATCAAGCTAATGCGTGATATCTTAGACGAAGAAGAGTTTTTAGAAATTGAAACACCTATTTTAACGGCAGGTACAGACGAAGGAGCAAGAGAATTTATTGTGCCTACAAGAAAACAAGCAGGTTCTTTTTATACGCTTCCACAAGCACCACAACAGTTTAAACAAATGTTAATGGTTGGTGGTTTTGAAAAATATTTTCAAATAGCACGTTGTTTTAGGGATGAAGATTCTCGTGGAGACAGACAACCAGAATTTACACAATTAGATATAGAAATGGCGTACGCAAGTATGCAGCAAATTATCGATTTAAACACCAAAATGTTTAATGAGATTGTGAAGAAAATCTATGGTAAAAAATGGGTTTTACATCCTTTTGAAGTAATTACGTATAAAAACGCAATGGATAAATATGGTTGTGATAGACCAGATTTACGTTACGGATTGCAAATGCAAGACATTACAGATATTGTAAAAGATACTACATTCCAAGTTTTTAGCAAACCTATTGAAGAAGGCGGAATTGTAAAATGTATTAAAGTTTCTGCAGCAGAGCAAGGAAACAAAAGAGCTTCTAAAGGACAAATTGAAAACTTAACTGCCATTGCACAACAAAATGGTTTGGGTGGTTTGGCATATATTATTGTAAATGAAAATGATTTACAATCGCCAATTATTAAGTTTTTAGGAGAAGAAATTGCAGCAAATATTATAAAAGCTACAGATGCTAAAGTTGGAGATATTGTATTTTTCTCAGCAGCAGATTATGCAACAGCAAACAAAGCATTAGATGCGGTTCGTCAAGAAATGGGACGCATTTTTAAATTGATAAATCCGAAAGAATTAAGACCAGCGTGGGTTGTAGATTTCCCAATGTTTGAAAAAACAGATGAAGGAAGATGGACATTTACACACAACCCTTTTTCTATGCCAGCAATCTATGATTTAGAAAAGCACATGACTGGAGAAGGAGAGGAAATAGGAGCTATTATAGCGCAACAATACGATTTAATCTTAAACGGTTATGAGATTGGTGGAGGTTCTGTTCGTGCACATAAATCAGAAATTTTAGAAGCAACCTATAAAAATATGGGTTATGATAAAGAAGAAATGATGAAAAGTGTGGGTACAATGTACAAAGCTTTTCAGTATGGAGCGCCACCTCACGGAGGAATTGCTTGGGGAGTAGACAGATTAATGATGATTTTAGAAAAGAAAGCTTCTATTAGAGAGGTAATGGCTTTTCCTAAAACAGGTTCATCAGAAGATTTATTGTTTAATGCGCCTTCAATTTTATCTGATAAAAAGGTAGAAGAAATGAATGTTAGAATTATAAGGAAATAATTTAATTAACCTACAGGTTTTTAAAAACTTGTAGGTTGAAAATTTATAAAAAATAATTAAGAAGAAAGGTTGCCTATTTTAAAAATCTATCTTACTTTTGTTAAACAATGAAAAATAATACAATAAATACAGGTTGGTGGAACTCTCTTATCTAATAAGTGAGAAAAAACCTATATGTATGTAACATAAAATTTAAAAAGGCTTATCTCACGATAAGCCTTTTTTTTTATGATGATTTTTTAATCATCCAAACTAAAAATACTGAATTTAATTCAGCATCAAAATGAAGAAATTACAATTTAAGACAATTCATAAAAAAAAAATGGCAGATACAGTTACACCAGTTGGGCTGTACTTACGTTTTAGAGATAAATACGCAAACACACTGTTGTTAGAAGGTTCAGATTATCACAGTAAAGAAGAAAGTTTTTCTTTTATTGCAGTAGAACCAATTGTAACGATGAAAGTAGATAATTATCAGTTTACGGTTTCTCATAAAGGAACACAACTAGATGAGCAACCTATCAATAAAAACTTTTACGACTTATACGATAATTTCAAAGACACAATAGCGTTAGATTGTCCGGCCGAATTAAAATCTTACAACGGATTGTATGGTTATACAACCTTCGATTCTGTTCAGTATTTCGAAAACATCAAGTTTACAAACAAGAAAGCACCTTCTGCAATTCCAGAAATGCAATATAGTTTTTACCGTTTTATTATTGTTATTAATCATTTTAATGATGAAATGACACTGATAGAAAATATAGAAGAAGGTACAGCATCTCGCATACATGAAGTAGAAACCATTATAGATGCACAAGCATTTAATACCCAAAAATTCGAAATTGTAGGCGAAGAAACTTCAAATGTTACAGGAGACGAATTTAAAGAATATGTAAGAAAAGCAAAATCACACTGTAAAAGAGGAGATGTTTTTCAACTCGTATTATCACGCCAATTTCAGCAAGAATTTAAAGGAGACGAATTCAATGTCTATAGGGCATTACGTTCTATCAATCCGTCGCCATATTTATTTTATTTCGATTACGGTTCATTCAAATTAATGGGATCTTCACCAGAGGCACAAATTAAAATTTCTGCAGGTAAAGCTACTATCAATCCTATTGCAGGTACGTTTAGAAGAACGGGCGATATGGCAGAAGACATTAAGTTGGGTAAAAAATTATCCGAAGATAAAAAGGAAACGGCAGAACACGTAATGTTGGTAGATTTAGCCCGTAACGATTTAAGCAAACATGCCGATAAAGTTACGGTAGAGGTTTTTAAAGAAGTGCAGTATTTTAGCCACGTAATTCACTTAGTTTCTACGGTTAGAGGTAAGATCAAAGGAAATCCAATAGAAATTGTTGGAGACACTTTTCCTGCCGGAACTTTAAGTGGAGCGCCAAAGTACAAAGCAATGGAGTTGATCGATAAATACGAAAATCAAACCCGTGGTTTTTATGGAGGAGCAGTAGGTATTATCGGTTTAGATGGTTCCGTAAATTTGGCCATTGCCATTCGTTCTTTTGTTAGTAAAAACAACGTTTTATATTCGCAAGCAGGCGCAGGAATCGTTATTCATTCCGACGAAGAAAAAGAATTACAAGAAGTAAATAATAAGTTAGCAGCTTTAAAGAAAGCGTTAATTTTAGCAGAAAATATTTAGGGCGTTTTAACAGGCTTTCCACTATATCTTTTTTCCGAAAAAGAAAAAAGGTTAAGAATATCAGCAGATATTCGAACGGTGTAAATCCTTAACGCGAATTGAGTATTAAGTCATTACGAGGAGTTTTTCCGACGAAGTAATCTCTTAATTAATAAACAGATTGCCACAGCAAATGAAAAATTTGCTTCGCAATGACAATTAGAAAAAACATGAAAATATTAATTTTAGATAATTACGATTCGTTTACCTATAACTTAGTTCATATGGTAGAGAAAATTACAGGAAACTTTCCTGCAGTTTTTAGAAATGACGAAATCAGTATTGCAGATGTAGGCACGTATGATATCATTATGTTATCTCCAGGACCAGGTGTTCCGGATGAAGCAGGAATCTTAAAAGAAGTCATTAAAACATACGCAGGTATAAAACCAATATTCGGAGTTTGTTTAGGTTTACAAGCAATTACAGAAGTTTTCGGAGGAAAAATCATCAATTTAGACGATGTTTTTCACGGAGTTGCCACAGAGATGAGGGTCTCAGACCCTTCAGCCACAATTTTTAAAGATGTTCCAGAAACATTTATGGCGGCACGTTACCATTCTTGGGCAGCAACAGACGAAGGTTTTCCAGAAGAAATACAAGTAACTGCAAGAGATGAAGATGGATTAATTCAGGCAATTGAGCATAAAATATTTCCAATATCTGCGGTTCAGTTTCACCCGGAATCTATTTTAACAGATGTTGGTGAGCAGTTGGTTACTAATTTTATCAATAGTGTAAAAAAGTAATGTCATTACGAGAGAAACGAAGTAATCTCATTTTTAATTAAAAGGTTGCCACATCAAATTATCATTTGATTCGCAATGAGAAGTAAGAATTATGAAAGCAATTTTAAACAAATTATATAATCACGAAAGATTGTCTAAATCTGAAGCAAAACAAATCTTAAAAGATATTGCTGCAGAGAAATACAATGATGCGCATTTAGCATCATTTATGACCGTTTTTATGATGCGTCCAATAACAGCAGATGAACTTGCTGGCTTTAGAAATGCGTTAATAGAATTGGCTGTAAAAGTAGATTTATCAGATTATAATACCATAGATATTGTTGGTACAGGTGGAGATGGAAAAGATACATTCAATATCTCTACCTTAACTTCTTTTATTGTTGCAGGAACAGGACAAAAAGTGGCAAAACACGGTAATTATTCGGTGTCTTCTCAGTCTGGTTCTTCCGATATGTTAGAAAGTTTTGGATACAACTTTACCAATGATGAAAACATTTTGAGAGAACATCTAGAGAAAGCAAACATTTGCTTTTTACACGCTCCAAAATTTCATCCTGCAATGAAAGCTGTAAGTCCTACAAGAAAAGCATTGGCGTTAAAAACGTTCTTTAATATGTTAGGTCCTTTGGTAAACCCAAGTTCACCTAAAAACCATATGTTAGGGACTTTTAATTTAGAAATTGCACGTTTGTATAATTATATCTTGCAAGAAGAAGATATCAATTATGGTATTATTCATGCGTTAGATGGTTATGATGAAATATCGTTAACAAGCGGATTCAAGTTCTTTACTAAAAACGGAGAACAAATTATAAATCCAGAAGATTTAGGGCAGAAAAGAATTCAGCAATCAGAAATATTTGGAGGAAATTCAGTTGCAGATGCAGCAAAAATTTTCAAATCTATTTTAGAAGGAAAAGGAACAGAAGCACAGAATAATGTGGTTTTAACAAATGCTGCTTTTGCATTAACTATTGTGGATGAAACAAAATCTTTTGATAGCGCTTTTGAAGAAGCAAAAAGTTCGCTTTTTGGATTGAAAGCAAAACAAATATTAGAAAAATTAGTAAGTTTATAATTAGAACATCATTAATAACGAGGTTACGAGAGAAATAATCTGTTTATAAAAAGAGATTGCTTCGTTCCTCGCAATGACAGAAGTGAAATTAATAGTAATAAATAAAACGTCATTCCGAAGGAAGTATGACTGAAGGAATCTTGTAATTTGAATTAACAGATTGCTTCGTACCTCGCAATGACAGAATATATAAGAAATGACAATTTTAGATAAAATAATCGCATTTAAAAAGAAGGAAATAGCTAAGATAAAGGCAGAAGTTCCTGTTCAGAAATTAGTACAAAGTCCTAGTTTTGGAAGAACAACTTTTTCATTAAAAAAATCGTTGCTAGAAGTTGGTTCTACAGGAATTATTGCCGAATTTAAACGTCAATCTCCTTCTAAAGGAATCATTAACGACAAAGCAACTATTGCAGAGGTTACTAATGGGTATTTAGATGCAAATGTAGCGGCACAATCTATCTTAACCGATACTTCTTTTTTTGGAGGTTCTATGGCAGATTTGATGGAAGCAAGAATCATCAACCAACAAAAACCAATATTAAGAAAAGATTTTATTGTTGATGGATTTCAGATTGTAGAAGCAAAAGCAATTGGTGCAGATGTCATTTTATTAATTGCGTCTTGTTTAACAGCAACCGAATTAAAAAACTACGGAAACTTAGCAACAGATTTAGGTTTAGAAGTTTTATATGAAATCCATACACAAGAAGACCTGGATAAAATTAACGATTTAGACAATAAAATTATTGGAATCAATAACAGAAACCTAAATACTTTTGAAGTCGATTTAGAGCACTCTATTAAGTTAGCAGGTCAAATTCCGGATACATGTTTAAAAGTTTCTGAAAGCGGAATTTCTGATCCCAAAATTATTACAGGATTAAAAGAGTTTGGTTTTCAAGGGTTTTTAATTGGAGAAAACTTCATGAAAACGGATAATCCGGGAGAAGCTTGTTTAGATTTTATCAATCAAATACACTAAGAAAAAGTGTAAACGTGTAATTGTTGAATTGTGTAAAAAACAGTTTGAAAAGATTTAGTGATAACGATTAAACGCATAAACAGTTAAATAATTAAACCATTTTCAGTATGAAATTAAAGGTTTGCGGAATGAAATATGTAGAAAATATCCAACAAGTTGCGGATTTGCAACCTGATTATTTGGGGTTTATTTTCTATGAAAAATCAAAAAGAAATTTTGAAGGAATTATTCCTGAATTTCCAAATTCGATAAAAAAAACAGGTGTTTTTGTAAATGAATATATCGAGATTGTTATTTCTTTAGTTGAAGAATATAGATTAGAAGCTATTCAGTTACACGGAGATGAATCTGTGGAATATGTTACCGATTTAAAAAATCAGTTAACAGAAAGAAGAGCGTTGTTTATTGAAGAAAATAAGCAAATTAAAAAGAAGAAAAATCAACATTATATTTCTGAAAATGAAGTTGAGGTTATTAAGGTTTTTGGAATTAAAGACGAGTTTAATTTTGATGTATTAAAACCTTATTTAGAAGTTGTAGATTTCTTTTTGTTTGACACTAAAGGAAAGGAAAGAGGAGGAAACGGAACAAAATTCGATTGGTCTGTTTTAGAGAAATATCCTTTTGATATACCTTTCTTTTTAAGTGGAGGAATCGGATTAGATGATGTAGAAGAAGTTCAAAAAATAATGAAATCAGATTTACCTATTTACGCATTAGACGTAAATAGTCAGTTTGAAAGTAAGCCAGGAGTTAAGAAAATAGAAGAATTAGAAAAATTTAAAAAGAACGTCATTACGAACGTAGTGAAGTAATCTGCTTATTAATTAAGAGATTGCTTCGTTCCTCTCAATGACAGAATATTATAAAATATGAAATCAAAATTTCACCCAGACAAAAACGGTTATTACGGACAATTTGGAGGCGCATTCATTCCAGAATTGTTATATCCAAATGTGAAAGAATTAGAAGATAATTACATTCAAATATTAGAATCTGATGAGTTTCAAGAAGAATACAAGTCGTTATTAAAAGATTACGTTGGTCGCCCAAGTCCGTTGTATTTGGCAAAACGTTTGTCAGAAAAATATGGCGCTTTTATTTATTTAAAACGAGAAGATTTAAATCATACAGGAGCACATAAAGTAAACAATACTATTGGTCAGATTTTGGTTGCTAAGAAATTAGGGAAGACTAAAATTATTGCAGAAACAGGAGCAGGGCAACATGGTGTTGCTACCGCTACCGTTTGTGCTTTAATGGGCTTAGAGTGTACTGTTTTTATGGGAGAGAAAGACATTGAGCGTCAAGCTCCAAATGTTGCTCGTATGAAAATGTTGGGTGCAAAAGTAATTCCTGCTTTAAGCGGAAGTAGAACATTAAAAGATGCAACAAATGAAGCAATTCGTTATTGGATTCAGCATCCTGAAACTTTTTATTTAATTGGTTCTGTTGTTGGTCCGCATCCGTATCCAGATATGGTTGCTCGTCTACAAGCAGTAATTTCAGAAGAAATGAAATGGCAGCTAAAAGAGAAAACAGGTAAAGAAAATCCGGATACAATTATAGCTTGTGTTGGTGGAGGTTCTAATGCTGCTGGTGCTTTTTATCACTATATGGATGATGAAGAGGTAGAATTAATAGCAGTAGAAGCTTCTGGTTTAGGAGTTAATTCTGGTGAAAGTGCTGCCACTTCTCAATTAGGACAAGTAGGAATTATTCATGGTTCTAAAACCATTTTAATGCAAGATGAATACGGACAAATTGTTGAACCTTATTCTATTTCAGCAGGTTTAGATTATCCTGGAGTTGGTCCGTTACATGCCTTTTTATATGAAAGTAAAAGAGCTAAATTTATGAATGCAACAGATAAAGAAGCTTTGGCTGCCGCTTATGAATTAACTAGAATAGAAGGAATTATTCCTGCTTTAGAAAGCGCACATGCTTTGGCTGTGTTATCTAAAATTAAATTTAGAAAAGACCAAGTTGTAGTGGTAAATTTATCGGGTAGAGGAGATAAAGATTTAGAAACGTATATCAATCATTTAGAGGATTAATGAATTCTAAAATAGTATATATAGAAAATGAGTTGGTGTCTTTAAGAGAAGATTTAAAGAACCATCAACTTTATAAAAAGTTAAACTCTATAGAAGATATAAAAACTTTTATGGAAGCACATGTTTTTGCTGTTTGGGATTTTATGTCGCTTTTAAAAGCATTACAGATAAATTTAACAACGGTTTCAATTCCTTGGATTCCGAAGAAAAACACCAACTTAGTTCGCTTTATAAACGAAATTACGTTAGCTGAAGAAAGTGATGTTAATAAAGACGGTGTTTTAAAAAGCCATTATGAAATGTATTTAGATGCGATGCAAGAAATGAATGCAGATTGCTCTAAAATAGAAGGTTTTATCAATGAAATTATCAATGGAAAAGATGTTTTGAAATCTATTGATAATTTAGAAGTGCATAACGCTATAAAGGATTTTGTTTCTTATACTTTTAAGGTAATTGATACAAATGAAAGCCATAAAATAGCAGCTTCATTTACGTTTGGTAGAGAGGATATTATACCAGATATGTTTATAAAAATTGTAGATGAAACTACCTTAAAAAGTAATAAGAAATTTGATAATTTTATTTATTATTTAGAAAGACATATTGAGTTAGATGGCGATGAACATGGGCCTTTATCATTACAAATGATTGAGGAATTATGTGGGAATGATGATAAAAAATGGCAAGAAGTTTTAGAAGTAGCCAAAGAGTCTTTGCAAGTAAGAATAAATTTGTGGAGTGCTGTTGAAGAAGAATTAAAAAGTAAAAAAGAATCAGTTTTAGCATGAAAAAATTAGAAACAATCTTTCAAGAAAAGAAAAATTTATTATCGATTTATTTTACTTGTGGATATCCTAAGTTAGAGGATACGACTAAAGTAATTGCTGAATTAGAAAAAAGTGGTGTAGACTTTATAGAAGTTGGTTTGCCATATTCAGATCCTTTAGCAGATGGACCAACCATACAAGATAGTAGCCAGAAAGCATTAGATAATGGTATTAATTTAGATCTTATTTTTGATCAATTAATGACCATTAAAGAAGCCAATAAAACGCCTTTAGTTTTAATGGGGTATTTAAATCAGATGCTTAAATATGGCGAAGATAAATTTTGTCAGAAAGTAGTAGATTGTGGTATCGAAACTGTTATTTTACCAGATTTACCAATGGTGGAATATGAAAATCATTACAAAGATTTATTCGAAAAATACGGACTTACAAATGTGTTTTTAATAACTCCGCACACATCCGAAGAAAGAATTAGAAAAATAGATTCTTATTCTAAAGCATTTATTTATGTGGTGGCTTCTGCTTCTATTACGGGTGCAAAAGGTGATATTTCTAACAATCAGGTAGCTTATTTTGAGAGAATTAAAAACATGAATCTAAAGAGTAATTTAATTATCGGTTTTGGTATTTCTGATAAAGAAACATTTACGACTGCTTGTAAATATGCAAACGGAACTATAATTGGTTCTGCATTTATAAAGAATTTAGGTTTAAACGGAATTGATAAAATTAATGATTTTATAAAACCGATAATTAGTTAAGGAATTCTTAAATATTTCTTAAAGAGCCTTTTAAAAAAGGCTAAGCATTTAATAAAGTTTATTTTAGTCATTAAATACCTAACTATAATGATTAAAAAAACTTTATTTCTGTTTGTAGTATTCTGTACTACAACTCTTTTAACTGCCCAAAACACTTTAATACGAATGCCTTCTATCAGTCCGGATGCCTCTAAAATGGCATTCAGTTATGATGGAGATATTTGGGTTTTAGATTTAATGACCAACCAAACTAAGCGGTTAACAATCCATCAAGCATATGAGAGTAATCCTATTTGGAACCCTCAAAGTAATCAGTTAGTTTTTACCTCAAACAGAAGAGGAAATACAAATATTTTTAAGACCAATTTAAGTGGAGGAGTTCCTACACAATTGACCTATTATCCTACAACAGATACTCCTAGTCAATGGAACTCTAATGGAGAAATTATATTTTCTAGTAATAGAATTTATAAAGGAACAGAAAGAGAAACATCTATTTATAAAATTGATGAAAACGGAGAAACTCCAAATCGTTTTATGACTGCTTTAGGGAGTCAGGCTTCAATTTCTCCAAATGGTAATTTTGTTGCTTTTGTAAAAGGAACTTGTAGAATTTCTAGAGAAGATTATAATGGTCCTGCACAAAGAGATATTTGGGTTTATAATTTAAAAACGAAAGCATATTTTCAAATTACTACTAGTAATAAAAATGATCATTCTCCACTTTGGGACGCTCAAAACAACCTGTATTATATAGGTTCTAAAAGCGGTAGATACAATATTTACAAAACATCTTTAAATGCAGATGGAAGTAAAAGTGATACTGAAAATAAATTAACAGATTTAAAAGTGAATGGAGTATTGTCTTTTACTGTAAGTAATAATGGAAGTGTTGTTTACAACAGTGGGTTAGATGTTTTTAAAATAGAGAACGGAACTACATCTAAAATAGATTTAAATTTAGCTACAGATAATCGATTTGAGTTACAAGAAACAGAAACGGTATCTAACGGAATTAAAGATGTACAAGTATCTCCTAATGGTAAATTAATTGCTTTAAGTATTAATGGCGAAATTTTTGTAAAAGAAAATAATAAGGATAAAATAAAAAGCAATAACGTTAGTAAGCATCCTTTTAAAGATGATAATCCTTTTTGGATAGATGATAATACATTAGGTTTTTTATCTGATAGAGATGGTCAAAATGAACTTTATAAAGTTGTTTCTACGGATGATAAAGTAAATTTAAGCAGAAGTTTAAAAACAAAAATAACGAGACTTACAAAAAGTAAAATAGATGTTTTTGAACCATTGGTATCGCCAAACGGAAAGAAAATTTCTTATAGAGTTGGTAGAGGGCAATTAATAATTGCAGACTTAAAAGATGGTAAAATAGTAAGCCCAAAAAGTTATTCAGATTCTTGGGCAGCCGCAGAAGGCGTTTCTTGGAGTCCGGATAGTAAATATATAGCCTATTCTCAAGATGATTTAAATTTTGATAGCGAAATTTATATACAATCTATAGAAAATCCATCAAAAAAAATAAACGTTTCTATGCATCCTAGGTCAGATTCCTCTCCAGTTTGGAGTCCCGATGGAAAAAAACTTTCTTTTGTTTCTAATAGAGCAGGAGATAGAGGCGGAATAAATTATGATACTTGGATGATTTGGTTACAAAAATCTGATTGGGAAAAAACAAAAACAGATTTTGAAGATGGCGATTATTATAGCACTAAAGAAGAAGCTAAAAGTAAGACAGAAAAGCCTGTTGTACATGTAAAAATAGATGAAGATAAAATTTACGATCGACTAGTTCAGGTAACTAATTGGGCAGGTAATGAGTATGGTAGATTATTTAGTGCAGATAGTAAAAGTATGTATATTTCTGCTACAGACCCAGCAACACAACAAAATGGGTATTATAAAATAGATTTAAAAGGAGGTAAAGCAAAATTAGTTAAAGATGTTTCTAGTGTAAATGGATTTAGTTTGCATAAGGATAATTTATATTATTCTTCTAAAGGACAATTAAAATCATTAAACTTAAAGACAGATAAAGTAGCTTCTTTTTCTCATTCTGCAACTTATACAACAGATTTTAGTAAATTAAATGAACAAGTTTTTGAAGAAGGAGTTAGAGCTATAACAGCAGGTTTTTATGACCCTAAATATCACGGCTATAATTGGAGTGAGATTGTAGAAAGATACAGACCTATGGTTTTGGCTACGGCTGCCAAACAAGATTATTCTTTTGTGTTTAATAACATGTTAGGGCAGTTAAATGCAAGTCATATGGGCTATAGAGGAGCAACTCCAGAAAAGGTTTCTGATGATAAAATAGGATTGTTAGGTTTAGATGTTTCTAATGTGAAAAATGGTGTTAAAATCAATTTTATCTTACCAAACTCTGCAGCAACAAAAAACAATGTTTCTTTGCAAAAAGGAGATGTTATTACCGCTGTAAACGGAGTAGAAATTAAAGAAAATACTAACTTTTATAGTTTGCTAAAAAATACTTCTGAAAATGAAATCTTATTAAATCTAGCTGATAAAAGAGAAATTGTGGTAAGAACAGAATCTACCAGAACGATTAGTAATTTACGATATGAAGAGTGGATAAACTCTAGAAAAAAGTTAGTAGATGAATATTCTAACGGACAATTAGGTTACATTCATATACAAGGTATGAATTTACCCAGTTTTGAGCGTTTTGAAAGAGAATTAAAAGCAAGTGGTTACGGTAAAAAAGGTATTGTAATTGATGTTAGAAATAATGGTGGTGGTTGGACTACAGACCGTTTAATGGCCGTTTTAACTGTGCAACAACATTCTTACACAGTACCAAGAGGAGCTACAGATAATTTACAAATAGATAATAAGAAGTTTGCAGGAAATTATCCTTTTAATGAAAGAGCTTTGTTGGCTGTAAATACAAAGCCTTTAGTTGCTTTAACTAACGAAAGCAGTTATTCTAACGCAGAAATTTTTGCGCATGCATTTAAAAGTTTTAAGTTAGGTAAAGTTGTTGGGCAACCAACCTTTGGAGCAGTAATTTCTACCGGCTCTCAAAGATTACAAGACGGTTCTATTAGAATGCCATATAGAGCATGGTATGTTAAAGAATCAGGAATGAATATGGAAAACGGACCAGCAGTACCTGATGTTTTAGTACAAAATAAACCAGGTTGGAAAGCAAGAGGAGAAGATGATCAATTAAAGAAAGCCGTAGAAGTGTTATTGCAAGATCTAAATTAAAAGATAAATTACTAAAGATAAAAAAAAAGCGAAACTTATTAAGTTTCGCTTTTTTTTTATCTTTAAAAATTGAATTTAGTCATTAACGCTAATTAATTTCACATCAAAAGCTAATATACTATACCCAGGTATTGTACCTTGTCCGTACTCTCCATAACCCAATGAATAAGGGATTAATAGTACACCATCTCCACCTTCTTTAAAAAGTTGTAAACCTTCTGTCCAACCAGCAATTACTTGGTTTAATCCAAACGTTGCTCCAGAGACAGTACTTTCATCAAAAACAGTTCCGTTTAAAAAATAACCTTTATAAGCAACTGTTACACTAGAATTACTTGTTGGTATTTCTCCTGTACCTTCATTATTTACAACATAATACAAACCAGATTCTGTTTTTGTAGCTTCTAAATTATTATCATCAATATATTTTAAGATAGCAGCTTCATTTTGAGCGTCATAATCATCATGAACAGCAATAAGTTCTATTTCAAAAATTAAAACGGTTCCACAAGGAATAGAACCAGAAGAGTTTCCTGCTTCTCCAAAGGCCAATTCAGAAGGGATGATTAATGTTGCTTTACCACCTTCTTTTAATAGTTGAATTCCTTCGCTTAATCCAGGAATAAGTGTTTCTAAGTTAAGTATTGAAGACTCACTTTCTCCATTATCAGTTCCATCTAAAAGATATGCTTTATATTTAATATCTACAACAGAGTTTTCAGTTGCAGCTTTCCCAGTACCTTCATTTTCTATAATATAATGTAAGCCAGAGTCAGATTCTGTTGTAGCTAATTCTTTGCTCTCAATGTATTCAATAATATCATCTTCTGTTTGTGGGGTACAACTAACATCATCTTTAAGACAAGAAGTAAAAAGAATTATTGATAAAAAAAGTGTTAAGTAGGATTTCATTTTATGATTTTAAAATTTCACGCAAATGTAAAATAATTACAAATCATCATAAATTAAAATTTTATAAACTATTCATAAAATTTTGTTATATTATTAACTCAAAACAAAAATAAATATGGAATTACCAAAAAGAGCTGGAAATAGATCGCTAGCAGTTGAATTAGAAGAAGGAAAAAACTATGCTTGGTGTACTTGTGGTTTGTCTGAAAAGCAACCTTTATGCGATGGTAAACACAGAGGAACAGGCATGAGTCCGAATGTTTTTACTGCAGAAAAAACAGAGACAAGAAATTTGTGTGCATGTAAACTAACCAACAATGGGCCTTTTTGCGACGGTTCTCATAAATAATAATAATGTCATTCTTAATATAATTAGGAATGACAATTATTTGATACTTCTATTTCGAAGGTAAACCTATTGAGTCTATAGGTATTTTTGCTTTCTTGTTTTTTTATTTAGATTTTAGAAACTTTTTAGTTTGGTAATGTCTTTTTTTCTTCATTATTAAAATGAAACGACCTTTTGCAATGAGATCATTACTATTTTAGCGTTTAATTATCTTTAATTAATAGACTTGGATAAAAATCTTCTTAAATTTGAATATTAATTTGATATATGATTAAGAATTTAATTAGATATTTTAAGAGCATTTATTTTATTAAAGCATTTTTAGTTGCTTTAGCCATGGTAATTGCTGTGTTAGTCTCAGTTTATTTTTTCGATAGTTTTGATGTAGGGTTTAGTATTGCTTTAGGTGCTATTTTATGTGCTCCATCAGATGTTTCTGGTAGTGTGAAACATAAGTTTTATGGAATGTTGGCATCTATAATTTTAGCCTTTTCTATCACGTTATTAATAGGTTGTTTTAATGATTATCTTCCTGTTTTAGTTCCTTTATTAATCGTTTTAGTTTTTTTAGTTTCTTACATATCTGTATTTGGTTTTAGAGCTTCTTTAATTTCCTTATCAGGTTTAATTGCATTGGTTTTAGCTTTCGGACACCATAGCACAGAGATTTCTATTTTAGAGCATTCGTTATTTATTGTGTTAGGTGGTATTTGGTATTTAATTTTAGCAATTTCAACACAATTGTTGTTGCCTAAAGTTCAAGCAGACTTTTTGTTTGTTGAATTATTGGAAAAAACAGCAGAGTTTATAAAAATTAGGGGAAAACTGTTAGCGGAAGTAAATGATAGAACACTTCTTTTAGAAGAAAATTTTAAACTTCAAACAGCCATTAATGAGCTTCAAGAGAATATACGTGAAGTTGTTTTAGAAAAAAGATTCAGTTCAGGGTTTAGCAATAGAACAAGGCGTCAGCAGTTAATTTTTTCTAAAATTATTGAAATTTATGAGCTCGCTATTTCAAATGCAATAGACTATGAAAAGTTTGATAATCTATTTAAAGAACATCATGAGAAAGTAGATGAATTTAAGCTTTTAATTTTTGAAGTTTCAGAAAAACTAAATCACATTTCAAAAGTTATTTTAAAGGAAGAAAAGCTAACTTATGAAAACAATTTTAAGGTTTTACTTAAAAAAATAGATAATCATATTCAAATTTATAAGGTTGATGTTGGCTTACCAGAATCTAGAGAAGGGGTTATCTTTTTATTGAATTATAAAGCATATCAAGAAAAACAGATTAGTAATTTAATGGATATTGTTAGAATACTAGACAACTATTCTAAAAACGATAAAATTAGAGCCATTAAAGATGCAGAACAGTTTTTAACTACTCAAGATTATGATGTTAAAAAACTGAAAGCAAATTTTACATTTAAGTCACCTATTTTTAGACATTCTTTAAGATTAACGCTTACCATGCTCATTGGTTTTGCAATTGGTTTTGTGATAGAAATGCAACAATCTTATTGGATTTTGTTAACGATAGTTGTTATTATGCGACCTGGTTATGGCTTAACTAAACAAAGAACAAAGAGCAGGGTAGTAGGTACATTAATCGGAGCTGCTGTAGGCGTCGGAATCATTTTTTTAACACAAAACCCAGTTATTTATGGTTTAATAGCTGCATTGTCTTTAATAATTGGTTTTTCTTTGGTGAAAGAGAATTATAGAAATGCGGCAGCTTTTATTACACTTTATGTGATTTTTATGTATGCATTAATCCATCCAAATATCTTAACAGTTATAAAGTTTAGAGTTGCGGATACGTTAATTGGTTCTTTGTTAGCGTATGTTGCAAATTACTTTTTCTGGCCTGCTTGGGAAGCTAAAAATATCAAAGAATTTTTATCAAAATCTATTGAAGGTTTTTCTGATTTTTTAAAACAGATTGATGTTTTGTATCACCAAAAAGGAGAAGTACCTACAGTTTATGCGTTGGCTAGAAAAGAAGCGTTTTTACAAGTAGGAAACTTAAATGCTGCATACCAAAGATTGGTTCAGGAGCCTAAATCTAGGCAAGAGAATATAGCAATATTTTACGAGCTTGTAACCGTTATTAATACTTATTTATCCTCACTTTCTTCTTTAGGGATGTATATAAGAACAAATGAAACAGGTAAAGTGCCAAAACAATTTGAAGTTTATATCAAGCATATCTTATCTAATTTAGACAAGGCGATGGAACTTTTAAATAATACAGAATCTACAATTTGTTTAGAAAGTGAAGAGTTAGCTATTGCTACAAAACATTATGATGATTATTTTCAAATTTTATCAAACAAAAGAGATAAAGAAATTGAAAAAGGACTGCCAATTACAAAAGAAATGAGGTCTCAATTACATGAAACACAATTAGTGTCTGAGCAAGTAAGATGGTTGTTAAGCTTGTCTGAAAGTTTGATAAAAAACATCAAGAAAATTTAGTTTTTTATCAAACTTCATATAGACTGTAAAGTGTTTTTATTTGTAATATTTAATAAACTTTCTCGCCATTTAAGAAAGTAGAAACAGCTTTTGTATTCGGTATTTTATTTCCCTCAACTTTCATAATATCTTGATTTAAAATTACAAAATCTGCAAATTTACCAACTTCAATAGAGCCTTTTTCATCTTCTTCAAAATTAGAATAAGCTGCCCAAATAGTCATTCCTTTTAAGGTTTCTTCTCTGCTTAAAGCATTTTCCATCTGAAAACCATTTTCAGGATAATTGTTGAGGTCTTTTCTAATAGTGGCCGCGTAGAAAGTTAAAAACGGATTCACTTGTTCTACAGGGAAATCTGTACCCAAAGCAATTTTTCCATATTTGTTTAATAAATCTTTAAAAGCATATGCACCTTTCATTCGTGTTTCACCTATTCTGTCTTTTGCCCAATACATATCAGAAGTTGCATGTGTTGGTTGTACAGAAGGTAGAATGTTATCAAATAATTCAAAATCATTAGGAGCAATAATTTGAGCATGTTCTATTCTCCATCGTCTGTTTTTTTCGTTTTTTAAAACTTGTTTATACGTTTTTAAAAGCCAAGTATTTGCAGAATCACCAATAGCGTGTGTATTCATTTGAAAATCAGATGCAGCAATTTGTTTTGCAATTTCTTGATATCTCTCTGGGCTATAAATCAAGGCGCCAAAATGATTTTCTCTATCAGAATATGGTTTACGCATTGCAGCTCCTCTAGAGCCTAATGCACCATCTCCATACACTTTAAAAGAACGCACATTTAATCGGTCGGTTTTTACAATTCCATTGTTAATGTAATAGTCTATTTCTTTTTGATTATCGCCAGAAACCATTGCGTAAATACGCATTTTTAAACTTCCAACTTGTTGTAAACTATCAATTAATTCAATTGTTTTTCTGTTGATTCCTGCATCATCTACGGTAGTTAATCCATAAGAAAAAGAAATTTTTTGCGCGTCTAATAAACCTTTAATAGTTTCTTTTTTTGATGAATTAGGTATTTTAATAAAATCCATAGCAGCATCTATTAAAATACCCGTTAATTCGCCATCTTTTAAGATGATTTCTCCTCCAGAAATTTTTGTATCTTTTGTAATTTCTGATAAATTTAAGGCAGCCTGATTAACCAATAAAGCATGACCATCTACTCTTGTAATGGCAACAGGGATTGTTGGAAAAAGTTTGTCTAATTTTTCTTTTGTTGGAAATTCTTTCTCTTCCCAATCATTTTGATCCCAACCACGACCTGTAATAAAAGTTGAGTTTTTTTCTTTCTGAAAAGCGACTAACTTTTTTAGCACTTCATCGTAACTTTTAGTGCCCGATACATCTACTTTTTGTTGTTGCATTCCCATTCCATAAAAATGACAATGTGCATCTATTAAACCAGGTACAATTGTTTGATTTTTTGCATCAATAATATTTTTAGATTTATATGTTTCTTGTATTTCTTCAGATGTTCCAATAGCAATAAATTTTCCGTCTTTTATGGCAAAAGCAGCTGCTTTTTCAAATTGTTCGTTAACGGTATATGTATTAGAATTGATGACAATTAAATCTGCTTGTTGTTGTGTACTACAAGAAGCAAATACAAATGATAAACTAAGTAATATAAGCAATTGTTTCATTTTTGGTGGTTCTAAGTTTATGATTTGAGGTAAATGAGGTATGATAAATACATCAATAAAAATTGCAAAGGAATTCTAATAATGGCTATTTTTTTAGAACCAATTGCAGGTCTTTCTTTTGTAAGGTCCCAAATATGGATTGGAAGAAAAAGAATCATCAAAATAAAAATACCAATGGCAGCATTCTTTACTGTAGATGGAAAAAATAATCCCAATCCCAAGAAGAATTCAATAATTCCAGCTAAATAATTAACCAATTTTTTTGGTAAAAAATTAGGGATAAAGTGTTTAAAAATATTAGGTTTTATAACGTGCATAATTCCTGCAAAGCAGAAAAACACACCAAAAATTATTTTTAAAACAAGTATAAATACATCCATAAAATTAAGGTTTTACCGGAGTATTGTTATATAAATATTTATCCATTAAATAAATTATGCTTGCCATAGAGGCGCTACCTAACTCTAACTCACGTTTGTTTACTTTGTCAAAAGTATCTGTGCTAGAATGATGATAATCAAAATAACGCTGAGAATCTGGTTTGTAGCCAACTAAAGTGACATTTTCTGCTTTAAGTGGACTGATATCTGCGCCAGAACTTCCTTTATCTAAATCGTGTAAACCGTAAGGAGTTAGTAATTTTTTCCAGCTTTGTAAAAGTTTTGTGTTTACCGTATTTGCATCTATAGAAAAACCTCTTGGGGTATGACCACCTTCATCAGACTCTAAACCAGCAATATGTTTTTCTTTATTTAGTTTTGCTAATTCTGCATATTTTAATGCACCTCTAATTCCATTTTCTTCATTCATAAAAAAGACAACTCGTAAGGTGTTTTTAAGTTTTATGTTATTCTTTTTAAATAAATAAGCAACTTCTAAAGACTGTACAATACCTGCACCATCATCATGAGCACCTTCACCTAAATCCCAAGAATCTAAATGACCTCCAACAACCATAATGTTTTCTGGAGTTTTAGCCCCTTTTATTTCGCCTACAACGTTAAAAGAAGGTGCATCCGCTAAGGTTTCACAATTTTGTTTAAAGTAGAATTTTAAGGTGGGGTCTTTCTTTAAATCAGTACTTAAAATTTCTGCGGCTCTAGAGCTAATTGCAGCTGTTGGTATGTATTGTTCTTTTGGTAAATCTCCATAACTCATGGTTCCAGTATGTGGATAGTCATCAATAGAATTGGTCATTGATCGTACAATAACTGCTTTTGCTCCAAATTTACCACAAACCATTGCCCCAGCATAACGTTGTCCAGCACAACCTCCGTATGCTTGAAAGGTGTTTATTATGGTGTTGTCAAAAGCACCATTGAAGAAAATAATTTTACCGCGTAATTTCTCGCCTATTTCTTCTGCCTCTTTTAAGCTTTTTACTTCTATAACTTCCGCTAAAATACCAGTTTTTGGGGTTGCAATAGAAAAACCTAATGCACAGATTGGTACGTCTTTTTGTATGTCATTTATTGTGTAAGTAGCAACTTCTTTTTCTCCTCTAACCCAATGTGGTACCATAACAGGTTGTAACCAAACCGAATCTAACCCAACTTCTTTCATTAGTTTTTCTCCCCAAATCACGGCTTTTTCAGCTTCTGGAGAACCTGATAACCTGCCACCAATATTTTGAGTTAAATCTCGTAACCACTCATAAGACTTACCTTCTGTTAATGCAGTGTTGAATAGTGTTTTTATATTTGTGGAATCAATTTTTTCTTCTGCAGAAAATTGAGTGTTGTCTATTATTTTTTCTTGTTTTTGATTGCAAGAAATTAGTAAGATTGATGATAAAAATAAGAGTAGTAATTTTTTCATATTTGGTAGATTATTTAATTTTATAAAGCTACAAAAATGAAATGACTATTTATTTAATTTGTAAATGAATATGATCATCATGTCTAACTGCTCCACAACCATGAAACCGAACCTTAGAATTACTGATGTTTAACCTGTTTTTAAGATGAGGTTCTATAAAAATTTTGCTAACAGATTTCTCTTTTAAGAGCTGTATAATAAGATTTTTAGTAGCTTTTTCTGATAATTTTAAATTTGAATTAAAGCTACCTAAAGTAAAGTATTTGGTAAAATCATACTGCCAAAATCCTTTTTCTTTGCAAATTTGGGTTTGATTGGTTTCATTCTTTTTAGGTGAAACAAAGACTCCATAACCACTGTTAGATGGTTTTAAATTTGTTTTTACACCTTTTTCAGTTTGATATATAAAAGAAATATCAATCTTTTTACCATCATTATGACTTAAATGTGGAAGTAATGGAAAACCATCAAAAAAAGGAAAATTTGCATCTAAATAAATAACTTTTAAAGAAGGAGATTTGGTATTAAACTTTAAAGAAACAGCTGTTAATACTTTATGCATTTTAGGCGTTACGTAGTTTCTGTTAAAGAGTTTTGTTATAAAATTATGTGCTGCCAAGTTTTTAGTATCCTCAATTTTAACACGTCCAAAAAAGGGTGCAACTTTTGGAACGATTAAAAAAGATGTTATTAAATATACAGTGGTAAAAAATAATATCCTCTTAAATTTATATTTTGATATTTTATTAGAAATTAACAAAAATGTAATTGCATATAATATGCCACCAATTTGAGTTATTACAGTTAAAAATGTAAAAATTAATAAATGTAGGATTCTTTTACTTAAATAGTTAATGCTCATTTATAATTTTACTAGCCTCAGAAAGTATGCTTCGATGTTTTTTGGCATTTACGTTAGTCATGGCATTTATTTCTGTAATAACTTCCGTTAAAACTTCTTTTGCTGCTGCTATTTTGTTGTTTCTAATTAAGAACTTAGAGAGTTCTAGTCTTTCGCTATAATGAGAATAACGGACATCAATTTTTCTTAATTGATTTTCTGCCAATTCTATTTTGCCTTTTTGCTCTAATGCCAATCCATAAAAAAAGATGGTTTCTTTAAAGTTTTTTTGAAGGTTTATTTTTGGAGCATACGCAACAACCTTATCATAATTCTGAATGTTATAATAACAAATAATTAGTTTGTTTATGGTGTGTGGGGCGTCTTTAAAATTACTTTCTAACGCATTTTCATAGTGTTCAATTGCCTTGTGATACTCTTTGTTTTGTGCATACGCATCGGCTAAATTAATTTTATTTTGAAATGTGTTAGAAAATTGTAAGGCTGTTTCTAATTCTTTAATCTTTTTTGTAGGATTAATTATAGTCGTTATTTCTTCTGTAATATGAGTAACGTCTCCTTTACTGATTACCTGTGTTAAAAGGTAAATAATACACCCCAATAACGGAATAAAAAAGATGATAAAATACCAGTAAAAATTGTTCTTATTCTTGTAAGCATGATACACACAAAAAACTTGAAAAGCAATAATAAAGTAGTACAGCATAAAGTAAATTTAATACAAAATTTTAAAAATCGAATTTATACGTTAAACCTCCTAGTACTTGAAACCCTTGTGTGTCAAAATTTGCAAAACGTTGGTATTTTGTATTTAAGACATTATTTAGTTTTAGAAAAGCAGAAAACTTATCGTTAAAATGATATCCTCCGTTTAGGTTTACATCTGTAAAAGAATCTACAGTTTCTGTGCCGCTAAAGCTAGTAGGGTATTGGTTAGCATACAATGCATCTTTTCTTTCGCTTACAAAGAAAATATTGGCACCTGCAAACCATTTATTTGTTTTGTATTTGGCAGAAATATTTCCTTCTAAAGAAGGTAAGTTCCAGGCTTCTATAGCGTTTTCTAAAGTATAGTTATTGTATATTCCTTGTAGTCCGAATGATAGGTTTTTAGAATATTCATATTCTAGCTCTGCAAAAAAGGTGTTGGTTTTTACATCATCATAATATACATCAAAAGAGTTGCCATATTCATAACCATTTAAATCCATGCTATTATAAGTAGTATTGGTTCCATCAGATTTAGAATTGTTTCTTAAAAATAATGGTTTGTCTTCTTCTGATTTAAAACTAGCCTTAACGTTAAAACTTAAATCATCTATAATTAAACCTTTAAAGCCCAAAAATAAGTTCGATTTTTCTAAAGTTTGCGTTATAAAAAGTGTTGGTGAAACATATGGATTTTCTTCTGTAAAGTTTTTGTAGGTATTGGTATGTAAATCACCCGTAAAACCTCCGTAAACATTTAAATATCCTTCTATTATTGGTCCTTCAACAAAAATATCAGGTAATATAAAAAAGTTGTTCGCGCTGTTTTCTGAATCAAACGAAGCAATTAATTTAAGACCCGGTTTTATAGAAAAACCTTCTAATTCTATTTTATATTGTGGGTTTATGCTAATGGTAGTTGTACCATATTTTACAGCATTAGAATTGCTATAATCGTTTTTAAATTCTCCCTTTAAAAACTCGATACTTGTAGCTATAGAAATATCATTTAAGTTTGATCTTAAGAAATCTAAAGGCAGATTTAATTTAGCTTCAAATTTGGCTAAAATTTCACTGCTTTTATAACTATCTGTAAAGTTGGCTATTTTTATTTTTCCTGAATGAATATAAGAATCCTGAAAATTGAACTCGCCAATTAAATCAAAATAATTATATACTTGCTCTTCATTTATAGAAGAAATTGTGGGAGCAGTATAATTAAGGTCAGGTAAACCGTACCAATTATAAAGATTTCTTTCAGAATTTAAACTTACTTTCCAATCGAAATAACGCTCTTGTTGTTTGTAAAATGCCCCAATATTAAAGTTAGAAAAATTACTATTAAGTGCTGTGTTACTCACATTGTCTAAAGAAGCTAAGTATTTTGCATTAAAGCCAAATTCGTTTTCAAAACTTGTACTATGGTTTAGATATGCTTCTAAATATGGAGTTGTATAATTACCAAAACCAGCTGCTAAATAGTTCTTGTACACTCTTTCTTTAACGCCTACATCAATGCCTTTTACAACACCGCTTTTAGGAATAAAAGTAGAGGCAACCGGAGCAGAAAAAATAGTGTATTCTAGTTTTTTCTTCTCGTTGTTTTTAAGCAATTCTATTTTTGGATTTTTATTGATCTTTTTGGCATCAGAAATTTTAGGATTGTATTTTGTAACAACATTTACAACTTCTGTTTTTACGGTGTCTATAGCCTGTTCCTTTTTTTGTGCGTTTAAACTTAAAAAAGAAAAATAGACTAGAAATAATATGAAACCTTTTTTCATTATTTTTTATTTTTTTTAATTGTCATCTCCTCTTTAATTGGAGTTACAGAGTTATTAGTTTTGGCTTCGTTTTCTTTAATTATTTTTAGCTCTTCTTTTGCTTCTTCAACAATGTCTTTAAATTGTGTAAAGTTTTTAATGATGTTTTCTAAAACAAAAGTAGCTTGATATACATCTTTTAAACCATAATAGTTTTTACCCATTATAATATAACTTTTTACAGCCCAATATTTATAAGAAGAGTAATTTGCTATTAAATCTTGAACCGTTTTATTTGAATCTAGGTATTCTTTTTGTTGATTTTTAAAGAAAGCATTATAATACAATGCTTCTGCTTTTAATTCACCAGAAGCCTTCGTTTCTAGTTCTGTATAATATTCTTCTGCAGTGTAAAAATCTTCATTTTTTAAGGAAGCTCGTGCAATAATTATTTTAGCATCGTTTTCTAGTTGGCTATTTAATTTATCTTTTGCAAGAATTTTTTTAGCGTATTCTATTGCTTGATTATATGATGATGTCTCAAAATAGCCTTTCATAAGATTACTCTGAGCAAATAATATGTTTTCTGTACTATAAGCTTCTAACTCTAATCTATCTAAAATTTGTATGGCATTTTCAAATTCATCCCTTTCAAGAAATATTTGTGCTAATTTGGCAAGAGAATCTTCGCTATATTCATTTTGTCCTTCTTCTAAAACATTTTGATAATAGGCTATAGCCTTGTTAAATTCTTTTTCTTTAAATAAGATGTCTGCCAAGTAATAATTAGCCTTTAGTTTGTGAATTCCATCAGGAAAAGAAATGGTGTATTTAGAAAGTGCTATTATAATTTCATTACCATCTTTAGCTTCAAAATATTTTTTCTCTGCTACAGCAAAGGTCGTATTGTCTAAATCTGAATCTGTAACATTGATAAATTTTAAGCCAGAGATCCAATCTACATATTCGTTTAAGTTGCCATTATCAATATAAATATTTCTAGCATTTGCAACTGCTTCAAAAGCATCAGGAGAATTTGGGAATTGACTCGTAGTTTGTTTAAATTTTTCTAGTGCTTTTTTACTCTCATTTTCACTATAATATAATAAGCCCTGACGCACTAATGCTTTTGGTAGAAAAATACTATTTGGGTGTTTTTCTATTAACCTATTGTAAGCAAGATGTGCTTTGTTATTATCCTTTATTAAGGTGTATGTATTTGCTAGTTGAAATAAAGCATCATCTTTTAAGTTAGAAATTTGGTATTTATTTACAACATTGGTAAGCGCATTAATTTTAGCTTGGTTATTTTCTATAAAACCATAACTCATCCCTATTTGGTATTGTGCATAATCTGCTTCTGCACCATAGGTATTAACAACGGCAGCATAAGCGTCAATTGCTTTTCTGTAATTTCTAAGCGCAAAGTAACTATCACCCAAACGAATAAATGCATCGTCTTTAATGTCTTTTTCTATAGTACCATCTTGTAAGAAATTTTCGAAAGAAACGGCAGCACTAGCATATTCTTTTAATGTAAAATTACTGTACCCTATATTGTAGTCAAGTAGTTTAAAATCTTCACTATTTGATTTTAACTCCCTTTTTAAAGCAGTAAATTTAGATAGTGCTTCTTTTGGGCTCTCTAATTGATATAAAGTTTCTGCTTCCCAATATTTAGCTTTTTCACTTATAGATATGTCTGTAGCTTTTTTACCTGCAACAAACAAAGGCAATGCTTCTTCTAATTTTTGATCATTAAATAACTGAATACCTCTGTACAGAGAAACTTCAGAAATTAAAGAATTATTTTTCTCAGTTTTCTTTTTATTTAGAAACTCTAAAGCACCTTTAAAATCTTGCTGATGTAAGAAAGAAGAAACTACTAAATCATTAATTTCTTCATAAGCTACAGATTTTGGGTATTCTTTTAAGTACTCTTGTAAAACTTCTGCAACACTTTTAAAAGGATTTCCTGCTTCGTAACTTAATTTAGCATAATTTAAAGCAGCATCTTCTTTAATTTTTCTATCAAAATCCATTTCAGAAGCCGTTTTAAAAGCATTTAAAGCCTCTGTTTTTTTATCTAAATTAAGGTAACACTCACCTAAATGATAATATGCATTTTGAGAAACAAAGTTTTTCTCGTCAATAATTTTATTAAAATTACTAATTGCGTTTTCAAAATCGTTTTGCTTGTAATAG
This sequence comes from Polaribacter atrinae, assembly GCF_038023995.1. Taxonomy (NCBI): domain Bacteria; kingdom Pseudomonadati; phylum Bacteroidota; class Flavobacteriia; order Flavobacteriales; family Flavobacteriaceae; genus Polaribacter; species Polaribacter atrinae. The sequence continues at coordinate 3,343,150 of NZ_CP150660.1, forward strand.
GCATATCCTAATTGATAAAAATCGGTGTTGTTCCATTTTCCTTTTTTACCAGTATATGCTTTTAAATACGGAATTGCTTCACTATATTTTTCTAAATTGAAATAACTCTCACCAATTATTTTAGAAATCTCAGACCTGTCTTTTCTCTTAAAAGTGTTAATCAATTGTTTACCAACCGTAATACAACGTTCAAATTTACCTGCCTGAAAACTAATATCTAATAAATAGTAAGAAATTTCTACACGATAGGTTTCATTGTCTGCAATTTCTTTAAAGGTAGATTCTGCAATGCCATAATCTTCTAATTTATAAGCAATGTAGCCGTAATAATATCTAGAATCGTTCCCGTATTTGGCATCATTAATTAAAGGAAGAAATTTTTCTTTAGCCAATGGCAAATTGTTGGTAACCACATAAGAGTAGCCCATTTTAAAATTGAGTTCTTTTTTATCTTCTGTAGAAAGGTAACTGGCATCTACTTTTTTGAACCATTTAAGTGCATAAGCCGCTTTTTTATTGGCAAAGTAATAATTTGCAACCGTAAATATGGCTGTATTTTTTTTACTACTATTAGGGTTCTCTTCAATAAAAGCAAGTACTTTTTTGTCTGCTTCTGGCTGCTTTAATCGTACAGCACACATAGCATCATAATAAGCAGCATCTGCTTTTAAATTAGAGGCTGTAGTAGCCGTTTTATGTATTGCTATAAAACTTGTTTGTGCGGCAGCATAGGCTTTTTCGTTAAATAATTTTATAGCATTATTGTATTTTGTAAAAAGATTTGTTTCTACAATTGTTTGCTGACTATAACCTGCAAAAACAATTAATAATAAGAAACATGTAATAAAACGTTTTTTTATAAAAATTAATTTCATATAATTATTTTTGATACCTAGAATGAATAACGAACTTATTTTAATTTTGTTTGATGTTAGAAGAAAAAATACGAAAAATATTTTAGTTCAAAAATAAGAATTGTTTATAATTCATAGTATAAAATCGTTCAAAACTTTTAAGTTTGTAAAAACAAGTTTTTTATGGAAAAACCAGTCTTATTTTTAGAAAACGCAGAGATTTATCAAAGAGAAAATTTGGTATTGTCTAACGTAAATTTATCAATACAAAAAGGAGAGTTTTATTATTTAATTGGTAAAACAGGAAGTGGTAAGAGTAGTTTGATGAAAACCCTATACGGAGATTTAAAATTACAAAAAGGTGCAGGTAGTATTGTAGATTTTGATTTAAAAAAAATAAAAGAAAAAGAAATTCCTTTTTTAAGACGAAAAATAGGAATTGTTTTTCAAGACTTTAAATTGTTAAGTGATAGAACTATTTTTGGAAATTTAGAGTTTGTCTTAAAAGCTACTGGTTGGAAAGATAAGAGTAAGATTAAAGATAAAATTAACGAGGTTTTAGACAAAGTAGGTATGAAAACTCAAGCTTATAAAAAAACATATGAGCTTTCTGGAGGAGAACAACAAAGAATAGCTATTGCAAGAGCGTTGTTAAATGATCCTGAATTAATTTTGGCAGATGAGCCAACGGGTAATTTAGACCCAAAAACTTCTTTAGAAGTGATGGAACTTTTAAACGAAATTCATAAAAGTGGAAAAACCATTTTAATGGCAACACACGATTATCAATTAATTGTAAAGTTCAAACAAAAAACATTAAAGTGTGAAGGCGGGGAGTTGTTTGAAGTTGCCCAAAAAGCAACTGTATAATGCTATCTGTACTGATACCAACATATAATTACAATGCTTTTTTTTTGGTGCAAGAAATACATCAACAGTTAATTTTAGAAAATATAAAATTCGAAATTATTTGTTTAGATGATGGTTCTAAGTCGCCATTAAATGTAAAAAATAAAGAAATAAATAAACTTTCTTTTTCTAGTTTTAAAAGTCTAGAGCATAATATTGGTAGAAGTGCTATTAGAAACTTGTTAGCAAAAAAAGCAACTTACAATTGGTTGTTATTTTTAGATGCAGATGTTATTCCTGTAAAATCTAATTTTATAAGAAAATATATTAGTTGCTCTGCAAAAGATAAGACTGTTTTTTGTGGAGGATTATTGTATGAAGATATAAAAGAAAACTTTAAGTTATTACGTTATAAATACGGTAAAAAACATGAAGAGATTTCTGTAGAAAAACGTATTGCACATCCAGATAAATATTTTTTTACCTCTAATTTTTTAATTCAGAAAGAAACCTTTAATAGTGTGAAATTTGAAGAAAAATTAATACAATATGGACGAGAAGATTTGTTGTTTTCTTTAGAGCTGATAAAGAAAGGACATATAATCGAACACATAAATAATGAGGTGTATCATTTAGGTTTAGATAAAAATGATTTGTTTGTTGCTAAAACTAAAGAAGCAATGGAAAACCTTATTTTTATTGATAAACAAAATCTAATCGACACCGAAGAAATGCCTTTAGTAAGTTTGGTTAGAAGAATAGCAGCTGTAAGAATGACAAGAATAGTTGGAATGTTTCATCTCTTTTTTGAAAAATTAGCCATTAAACAATCTTCTGTTTTTTTCTTAAATTGTATGAAGGTAAGTTATATGTGTCATTTAAAATTAAAGCATGAATAGAAATGAAATAGCTCATTTAATTTGTACTAAATTAATAGCTAATAAAGAGGTTTTAAAAGCACAGTTTTTAAAATCTAAAGAAACTATTGGTTATTTTTTTATTGATGATTTATTACCTGAAGAATTAGCGTTAGAAATTCACAATAAATTTCCTACTACAAAGCAAGCTGTTCGAAAAAAGAATTTAAGAGAATTTAAATTTACAGCGTACCAAATGGATGATTATAATACACTTTTAGAAGAAGTTATTTATGCATTTCAAAATAAAGAAGTAGTTGCACTGGTTTCTGAAATTTGCGAATTAGAAGAGATTTTTGAGGATGAGCATTTGTATGCTGGAGGATTATCTTTAATGGAAAAAGATAATTTTTTAAATCCGCATTTAGATAATTCTCATGATAAGGATAGAAATAGATGGCGAGTTTTAAATCTTTTGTATTACGTAACACCTAATTGGAATACAGAAAATGGCGGTCACTTAGAAATTTGGCCACAAGGATTAAAAAAGACACAAACCACTTTAGAAAGTAAATTTAATAGGTTGGTTGTTATGACAACTCACCAAAATTCTTGGCATTCTGTAAGTAAAGTTTTAAAGGATGATACAAGGTGCTGTGTGTCTAATTATTATTTTTCTGATACACCAATTTTAGTTTCAGATACCTTTCATATAACAACATTTAGAGGTAGATCTTCAGAAAAAGTGAAAGATGTTTTTTTGAGAATAGATAACAGTATGCGTTCTAGTTTGCGTAAACTGTTTAAAAAAGGTATTAGAGAAAATCCTCATCAATATAAAAAATAGTTATTTTAAATTATTGAAAATAGCAAGCAATTTTCTCTCTTGCTTTTCCCAAACTAATTCTTGTTTGGCTTTTTTTAGTGCTGTAGAAAAATCTTTCTCTAGTATAGATTTAATTTGCGTAGCAAGTTTTTTAGGGCTTCTATTTGTAACTACTTCTCCTACTTTATAGTCTATTGCAATTTGTTTCATTTCAGGTAAATCAGAAACTAAAATAGGTACTTCTGCTTGGATGTAATCAAATATTTTATTGGGTAAGGCAAATCTATAGTTTAAACCTAAATCTTCTTCTACACTAATACCTAAATTAGCCAAAGGAGTTAATTTGTGTAGTTGCTTCGGAGAAATCTTCCCTAAGAAATGAATTTTATGCGTTAAGTTATTATTCTTTACTTGCTGTTTTAAGTTATTAAATAGGTCACCATCACCAATAATTACTAAAAGTGTATTTTCTAAAAAAGGCATGGTATCTATCATTAATTCTAAGCCTCTTCCTAAATTTACAGCACCTTGATATAAAATAATTTTTTGATCTTTAGAGTGAAAAGGAAATTTACCCAACTGAATTTCTTTTTCTTTAGGTAAATTGATAATTGTTTTAAAGTCGGTTTTGTATTTATTGTGATAAAATGCAGCAATACTATTACAAACCGTGTATGTGTTTTTTAGTTTTGGAAGTATCCAAGCTTCTAAATTAGACCAACATTTTTTAACAAAAGGTTTGTGTACTAATTCAGGAATTTCTGGAAATAACTCATGACTGTCATAAACTATTTTTTTGCCCTGTAAAATGCTAACTAAATAATTGGGTAATAAGGTGTCTAAATCATTAGACAGCAATATGTCTTTTTTAGAAAAAAGCAAAATAAAAAATAAACGAAAATTATACTCAGCATAAAATAAGAACCCCTTGTTAAAAACTAATCGGATTCTTTTTGTGGAATATTTTCTATTTAAAGGTTGGCTATTCTTTAGTTTTCTACCTATTAAAATAATTTTAAAACCATTTTGATGTAACGTACCGCAAACCTTATCAACACGTTGGTCTGTTGATAAGTCATTTGTGACAGAAACGATTATTTTTTTCAAAATTTATTTACAGTATTTAGCAAAAATATACTTTTAATTTATGAAAGTCATAAAAATGTGTAACGTTATGCAGATTCTCTTCTTTGTGATACTCTTTTTTGTAAATAAGATGTGGATTTGTTTACTTGATATTCAGAAGCTTACTTATAATTGAACTAATAGACTAACTAATTAATTAATCTTCCAAAATGCCTAAATGTCCGTCATGTAAATCTAGTTTTAGAAAAAGACTAACTCGTAGTTTAGTTTTAAAATTAATTCCTAATTCTAAACTTTATAGTTGTCGTAATTGTAAAACCAAATTTTTAAAAGTCCCTTATTTTTTTAAAGCTATTGTATTAAAAAGATTAAAACTCGAAAAGAACTAAATTCTAAAAAAAATAGAAAAGCCTTCAAAATTTTGAAGGCTTTTTTAATTTTAACTGTAAATATTTAGTTGAAATTCAGATTCTCATCCTAAAAGGGAATTTGTTTTTTGTCGTATTATCTATATAAGTGCATCTATTTTGTAAATTTATATATTTTTTTAGGATAAAATTAAGGTTTATTTAACATTTTTATTTTAAACCTTATAGTTTTTTTTGTATCAAAGTTGTTGAAACTAAACCATCACAAATTGAAAACAACACTACTATTATTTTTGTTATTTATTTCTTCTACCTTATTTTCTCAGAAATTTACTTTAGAAGGTGTTCTTAAAGATCAAGATTCTATTGTTTTAAATGGAGCAACAGTATATGTACAGAGTGTAAAAGATAGTGTTCCCATAGCTTATGGTATTACAAATAAAAATGGTGAATATTCTTTACGAGTAAATTCTGGAGAGGATGCTAAAGTGATTTTTAATATAGCATCTTTGGGGTACCAACCTTATGTTAAGGTTGTTAAAGTACCACTTAGTGGCACATTAAATATTGGGTACATTGTGCTAAATAACGATATAGAAGAGTTAGATGTTATTACAATTATAGCGAGAGCTCCGCCTGTTTTAATTAAAAAAGATACTGTAGAGTACAATGCAGATAGTTTTAAAACCTTGCCGAATGATAAGGCTGATGATTTATTAAAAAAATTACCAGGAGTAGACATCGATATAGATGGTATTATTACGGTAAACGGAATAGAAGTAACAGCTATAAATGTAGACGGAATGCGGTTTTTTTGTGAGCAAAAAGGAGATATCGCTTTAAAAAACCTGCCAAGTAATGTTATTAGTAAAGTACAAGTAACAGATTATAAAACCGATAATCAAAAATTTACTGAAGAGGAGTCGGATTCTGGCACCAAGGAGATTAATTTTAAAATTAAAAAAGGGAAGAACAGAGCTACTTTTGGTGATGTGAAGCTAGGTTATGGTACAGATGAAAAGTACCAAGCTAATGCAAATATTTTTAAATTAATAGACGGTAAATAAATAGGCGTTATTGCCGGAAAAAATAATATAAATCTTTCTAAAGGGATTAATTCTTTACCAGATACAGACACTAGTAATGGGTATATAGAATCTGATTTTGTTGGAGCAAATTATACAAAAGGGAAATGGAATGAAACAAGTGTAAACGGTAATTATAGGTATAGTGCACAAGATAGAGATTTTGAGAACATAAGTCATAAAGAAACTTTTTTACCCGACTTAAATTATATTACAGACTCTAAAAGTAGTAGTTTCTCAGATTCAGATAGTCATACAGCCGGAGCTGATTTAAAATTTATTATAAAACCAAAAAGTACTTCTTCCAATAAAAAAGTCCGTTTATCTAACAAAACAGATTTCAAGAGCTCTAATCAAGAATCTGGTGGTTCTGTAAAAAGTGAGTCGTATTATGACAATGGAGATTTAGTAAGTGATTATAGTTCTAATAGCGAATCTACTTCATCTAGTAGCGAATTTAAAAATGAATTTTCGGTTACACCTGTTTTAAATAATAAAGCAGATTATTTAAATATAAGTTTAGGTACAGATTTCAGCAAAACAGATTCAGATAGTCAAAAATACTCTAAAAACATTCTTGTTAATAGTGATAAAACAGTTATTCAAGATCAAATTAATACGACCTATAGTAATAGTAGTAATAGTAGTGATATTAGTTTTAATGCCTTTTGGAGTAAAGAATTATTTACAAATTTTAGGTTAATGCCTAGATATAAGGCAACAGTTATTACTACAAAAAGTGAAAAGTATATTTATGATTTTGATGATGCATCAGAAGAATATAATGATTTTAATGAGCTACTAAGTTCAGATAGTAAATATGTTACCACAACCTTAAGGCCTGCATTAAAATTAAGATATCAGTATAAAGAACTTCGTTTTGAGGTAGAAGGAGCTTATACAAACACTTACAGAGATTATGAAGATGAGTTGGTAACTGCTCGTGATTTTAAGGCAGATTTTGACTATTTAACCTATTCAGGAAGAGTGCGCTATAGAGATGAAAATGGATATAAAAATATCTCATTAGAGTATGATCAAAATGTAGATTTACCATCCGTAGGGCAGTTACAACCCGTAGAAAATGTAAGTAATATTACACATGTAATTGTAGGTAATCCGCTTTTAAAACCAGGAATAAGTCATAATGCACGTTTTCAATATCAAAATAATTTAGCGTACAATAATATCAATATTTCAGGAAACCTTAGAGCTCAATTTATTAAAGATAAAATTATAAATTCTACCATTACAGATGCCGATCTAAATAGGTACACCACTTATAGTAATATTGATGGTGATTATTCTTATACTGGAAATGTAGCGGTTTCAAAATCGTATTTTAACAGAAAAACAAATATCAATTTAAATGCACGTTTTAATGCGAACTATAAGAATAGTTTGTCTATTCAAAATGATGTGAAATTTACAGCAAAAACAACCGTTTTAAAACCTTCATTTTCTTTTAGCTATTCTTATGATAACAAAGTTGATGTAACTACAACATACAGTTATTCTCAAAATAAGAGTATTTATGATACCGATGCGTTTAATGATAACAGTTATTTTGTGCAGAATTTAGATATAAACTCTAACGTGTTTTTTCTTAAAAATTCATTTTTATCTAATAGGGTTTCTTATCGTTACAATAGTAGGGTAGGTGATGAGTTTGATGGAGATGCCGTTTTTTTGAATGCAGGCTTAGGTGTTGAGCTTTGGGATAACAAAGCAACACTTTCTGTTGTGGCTTACGATATGCTTGGAAAAAATAATGGTTATAGAAGATCTGTAACAGAAACCTATATTCAAGACGTAGAAAATAAAATTCTAGAACAATATTTTATGCTAACTTTTGTATATAAGTTTGGTAGTTTTGCTGGTCAAAAAATGAATGTTCAAGGAAAAAATAGAAGTGGTGGAGGGCGTTCTAGAGGAGGTTCTAGAAGAAATTGATAAAAATAATCTTTAAAAAATAAAAAACCTGTAAATAAAATATTTACAGGTTTTTTTAATTGTGGAGACGCCGAGTATTGTATTTGTTATTACTAAAAATTATTTTAAATAATAATTAGCTATAAAACCCTTTATTTTAAGGGTTTTCTTATATTCGTTAAAGTTTAGAGGTATAACCTGATATAACATTTTCAGCACCTAAAACAGCACCTATAAATTTTAACTATGAAATACTCTTTTAAGCTAAAGCATCCGAATCAAGAAAAAGAAACACTTATCTACTTTACATCATCTTTCAAAAATGAGGGTAAAACTTTTGTTTATTCTACAGGTGAAAAAATTGAGCCCAAGTTTTGGGATTTTAAAAATAAGCTACCATTGTCAAGGGGTAAAACTTCTAAGTTTTCTAATAGTATAAAATTACAATTAGATAGACATTCAAACCTTTTCTTAGAAACAGCTAGTTTATATAAGAAAATGAAAGAGGATTTTACATCAAAAACGTTGAAGTCAGCTTTTGATGAAGAGTTTAAAAAAACTACAGGCAAAGCAAATGTTTTTTTTGAAGCTTATGATGCTTTTACTGCTGAGAAAACAAATAGTAAAGAATGGTCAGCTGCTACTGTTAAAAGATATAAGAATATTAAAAATTTACTTACAAAATTCGAAAATGAAAAAAAATATAAACTAACTTTTACTAGTGTTAATGATCGTTTTTATAGTGAGTTTACAGCTTATTGTTTGGATGATTTAAAGCATATTAATAATACGTATTCTAGGAATTTAGGATTGATAAAAACATTTTTGTTTTGGTCTTTAAAAAATAAATACACATATAATGATTCTTTTATTTCCTTTAAGAAACTTGAAAGAGTAATAACAAAACAAATAGCCTTAACAATTGAAGACTTAAATAAATTACTTGAGTTTGATTTTGATTTAGAAAAACATGAAAGAGTAAGAGACGTTTTTGTTTTTGCTTGTGTTACAGGGATGAGATTTGGTGAATTATCATTGATAAAGAAAAGTAATGTAACCAACGAAAATATAATTCTTAAAGAAGATAAAGATCTCTCAAAGCCAGCAAGAGAAATACCGCTAACAAGTATTTCAAAATATCTCTTAAAAAAATACGATTATAAACTTCCTTTAATAGCTAATCAAAAGCAAAACGAGTATATCAAAGAGGTTTTTCAAGAACTTGGATATACAGACCTTGTTCAGAAAGTAACTACTAAAGGGAAAGAAAATATAAAGGTAGAAATGTTTTACTATGACAGAATAAGTACTCATACCGCTAGAAGAACCTTTATTACAATGATGAAGAGACAGGGGAAGAGCGATAAATTAATTGCATCTATTACTGGACATAGAGATATGAAAACGCTAAATCAGTATTATCAAGTTAGTGAACCAGAAAAGAAAGAAGCTATGGACGAAGTGTTTAATATTCCATTACCTAAATTGAAAAAAGCATAAAGAGATAATATGAAGAAAATAGCTATTTTTTTAAACACTTTTACTGATGCTGTAATTTTATTAGTTTATAAAATTAAGAAGATTAAAGAAAAATATTTATTACTCTTTAAGAAACAAAAGAGTTTATTTGTTTTAATTCCATTAATCATTTTTTTAATCTATTATTTATTAAGTAGTATCTATGAACTGTATACCACAAAGTCTACTTTTATCATAAAAGTTTTATTATGGGCTATGATTCCTGTACTCGTATTTTCAATACTTGCTTATCTGAAGATAGTATTAGAACTTTCGTTTTCGAGTGTTTTTAAAAGTAATAAATCTAAATTCAGAGATGAAATTGATGAAATTCAAAATGCTGAAAAAAGCACAGATATTGACGAGATTAAAGTTGAAAAAAAAGAAGAACTTATTTCTTTAAAAGATTCTTCCATAGAAAGTCAAATGTCTAGTGAATTACAAAAACAAGAATTTTATAATTTTTTCCCAAAAGATATTTTCAATCTGAAAATTGAAAAATTATTGATTGAAAATGGAGTTATAGAAATAAATGGTAAATGGATAAAAGGAGGTTTTCTTCCTAAAAAGAATCAGATATATGTGTTACTTACAAAATTTCATTTATTAGGTCTTGTAAATCTCAATAAGCGTGGAAATAAGAAGAAAATTATTGTTTTATCACAAGTTTATTTTGATGAAATTTTAGATGAATCTGATTTTGGAAAGATTTTTAATAACTCAACAGATAGTTCAATCGATAAATCACATGATCCTTTTAAGTCCGTTTTTGCAAAATTAGTTTTTCTAAATACTATAGAAATAGAAAATTTATAGTCTATTTTATTTAAAACAGTATTTAAAGCTGCCTATTTAACCTATTTTTCCTAAATAGGGAATACTCGTTATGTCTAGTTATTAGGTTTGTACCATAATTAATACTAAAGCTATAATTTTATGGACAACACTCATTTATTAATACAATCTTCGGATTTAAAAGAAGTAAAGAGTTTATTAAACCAAATACTTAATAGACCTAAAGAAGACCTAAGTCAAAAACTGTATACAGTTAAAGAAGCAAGCTCGCTTTTTAAAGTTACAGAACTTACCGTACGAAATAAAATAAAGGCTGGTGAAATAAAAGCTTTTAAAATTGGAGATTCAGTTCGTATCAAACACGAAGAAATCTTTAATTCACTTCAAGAAGTAAAATCAATAAAATACAAAAGAAAAGCGTAAAGGAGCTCCAACTCTTTTACGCTTTATTATTTTTTTAAAACAGTATTAACCTATACCGTATGTGGCAAATATACGGTTTAAAACTCTATTTACAAAAATGGATAATGAAGAACTATACATAAATAATAAATTACTAAAGAACACTACAGTGTATGATACGATTCATAAATATGTGAACGGTAGATATGAAATCGTACTCAATATAATAACACACGAATTACTAATTAGGTACAAAGGCTCTAAAGAATGGGAAGTTCTCAATGAAAAATCTTTAATGATTGAACTAACCAAAAAGAAAATTAAATTTAAAAAATTTGAATTAGAAACATATTTAGGTTCTAATTATATAAAACAAATTAACCCCTTAAAGCAATACTTTAATAATCTTAATAAATGGGATGGAGTAGATCATATTAAAAACCTAACCTCATACATTCCAACTGATGATAATGTGTTTTTTGAATATCACTTAAAAAAATGGCTTGGAAGAAGTATAAAAACTGCATTGGAAGAAAACTTCTACAACAAGCAATGTCTTGTGTTTCTTCAAGAAAAACAAAATTCGGGAAAGAGTAGTCTATGTAGGTTTTTTTGTCCGCCTGAATTAAAAAAACATATCGCAGAGAACATCAGTGATGATAAAGATGGATTAATCCAACTGTGTAAAAACCTCTTAATCAATCTAGATGAAATAGATAAACTTTCGATAAAATACATAAACGCTTATAAATCGATGTTTTCAAAAACACACATAAACATAAGGCTACCGTACGCAAAAAACAATTCACATCAGACCCGAAATTGCTCCTTTATAGGCTCAACTAACCTCATAAATTTTTTAAGAGATGAAACAGGTAATGTTAGATGGGTTTGCATTGAACTCATAGGACAAATTGATTTTAATTACTCAAAAGACATCGATATCAATAAGGTTTGGGAGCAAGCTTTTCATCTAGCTTACAAGGACAAAAGTTTTAATTGTGATTTAACTGTGAATGACATAAAAGAAAATGAAGAAAGGAATGAAAACTATAAGCACACAACTATCGAAGAAGAGTTAATAAATCAACTGTTTGAAAAATCTGATAATAGAGATGATTTTATGACAACCACAACAATTACAATGATAATTAAGAAAGAGTATTCATCCGTAAGCCACATAACGATTGGTAAAATTTTAAGAAAATTAAAGTTCAAGCGGGTTAACAGCAGAACCACAGGAGTAAAAGGATACTTAATTCAGTTACGAAAAAAATAAAAGTTTTCATCAAATCACCTTACCCATCTTACCTATTTCATAAAAAAGGTAAGATGGGTAAGATAAAATCACCAAAAGAAAAATAAAAATGAATTGTAAAAAAGCAAAAATAATAGATTTAGTTTCTTATCTGAAAAAACAAGGTTTTAGAACAGGTAAAACCACTATAAAAGACGTTTGGTTTTACTCTCCTTTTAGAAAAAATGAAAGAACCCCATCATTTAAAGTAGACATTGTCAAAAACGCTTGGTATGATTTCTCTGAAGGTGTTGGAGGAACAATAATTGACTTTATAATGAAATACAATAATTGTTCTATTAAAGAAGCCTTAGTTATTTTATCAGGAGGTACTTTTTCTATTCACCAGCAAAAAGAACATGTTAAGAATGAACAAACGCCAACCTATTCTATTAAAAAAGTAACAGAATTAACGAATCAAATATTATTAGATTATTTAAGTAGTAGGAAAATCAATTTAACATTTGCAAAGCGATTTTGTTTTCAAGTTCATTACTCTTTTTCTGAGGGTAAAGATTTATTCGGAATTGGTTTTATGAATGATATAGGAGGATTGGAAATTAGAAATAAATTCTTTAAAGGTTGCTTAGGAAAGAAAGAAATTACAACCATAAATAATAATTCTGATGTTGTTTCAATATTTGAATCTTGGTCTGATTTCCTTTCTTATCTCACTTTGAAAAAAGAAATACCTAAAGAAAATTTTATCATTTTAAACTCTACTTCTATGATAAAAAAAGTTATTGATTTACTAGGAGATTATTCTATAATCAAAGTTTTCCTTGACAACGATACTAGCGGAGACCAAGCTACCAATTTTTTAATAGAAAATACAAATAATAAAATTATAGACAAAAGAATTGATTACAAAAACTTCAATGATTTAAATGATTATTTAATGAATCAAAATTAAAGTAGTCAGTTCTTAGCCAGTCGTGGCTTTAATTCCTTTTTAGTGCCTACTTCGTGCCCTAAAAAGAAATCAAAACCCGCTGGCTTATTCACAGAAAATGTTCATAAGAAAAAAAACAAAAGAAAAATGAAATCAGATTCAAACAATAAAGTAAAGGTCGTTTTTTACCTCAATGCAGAGGATAAAGAAGTCATTAAAATTCAATGTGAATCATTACAAATAAAACCTTCTTTTTTTTACAGAAATGCAGTTTTAGAAAAATTAGGTAAACCAATATTTACAAAAAAAGTACATGATTTAGATACTAAGAAATATTTGACTTCTTTAATTAGAATTGGAAATAATTTAAATCAGATAGCAAAGAAATTAAATTCAAATGAGCAATTTTTAATCAAAGACCAACAAGTCGTTTTGAACGAAATTAAACATATCAATAACCACATTATAGAAATCAATTCAAAATTATAAACCATTATTATGGAAGAAAACACAAACAATGCCATCTTTACTTTAATGCAAAAAGTAGTAGATAAATTAGACGCTATTTCTAAAGATGTAAATAATATAGACCAAACAGAATTAAGCCATGTTTTCTCAGAAGAGAATAAAGAGTTAAAAAACTTAATAGAAACAACTATTAGTAATCAACATGTACTTGATCAAAAAATTCTATCTAAAAAAGAAATAGATGATTCTATAAAAGAAAATGCAGTAACTCCTAATGTAAATAATTATACTGAATTCAGTTTATTAGGGAGTAAATCACACTTTAAACCTAAGACATTAATTATTATGCTTTTTAGTTTACTTATTATATGGAGTTCTATAAAATATCTTCCTGCCTATTTTATAAATAATAGCTCATTAAGTAAAGAAAAAGAAGAATATGAACTTTTCTATAATTATGTCTATTTAAAAGATTTTAAAAACAATGAAAACACCATTGCAAATGATATTCTAAAAAAGATAAAGCAAAAAGACACCTTGTTTATGAAAGAATATCATACTCTTTTAAGCACTTATCAACGAGAAATAAAAAAGCAAGAATTAAAAGAAGAACTAAAATTACTTGACAATAATGATCGCTAAATTAGAATCCATAGCATACTTACAAAATGCGCTTGATTATTGTGAACGTGGAGGAGAATTAATAGCGTCCAATAAATGTATCGGAAATAGTACTGAAATAAACTCTCAGATAGAAAGAAACAACGCTCTTAATGATAGATGTGTAAAAAATACTTTTCATATCAAAATAAGAATTGCTCCAGAAGACAAAGGAAAATTAAATACCCAAGAATGGATTGATATTTCAAACGATTATGCTAAAATGATTGGTTTTAAAGAGAATCCTTATGCTGTGTATATGCATGAAGAAGGTACAAATAAGGAACATATTCATATTGTAGCATCACGTATACAATCTAATAATTTAGCAGTTAGTGATAGTTACACGCATTATCAAAATATGGACTTTTGTAGAATGATAGAAAACAAGTACAAGCTAAGACAAGTAAAACGTGTATTAGAAGCAGTAAAAAAACAGGAGGTATTTGTGAAAGGAGATAAAAGAATTGCACCATTGGAAGAAAAAATTAAATCTGCTATTAATCAATCTGATTCTTTTGAAGATTTTGAATTTCATTTAAAAAATATGGGAGTTAAAACAAAAAAAGGTAGAGGAATAGGTTTTATAGATGAAAAAGGTGTTTATATAAAAGGTTCTGATATTGATAGAAAATATTCTTTAAAAGGGATTGAAAAACAATTATCATATGAAGAACAAGAAAAACGAATGAATAAAAAAAACAGGGGTTTTAAAATGTAAACTTTTGATTAAAACTTGGAACAATGTATAAAGCTATATATAGACATTTATAGCTTTATACACTTATAACTTTATATAAATGAAAAAAATATAAATGTATCATATAGTTAAGAGGTATTTTTAGCATTTTCTAATGAGAGCAGTAAAAAAAATCTTAAATTTGTAATAATTAATACTAGAATATAAGAAAAAATATAACTATAAAATAAACATATAAAGCGTTTAGCTTTTGATTTGGAACTAGAAAATCGCCAATTTTTAAATCCTCCACAGTCAAAACTAAGACGCCCACGTTCTGCGTGGGCTGTTCTTATTTGGAGGAAAAGGTGTTTGGCGATACCTCTAGTTCATTAAGATTCAGTTCCACGTTTTTTTTGTGCCTAAAAATTAAAAAACAACTAACACTAATTATAAATTTATGAAAATCAAAACATCAATCCTAACATTTTTACTTTTCACATTATTAACATCATGTAGTTCAGACAAACTAACTACTAGCAAAGCTGAATCCTTATTTATTACTTGTCAGGCAGGAGAAAATCTTATAAAAACGAATACATCTTCTTACGGAATTATAGAAAGGTCAGATAGTTATAAAAAAAGGAATGGAAACTTTATAGAATCCTATAAAAAATTAGAAAAAGAAGGACTTTATACCGTTGGAGAATTACAGCGTATAAAAAGAAGTTATATAATGAAAGATAGATATGAAGTAAACTTAACTCCTAAAGCTAAAGAGTTCTTAATTAGCTCTAAAAAAGGTTTTAGAGGAGAAATTTCAGGTAAGTTTAGAATTTGTGAATACACTTTTGGAAGCATAGAAGAAATTCACGAAATACCAGAGAAAAATATTGCAGATGTAAGAGTGAAATTTGTTCGTATTAATGAAACTCCTTTTTTTAGAGAAGCACATGAGAAGTTGAATCCTAAAGAAGTATTTAAACAAGTTAAATATAAAAAAACAAATGATGGTTGGAAACTTTGTAATTAATAAAATTTTTAACAAGTAAAAAGGGCATAAATATGTATTTAAAAGATAGTAATGTTATTGTTGGTCTACTAAAAAACATGATAAGAAAAAACACAGCTAATCATTCAGAAGGTTTTAAAGTCTTTGATAATTTTTTCTTTGTAGTTGAATTAGATGTTTCAGGATTTGAAGAAGGTTTAATTGAAAAAGGAGTTGAAGACTTATGTTCAAACTCTAAATGGCATAAAATTAATGAAGCAGATGTTTACTCCGCAGATATTACAGCCGTAAGTATTAATTGTATAGATCAAAAATTGAAATTTCATATATTAAAGCAAAAGTTAATCGAGTTTAGAGATTTAGTTTTGAACGAAAAATAATTTTTATACACTTGTACAAAAGTATACTTATAGATTTATATAAATATACAAATCTTACGTGGCGCCTCCCGCTTGGGGGCATTTTAAAAACAATCTGATTTTTCAAGCATTGCTATGAAGAGAAAATCAAATTATTTTTAAAACGGAAAAGAGACGAGGGTAATTTTAACTTAAAATTACCCTCGTTTACATATCTATCAAAAAAAATAAAACGCCCCTACTCTCATAGTATTAAAAATTCTTAATTTAAAGTTCATTAAATCACTTTATATAAACACACATATATCTATTTATACATTTATGTTTTTATACATTTATATTCTTATATGTTTATATAAATATGGATTCCCATAATTATATCTCAATTGATTTTGGTACTTTTAATGATTACAAAAAAAGAGGCTATTTAAATGAACAAAACAAATACCAGAAAAGCATTAAATCCTGCATATAGAAAACACAAACCTTTAAGAAAAGACGTTACAAACTTTATAGTACAATTACAAGATTGTATTAATGCTGTAAAATTAAGTGACGATAATGGAGAAAGTGAAGAACATATTAAATCTCATTTTACAACTTTTTTTAATACTACTTTTTATGCTAATAATTATATCAATACTAAAGACAGAATAGATTTAGCTATTTATTTAGAAGATAAACCAACATCTGATATAGGGGTAATTATAGAAGCAAAAAAGCCAAGTAACAAAGCCGAATTTTTAAGAGAAGACAATCTCAATAGAAAAGCATTACAAGAGTTGTTGTTATATTATTTAAGAGAAAGATTAGATAATAACAACAATAATATAAAACACCTAATTGCTACAAATGGCTATGAATGGTATTTGTTTAAAAGTGAAGATTTTTACAATTACTTCTTTAAAAACAAAGCCTTAATAAAAGAATATAAAGATTTTAGAGATGGTTTAAAAGACACTACTAAAAACGAATTATTTTACAATGAAATAGCTAAAAAATACATTGCAGAAATAGAGCAAGATTTGCCTTTTGTTCATTTAGATTTTACCAAGACCAATTTATCTAAACTAAAAGATGGTAATCTAAACACATTATATAAAATATTTTCTGATGTACATATTCTAGGGCATCCTTTTGGTAATGACAGTAACCAATTAAACAAAACATTCTATAATGAGTTATTGCACATTATTGGCTTAGAGGAAGTAAAAGACAAGGGCAAAAAGATAATAAATAGAAAAGAAGTTAAAGACAGAGATTACGCTTCTTTATTAGAAAATACAATATTTCATTTAGAAGATAGAGATTACTTATCTAACATAAAAAGTATTCCTAATGGTGTAGATAAACCTTTTAATGCAGGTTTAGAATTATGTTTAACGTGGGTAAATAGAATTTTATTCTTAAAATTATTAGAATCTCAATTATTAACCTATCATCAAAACGATGAAAAGTATAAATTCTTAAACGCAAAATTTATAAATGGTTTTGATGATTTAAATGATTTATTCTTTTCTGCATTAGCAAAACAAGAAGACCAAAGACACCCAAAATATAAAGACAAGTATAAAGACATACCTTACTTAAATAGTTCTTTATTTGAGCGCAATACGTTAGAAGGTGAAGCCTTTGAAATATCTGCTTTAAATAATGATGAAATTGCAATTTATAGCGGTACTGTTTTAAAAGATGCTAATGGTAAAAAGCAAAAAGGGAAACTTACTACATTAGAATATCTTTTTAAATTTTTAGATGCCTATAATTTTGCTACAGATGGTACAGAAGGTATAGAAGATGAGCAAGAAACCAAATCTTTAATTAACGCATCTGTTTTAGGTTTAATTTTCGAGAAGATAAACGGCTATAAAGAAGGTTCAATTTATACACCTGCATATATAACAATGTATATGTGTAGAGAAACGATAAGAAGAACAGTAGTTCAGAAGTTTAAAGAACAAGAAGAAGACCAAATAGAAACCTTTCAAGACTTGCAATCTTATTGCGGTAAGAAATTTAAAGTTGATGATTTAAAGCGATTAAATAGCATTGTAAATAGTATTAAAATTTGTGACCCAGCAGTAGGTTCTGGACACTTTTTAGTAAGTGCTTTAAATGAGTTAATCGTTATAAAAAACGAATTACGCATTTTAACAGATGCCAAAGGAATGCCTTTGCGTTGCGATATAGAAATTGTAAATGATGAATTGTATGTAATCGATGATAGAGGCGCATTATTTGAATACAACCCCACAGATAAAGAAAGTGTAAGAGTACAGCATACTTTATTTCACGAGAAACAAACTCTTATAGAAAACTGTTTGTTTGGCGTAGATATCAATCCAAATTCTGTAAAGATATGTAGACTTCGTTTATGGATAGAACTGCTTAAAAACGCATATTACACGCCTCAAAAAAGGTTACAAACATTACCTAACATAGATATTAATATTAAATGTGGTAACTCTTTAATTAGTCGATTTAATTTAGATGATGATTTAAAAAATGCCTTTAGAAACAGAAGGAATCAAGAAACTATAAAATATTCTCTTAAAGATTATAAAAACGCTGTTTTAGAGTATAAAGAGACCAATAGTAAAGACCGTAAAAGAGAAGTTTTACAAATAATAAATGAGGTTAAAAATAATTTTCAAAGTACACTTACTAATAGTGTTTTAGAAAATTATAGTAAAGAACAAGCGAAAGTGGTCTTAGAACAAGAGCGTCAAAATAATTTAAAATTATTTGATGAAAAAATAACAGCAGCAGACAAGAGAGTACTAAAAGAATTAAAGGCAAAGGCAGATAAAGCGTTAACAATTAAAAAAGAAATTGTAAATAATGCAGTTTATCATAACTCTTTTGAGTGGAGGTTCGAGTTTCCAGAGGTTTTAAATGATGAAGGTCAATATATTGGTTTTGATGCTGTAATTGGCAACCCTCCTTATGTACAGATGCAAAGTATGAAAGAAATGTCTAAAATTTATAAGACTTTTAAGTATGCTACTTTTCAAAGCTCAGGGGATTTATATGCGTTATTCTATGAAAAAGGAGAGCAAATATTAGCAAGTAATGGTTATTTAGGTTTTATAACAGGAAGTG